>JAFUMU010000013.1 GCA_017482495.1 Clostridia bacterium | reverse complement strand
GAAAAGGTTTGGGAGGGGGCTCGGGGGAGGGGCTTTCCTTAAAAGCCCCTCCCCCGTAATAAATTATTCTCTAAAATATCCCTTGGAGATGCGGTATTTAAGCTCGAAGGAGTCTACCATAGTAAGCTCACCGTCGCCGTCAATGTCGCCTGCAGCAACTTCAGCATCGGTGGGAACGTCCTTCTGCTTGATGAACAGCTTGAGAGCAAAAAGGTCAAGCATTGTAACCTCGCCGTCGCCGTCTACGTCACCGGGTGTAGCGGAAACGCTTCCGTCGGATTCGCCACACATTGTGCACTTGCCGTCTACGTAGTTGTGGTCAATGATCTCAAGCACCTCTGCCTCTGTGTAGTCACAATTGTAGCACTCTGCTCCCTTATGTCCTTCTTCTTTACATGTGGGCGCCTTATATGTCTCCACAAGGTAATGTCCCTTTGCTTCTACGTCTGCTACCTTTGTTGTATATCCGCAGTACTTACACTTATTATTGTGTTCGCCTGCCTCTGTACATGTGTTAGTGTATTCTGCAAGATTGTAATGGTTTTCTGTTCTGAGGTTTTCGTTACATACATCGCAAATGATATTATGTACTGCTGTCATTACAGAATGAACCTCGTACTTGTAGTGAGCAGGATCGGAGTGATATGCAGTTACTGTTTCATACTTGGAATATTTGCAGATAGTACATGTGTGCAGATACTTACCTGCAGTTGTACAACCTACTGCTGTGATAGTCTCAGTTTCGAAGCAGGAGCCCTCTGTATGGAGAGCAGGAATATACTCAATACTTCCTGCACCGCAGAGAGTACATGTATATGTCTTCTCGCCAAGCTCAAGACATGTAGGTGCCTTAGTAACCTTACCGTCATCATATACGTGGTGGCACTCATTCTCTACAGCAGCCTCAAGCGCGAAGCCAAGTTCCTTACGTACTGCTGCCATTACGTCGTAATCGTCCATTTCCGAATCAAATCCGCTACGGTCGAATGCGGGCATAGACAGGTAGTTTACGACATTCTTGGATACTGAGCCAACAATAGCATCTGCTGCTGCGTCGCCTTCAAGCTCCTCAAGCATTGTGAGCATCTGATACTCATCGATACCGTCACGGATGTGATCGATACGGATAGAGCCAACATAAGGAAGACCGTTTGTGAAGCCACCCTGTGTTGCCTGATAGAACAGCATACCGTTACCGAAGATAGCGTGGTAGTTACCGCCGCCAAGGTCGTAACGATGCTCGTTTGTATGCCAGTTACCCGTCTTTGTACCTGTTACGGTATTGTCAACGGGAACATCGTCTGCCGCACCGTCACCGTCAAGGTCGTGCTTATATTCTGTCCAGTTATTTGTACCGTAGTAAAGGTAACCTGTAACGTCATTCTGATAAAGCTGCCAGAACAGCATCTTTGTCTGCAGACCGGAGCTTTCGATAAGGTGGTTACAGTATGAATAGCTCTTGTTCCAGCCTGCGGAGTATGCCCAAAGAACATTATTGCCTGCGCCTTCTCTGTTCCTTACAATGTTGCTGGAAACAGCTCTGTCATGGAACTCACCAAACACCTTTTCCCAGTTGAAGTATCCCTCGCCTGCGCGGATACTGCCGGAAATAGAGCCGGAAAGGCTTCTGATCTTACAGTTGGGATCTACATAATAGCCACATGCATTAAGCTCCTCAAGAGGAGTAAATGCATAGATCTGAGGACACCAGATATTAATGGATTCACTATCCATCATAGCCTGTGCGCCGTCGTAGAGAAGTGCTGGATCAAGTGTTGCCATTGTCTGGTTATCGTATACGTTATAGGGATAAGGATGGTTCTCGTGATAGGGAACTACCTTCGCCGCATCCTGCCAGTACTTATCAAGAGTATTAGCATATTTGATAACGTCATCAACAGTTGAGCCCTTAGGCTTTACAATTCCGAGAGCTGCGTAGTGATCAACGATACCCTGCTGCTGCTCATCAGACATTGCTTCGTCTATAGTATAGAAATAGAATTTATCCTTGATGTCCTCCCATTCCTTCATGGATGAGACATCATTATAGATATCTACGTAATCGGGGAATGCTGCAATATCATCCTTATAAGCTGCGCCGTTAATGGACGAGGATACACGGATAGAGTTAACTCTGGGGTCTGTCAAATATTTATTGCTTGATGTAATGCCGTTGGGAACATCCATTGCATTCATTCTGTTCTCAAGCAAATAGTTGTAGTATGTTTCAAAGGAACCATACTGGTCGGGCTTATTTGCAAGATAGAAGGATGTCTGCAGAGGAGATTCATCACTTAGAGTAAAGTCCCAAACATAGGCATAAACTGTTGCAGTCTTAAGGACCTTTGCTTTATTATCCTTGATCTCAAGCTGAGCTGAGTACCAACCGGGCTTAGTATCCTCAGTTGTTTCAAGGCGAATATAGAACGCCTGGCTCTTGCCTGCATTAAGCTGAACAAGTCCTGCTTTGCTCATAGGAACTACAGGGTCAGGCTGCTCGCCGTTACGTATAAATGTATTTTCCGCTGTTGCGCCCTGATATCCGAGAGTATCAAGGTGGTTAAGGGTAATGTACATCTGATAATATACTGATGCGGAGAAGGAATTGCCATCTGCGTCTGTGAAGTTGGTAACAGAAGCTCTTACCTTAGGCTTGGTCACATCAGAGTAAAGTACAAATTGAGCATTTTCAATTTCATTTTTACCCATATAGACCGAATAAGTGTCCATTCCGGACGGTGTTGTGTCACTTGTCATTACCTTTTTGAAGGAATGCTCAAACCACATCTTTATATCGCTATCCTCATTTGCAGCGATCTGAGGCACGTATACATCTGCGGGATCTGTTACTGTTTCTGCGGCACTTGAGAAAATGCCTGCGCACATACAGCAAAGAAGTGTGGCGATGACAAGGACAAGTAATGTTCTTTTCACGGTATTATCCTCCTTTAATTCTTAACGAACTAAGTTCGTACAGTTAATTTTATATTACCACATTCCCCCCATAAAGTCAATAGTTAGACAAAGTTTGGGCCTTTATTCTGATTTTTTTGTACACATTTACAACGGGATCAGATATCACACATTTTACCTCTCTGCTCACAAACACGTCAAAGCGGAATACAATAATAATGAAAGGAGTTAATATGTGTATTGCAGCCATCAGAAATATGACGGGAGCAATGAAGGCTCGCGACGCCCTCTCCCGAGTGGGAATATTCTCACAAATAGTATCAATAGATACCTCACTGACAAAGAGAGGCTGTGCTTACGGTATCAGCTTTCCCTGCGAAAGGGAGGTTGAGGTAAAAAGGATACTGAAAGCAAAAAATATTGATTTCGGAGAAATAATGGGCTCATCAGGAACCAGGAGAGACAGATGATATATCTTGACAACGCTGCCACTACCTACAAAAAGCCCCCTAATGTAACGGAAGCTCTCATAAAATGGGCTCAATGCGGAAATCCGGGCAGAGGTAGTCATTCAGCATCAATTGCCGCCTCGGAGCTTATATACAAAGCACGCGAAGAAATAGCATCACTGTTTGGAGCTGAAGCAGAAAATGTAATCTTCACCGCAGGTGCCACCTCATCGCTAAACACTGCTATCAACGGCATCATACAGGGCAAAAGGTTCATCACAACAGATTTTGAGCACAACAGTGTCAGGCGTCCTGTACTTGCGTTATGCCGAGACAGAGGATGCACAAGGGATATTCTACCGTCTTGGGATACAAAAAACATGCCACGTCTGCTATCAAGAATGATATGTAAGGACACAAGTGCCGTCATCTGTATCCACAAATCCAATATAACAGGCAGGACTATGCCCATCAGAGATTTGGGAAAGATATGCCGAGATCGCGGCATACCGTTTATTGTTGACGCTTCCCAAAGCGCGGGAAGCGTCAACATTGATATAAAAAGAGACAACATCGATATTCTGTGTGCGGCAGGGCACAAGGGACTTTTGGGAATACAGGGGACAGGTATTATGGTTTTCCGAGATCATATGAATATCTCTCCTCTCCTTCACGGCGGAAGCGGATCGGACTCAAGAGACGAGAATATGCCCCTGCACTTCCCTGACCGTCTTGAGGCAGGCACTCCCGCCACTCCTGCTATAGCATCACTTTACGAAGGTGTTCGGTTTGTCCGATCTCACGGTGAGGAATATATAGGCAGAAAACAAAGGAAGCTTTGGTACAGATGTTATGATAATCTTTCCTCCATACGCGGCATAAAAATATACGACTCCCATGCTCCCGGGGCAAATTTTCTTTTTAACATCCACGGAATCTCTCACACAGATATAGCAAGAGAGCTTGACAAACGAGGTATCTGCGTAAGGAGCGGACTTCACTGTGCTCCCGATGCTCACGACTCTCTGAACTCAGAGGGCGCCGTTCGTGCATCATTCAGCTATTTTACCACCACAGCCGAGGTGGATGAATTTATACGACAGGTAAAAGAGATCGCCAAAGAAAATATATAAACATCTTATCTGCGCAACCTCACCCTTGTAACGTTGCACTGCAGACGCAAAGATACTTGTCTGCTACTGCAAAAAATCCCGACAGACTTTTATCTGTCGGGATGATCTTATCCGAAATTCTTTCTGTAGATGTCCAGATCGGAATTCCACTTTTCTTTATTTACATTCTCATTTTCGGCAATTGCATTATTTTCGAGATATTTGGCTATCTCTCTGCTTATCTTTGCCGCGCCTGAGGTGTCAAGGTGTGAGCCGTCATAATAATCTGCAGCAGGATCGATACTCAGCTCGTCAAGTCTAAGCGAATAATCAAGAACCTCAACGGAATTTTCCTCTGCCCAATCTCTGACGGATTTCATTGCAGAGAGTATCTTCTCATTTTCGGCATCATAGGGGGCGATCATTATAACAAGCTCTGCACCGTTTTCCTTAGTAACGGCAAGTATATCGGCAAGTGCCTTTTTATTGTGCTCTCCAATATCACCTGCTGTTGCCTTACTGTAGTCAGGTATTTTATTGACAGCAGCAAAGCTTCCGTTAAGTGGAACAAAGCCTTTATAAATATCATCCTTATGGTCAAAGGCAAGCTCCGCCTCCTTAAGGGTCACATCTTTCCAGCGAGAATGGTATTTAAGTACATTAAAGATGTAATTGGGACGATCGTCCTCATCCACCAGGGCGTTTATCAGCTGAATCTTATTAAGTGAGGGCTTAAGAGGGTCAACAGCGTCATATATAACCCCTTCCTCTGCCTGTTCTCCGCCGATAGCCATATAACCTTCAAGGATAACGTACTTTGGAGACTGGGTCTTAAAGGCTTCCTTAAGATAATAATAGGTTGCCGTCAGGGGCTGCTGCTGAGTCGCAAGGACAAATCCGGGGATGCCGCTTTCGTCCCAGACCTCAAGGGGATTAAGAGTACAATACATATGGCTTGAGCCAAGACCTATATAGTCAACTGAGTTTTCTTCCATATTATAAAACTCGTTAAGCTTCCCCATATAGTTCCATGCGCCTGAATATGTTTTCCTTTCGTAGATGCTTGATGCAACACAAAACACAGTTACTGCACACAGCAAAAATGCGGTGGCACGAATTATCTTACTTATTTTTTCCTTATTCATAAGCCACCTCTCAGAAATTCATATAGATAAAGGATGATGCGGAGAATCCGGGACCGTATATACCGAGAACGAGAACAGCAAGGAAGGCAAGTATGTACACTACCCATCTTACGGGAAGTACTGTCTTTGCTATCTCGTCTCTGATATGATAGCCCTTATTCTGATAGTAGGATACAAAGAACAGCACGGCTGTGGCAGCTACAAGCACAACGGTATCAAGGAAATCAAGACCGGGAATATATCTGTTGGGCAGGGGCGCAAAGGTAAATACACTCAGAAGAAGCTGAACCGCGCCCTTGGTATTGTTTGCGCGGAACACTACCCAGGAAATGTTTACAAGAACGAATGTGATAAACCTCTGGATATTCTTGAACCAGGTGCTTTCGCGTTCGATGCGAAGGGCTCCTGTTATCTTCTTTCTTATGCCAAGGGTAAGGGCACCCACTATCTGATAGAACCCCTGAAGGAGACCCCACACGATATAGTGATATCCCACGCCGTGCCAGAGTCCGCTTACAAAGAACACTATAAGCATATTAACATATTTTCTCACATTGCCCTTTCTGTTACCGCCCAGGGGGATATAAACGTAATCTCTCAGCCAGCTTGAAAGAGCGATATGCCATCTCTTCCAGAAATCCTGAATGGATGTTGCAAAATATGGGTGCTTAAAGTTTTCGATTATATTAATGCCAAAGAGCTGAGCTGCGCCTCTTGAGATATCAACACATCCCGAGAAATCGGCATATATCTGCAGAGTGTAGCAAAGGATTGCCCAAAATACTGCCCATCCGCTATAGGAATACTGATTTCCGAAAACTGTATCAACGGCAAGCGCTGCTCTATCGGCAATGACCATCTTCTTGAAAAAGCCCCAAAGCATAAGCTGGGCACCGTAGGTAAAGTTGTGGTACACATTCTGCAGCTTTTCTTTTCTCCAAAGCTGTTCCCCAAGCTGATCGAAGCGGGAGATGGGGCCCTGCATCATAAGTGGGAAGAAGGTTGCAAAGGATGCGTATTTGAATATATTCTTTTCTGCAGGATATTTGCCTCTGTAAACGTCGATACAGTAGCCACAGACCTGAAGAGTATAGAAGGAGATACCGATGGGGACGATTATCCTGTCGATAATGCCGCTCGCGTCAAAGCTGAGTGCATTTGATGCGATACCAAGAAGCCACGGCACGTACTTCACAAAAAACAGAACGCCTACATTAAGAACCATAACCAAAGCGACTGTAGCTTTTTTGAATCTTTCAAGCCTTTCGATGGCAAGAGCGCCCAGGTAGGTCGTTATTATACTGAAAAGCAGGAATATTGAATAGCGCCAATCAAACTGCAGGAAAAAGTATATATTCCCGGCAAGGATAATGTAAGGTCTTATTTTTACCGGCGCCAGATGGAACACTACTGCCAAAGCAAGCAGAAATGTCAAAAATGCAACAGACAATATAGACATAACAATGCCCTTTCAAAGTATTTTCACCATTTTACCACAATTTTTTCGTCAAGTCAAACGGAACAAGCAAAAACCCCGAAACCAGTGATGGTTTCGGGGTGATACTCTTTGAAATAATGACTTATCTCTTGGAGAACTGGCTTGCACGACGAGCTGCCTTGAGACCGTACTTCTTTCTTTCCTTCATTCTGGGGTCTCTTGTGAGGAGGCCAGCCTTCTTGAGGGAAGGACGGAATGTTTCGTCTGCGAGGAGGAGTGCACGTGCTGCACCGTGACGGATAGCGCCTGCCTGACCGGAGAAGCCGCCGCCGCGAACGTTTGCTACGATATCAAACTTGCCCATTGTGTCTGTTACAGCGAAGGGCTGGTTGATGATGAGCTTGAGTGTTTCAAGGCCGAAGTATTCGTCGATATCACGGCCGTTGATTGTGATTGTACCTGTACCGGGATACAGACGTACGCGAGCTGTAGAGCTCTTTCTTCTACCTGTGCCATAGAAATAAGGCTTTGCACTTGTATACATATTCTGTTATCCCCTTTCTTAGAACTCGTAGGGAACGGGCTTCTGTGCCTCGTTCTTGTGTGCTTCGTTTGCGTATACCTTAAGGCGTGTGATGGACTTATCACCGATAGAGTTATGGGGAAGCATACCCTTAACTGCGAGCTGCATTGCAAGCTCGGGCTTTGTTGCCATAAGTGTCTTATAGGATGTTTCCTTAAGACCGCCGATGTAGCCGCTGTGACGACGGTAGAACTTCTGCTCCAGCTTCTTACCTGTCAGAACAGCCTTGGATGCGTTGATGATGATTACGAATTCGCCGCAGTCAACATGAGGTGTGAACTCAGGTCTGTGCTTGCCGCGAAGTATTGTAGCCGCTGCTGCTGCAGTTCTACCGAGGGGCTTACCAGCCGCGTCGATGATGTACCACTTGCGCTCAACGGTTTCCTTCTTTGCCATATATGTTGACATAGAACTATCCTCCGAAATTTAGCTTAAGTTAATTGTTTTTATTCAGCCTGTGTATTATATCAAACGCCGCATGGCTTGTCAATACTTTTTTCGAAAATTCTTCAAAATTTTAATTTAGGTAGTCGTTTTCTCAAAAATGCTTTGTTTTTCTCGCTAAATCTCACGTTTTCTCAGTCTCAAAGTTTTAATGCTGTGCGTTTTTTATATCCTCGATACACTTATTTCTTGTCTCCTCATCGCGAATCAGCTCAAAATTGCCGCTTTTAAGAATCTCTACAAGCTGTTTATTATTGGTTATAGGCTCATCCGTCAATATTCCTGCCACGGGATACTGCCAAGGGTCATGGTGGTCACTTCCGGAAATACCGATGAGCTGAGGATATTCCTCGATCCAATGCTCTGCCATTCTGTTATGGCTATTCTGTTCTATATGTCCATTATACACCTCTATGCCTGCCAAGCATTCCACAGGACAAAGCATCTGTCTGTAGCGAAAGGGGTGTGCCTGAAAAAGGAGCAGACCGTTATTTCTGATATGTGCTCCGTTTCTCCAGTGGTCATAAAGATAGATATCGGGATTATTAAGGAAGAATTCCTCATCCGCGCCGTATATAAGAAAATCGGAGTCGCCCATACCTGCAAAATGAGCTTCTGCTCCAAGGAGTATGTTAAGGCGGTCACCTGCCACTTTTTTCAGATTTCTATATCCGTCAAGATAATAATCCATTTTTTCCACGAGGGACTTATCATCCATTCCGTGGAAGGTATACTCATTGAGATGTTCTGTCAGAACAACCGTTGTATATCCGAATTCAAGGTACTGCTCCACCAGCTCTTCATGCTTATGAAGTGCGCAACGGCTTACCGGCCATGAATGGCAATGCATTTCTGTCTTATACTTTTTCACTTTATCATTCTCCTTTCGTTCTTACAAAGAAAGCGGCGCACACGGCACCGCTTTCTTGGCTATTTATCAACCTTCTTTAATAAGCTTAACCTTTTCGGACCACATATATACGATGGAGTTATCCTCGAAATATCCGTCCTCCTCTGTCTTACCGTACTTACCGTTAGTATATGTAAGCATCTGGTAGTAGGGGTTACGATCGATAGTATCCTTGAGTCGTGTTTTCTGATCCTTGAATTCAGCAGCAGTCATTCCGTCGATCTCTTTCTTGATCTCAGCACAGAACTTATCAAACTCTGCTATTATTTCCTTATTGCCATCATGTACATAGTCTGTCATATAATATGTTACAGGATAGAAGGAATCAAGGTTCTGTTTCTTGGAAGCATCCCAGATCATGGGGGTATTATAGTCAGGATATGTCATATAAACATTACCTGTATCATTGATGTTCATCTTATAAACATCGCTTGTCTTAACGATAACGGAATCGTCTATCTCGTCATACTTCCAATGTGTACCTTCAACACCGTACTGGAGGATCGTTCTAAGGTCTGTCTGAGTGTTGAGGTGTGTGATGATCTCCATCGCACGTGCCTTATCCTTAGTATGTGAGCTGACAGCGAACATCGATGCGCAATAGTCATCAAGTGTACCCTGGGGAACACGGTATGCGTAGATATAGTGTGTATCGCCATACATCTCTTCTACAACGTCAGGTGTTGTAGTTACAAATCCGTATGCAAAGTTATCAACGCTTTCTGCATTGGATATCCAGCCGTTCTCAGTATAGAGCTTCTGATAATAGGTTGAATCGTAGAATGCCTGAACATCCATTACGTTCTTGAACACTACGCCTTCAAGAGCCTCGATCTTCTTTGTGGGATCGTATGCTTTGGAGTTGGTTGCAAGGACGGAGAACTGTCCGCTTCCCTGGCCTGACCAGTACTGAATATAGTCGGGTGAGATCTCTCCCCATACAGGTGTTACGCCCTCTTCATTCTCAGCTACGCTCTTAACGAATTCGTAGTTGTTGAAAATGTTCATAAGGTCTGTCTCTGTCTTGCCGTATTTAGTAGCAAGCTCCTTATTGGCAAGGAGGTATGTATATTCGCCGACCATATGGTTATTGGGAACAGCATATGTGATTCCATCTACCTTTGCAGCTTCAAGGAAGTCGGGGTATATATACTGCTTAAGTACCTTGGATGTACCGTTGATCTCCTCATCAAGCGCTTCAACGAACATATTATCTACGTAGAATTTATAGTCGTCGTAGCCTCTTACAAGGAAGATATCCATCTGGTTATTCTCTACGTGAGGATGTGTGGGAGAGCTGTTAACGATAAGGTCATAGGGATTCTCGCCCTCTTCCTTATCAGCCTTCTCTGTGGGAGGAAGTGTCTCGCCGCGTTTCGCAGCTTCTCTCTCTGCCTTTCTTCTCTCTTCTGCTTCCTTCTTAGCTTTTTCCTTACGGTCCTTGATGTCCTGCATCTGCTTCTTTACCGCTTCTTCGTAGTCATCTGTAGGAATAGCGTAAAGCTTGATAGCTGTATCATATTTGGAAACGGTGATCTTATTGATCGCTGCTTCAACCTCTTCAAGAGCATCCTGAGTCTCCTCGGGAAGTTCGCCTGTTTCTTCGTCTACCTCACACTCCGTAGGTACCCAAAGTGTAAGTGTCATACTGGTACGAACAAGCGCGGAGCTTTCGTCTCCGGTTTCTGTTGTGAGAGAATCGTCGCCATCGCCGGCACAGCCTGTCGCAAGAATGCCTGTGAGAAGCATTGATGCACACAGCAGTAAACTAACAATTCTTCTTTTCATTTTATCGGTTCCTCCTCAAAGAAATCAAATCGGTCGTAATTGTGTCATGAGACACATATGCTTTATATATTTTACACTAAAGCACATTATATGTCAAGTTGTTTTTGGTCTTTTGACACATATAATGCCTATTTAAAAAACGCTTATTTCCTCATCCGTTTTAACACATTATTCACATTAATTGTGTCAAACGCACACCATAAAAGATGTTTTTTTGTTACATTTAACATTCACAGGGTATTTTTGCACAAAATAACAAGTTATTTTTTAGAATGTAAATTTTTATAAGTTCCGACCCATCAATCCAGAAAATCCTTAAGTCTCTTGGATCTGCTGGGATGACGGAGCTTTCTGAGTGCCTTCGCCTCGATCTGGCGGATACGCTCACGGGTAATATTAAACTCCTTGCCCACCTCTTCAAGTGTACGGGGACGTCCGTCATCAAGGCCGTAACGAAGCTTAAGCACGTGTTCCTCTCTGGGGGTGAGTGTATGCAACACCTCACAAAGCTGTTCTCTGAGCATTGCGAAGGATGCTGCCTCCTGGGGAGCGGGAGAATCGTCGTCGGGAATAAAGTCTCCAAGGTGGCTATCCTCCTCCTCACCGATGGGAGTTTCAAGAGAAACAGGGTCCTGTGCTATCTTCATGATCTCGCGGACCTTATCGGCTGACATACCGATCTTCTCTGCCACCTCCTCGGCTGTTGCCTCATGGCCAAGCTCCTGAAGAAGCTGACGCTGATAGCGGGAAACCTTATGGATGGTCTCAACCATATGAACGGGGATACGGATAGTTCTTGCCTGGTCGGCGATGGCTCTTGTGATAGCCTGACGGATCCACCATGTTGCGTATGTGGAGAACTTATATCCCTTGGTATAGTCGAACTTCTCAACAGCCTTCATAAGGCCAAGGTTACCCTCCTGGATAAGGTCAAGGAAGAACATACCCTTACCTACGTATCTCTTAGCGATACTTACAACAAGACGGAGGTTTGCCTCGATAAGCATGGTCTTTGCCTGCTCATCGCCCTCTGCCATTCTTTGAGCGATCTCAAGCTCTGCGTCTGTATCAAGAAGCGGCACCTTACCGATCTCCTTGAGATACATTCTTACAGGGTCATCAATGGCAAGTCCCTCCTGCTGGAGCATCTTCTCCATATCCTTGGCGCTCTCCATCTGATCAAGCTCGTTCTTGGTCTCTTCCTCGCTCATTGCGCCGTCGTAATTGATAATATCGATACCGCTTGATTCAAGCTGATCATAGAGGCGCTCGATCTGATCTATGTCATAATCTGCGTATTCAATGGCCTCCATGATCTCAGAATTGGAAAGGGAGCCCTTCTGCTTACCCTTTTCAATAAGATCCTTCACATCAACCGTTTTCTTTTCCTGTTCCATTCAAAAAAGCTCCTTTTATTTATCTGCTTATTTTTTCATTTCTTTTCTGCGCCTCAGTATAGTATCGAGGGGATCGCTTCCGCCCTCGTCCTTTTTTTTCTGCATTGCGCATTCCCTTTTCAAGTTATCGGCGGATTCATCAAAGGCACTGTCAGTATTTACAGACATGCGCTCACGGTCCGCCTTATATTTTATTGCAGCAGATATTTCGTCCGAGCCGAATTCCGAGGCAAGCTGCCCTATATCGAATCCGCCTTCCTTATATGCTGCTGTTATAAACTCAAAAAGCCGCTTATTGAGAGAGGTATAAAAATCTTCAGAGGACAGTCTCTCGCATCCTCTTTTCAGAAATTCCTCACGGCTCAGCATCATTCCAAGAACTATCTCTTCAAGATTGGTACACTTGGGATTTTTAGCCTTATCGGGATTGGTCTTATTACTTAGCCCTGAGATATCTCTCACCAGATCCGTACGCCTTTTCTGCTTTTCCTCATACCGTTTCTTACTCATTGCACGGTTCACGTCATTTCTGATGCTTTCGAGAGGAAGCTCAAGTGCCTTTGCGGCTTTAGCCATGTATATCTCTCTTACAACGCTTGAATAATATCCCGCTATCTCACGGGTAAGC
The DNA here is from genome assembly GCA_017482495.1 of Clostridia bacterium. Taxonomy (GTDB): domain Bacteria; phylum Bacillota; class Clostridia; order Oscillospirales; family CAG-272; genus Avispirillum. The sequence continues at coordinate 4,362 of JAFUMU010000013.1, read as the reverse complement.
GCAGCCGCCGCTTTTATCTTCTGTTCGGGAACTGCGAAGTCATATTTTTCTCTGACTCCGTCTATCTTGAAGTCAAATTCGCTTCTGCCCTCTGAAAGCAAGGTCCTGTATTTGTCTGCACCGAATTTTGAAATAAACTCGTCGGGGTCCTTGGCTTCGCTCATTTTAAGAACCGTTGCATCAACGCCCGCCTCCGACAAAAGTCCCAGTGCCCTCGACGCCGCCTTACGTCCCGCATCGTCGCTGTCGTAGGAAATGATCACCTTATCGGAATATCTCTTCATCAGTCTTGCCTGATCCGGTGTGATTGCTGTACCCAATGTTGCCACAGCATTCTGGAATCCTGCCGCATGCAGGGCAATAACGTCCATATATCCCTCGCAAAGAATCAGGTTATCTTCAGAAAAGTTCCTTGCATAATTGAGAGCGAAAAGGTTCTTACTTTTTCTGAATGCAGGGGTATCTGCAGAGTTAAGATACTTTGGCTTGGAGTCATCAAGCACTCGTCCGCCAAATGCGATTATATTCCCCGTTACGTCTATTATAGGAAACATAACTCTGTTACGAAAGCAATCGTATATACTCTTTTCGTTCTTTTTACTGACCTGGCAAAGATATCCCTCCACCATTTCTTCTCTTGTAAATCCGTTTCGTTGCAGATGGTCCCTGAGCATATTAAAGGAATTCGGTGCATAACCAAGTCCGAATCGCTTGACTATTGCGCTCGAAAGTCCTCTTTTTTCCATAAGATATTCTCTTCCCTCGCGGCCTATTTCGGGATCAAAGAGCATATCGCGGAAGAATCTCGCAGCGCATTTATTCATTTCAAGCACCCGCTGTCTGCCGACGCCGCGCTGAGAAATATTATCGTCATCAGGGAGTGTTATTCCCGCTCTTTTTGCAAGAAATTCAAGGGCACCTCTATAGTCGAGGTTTTCTGTTTTCATCACAAAGGTGATAACATCGCCCCCCTCTCCGCATCCAAAGCAATGATAGAATTGGTTGGTTTCATTTACGGAAAACGAGGGTGTTTTCTCACTATGAAAGGGGCAAAGCCCCAAAAGATTACGCCCTGATCTCTTTAGAGTTACATAGCTCCCAACAACGTCTTCTATTCTGTTTCTGAATTTAAGATCTTCGATCACGCTTGCCGGGATCATATGCTTCCTCCTTTCGATCATCGGCTATTTTTTACTATTCTCCCACCTTCTGCCATACTCCGGGGATAAACAGCTTTTTATACTGATCTATTGCATATCTGTCGGTCATGCCTGATATGTAGTCACACACACATCTGCCTACCGGCTCAAATTCCGTATTGTTATAGTAAAATTCCGGCATCTGCTCGGGATGCATTACGTAGTAGTCATAAAGCTCCGCAAGCATACTGCGCGCCTTTACCTCCTCGCCCTTAGCCACAGGATTTCTGTACACTGCTTCAAAAAGGAAATCTCTCAGGGCGCTCATCGCCTCTCCCACCTCAGGTGTCATTTTTATATCCTTCTTACCGAAGCTTGCCTCAACCACGCTCGTTACCATTGTATTGATACGTTCACCGTGACCTCTGCCCACAACGGAGATGATATCCTTCGGAATATCGTCTATGGAAAGTATTCCTGCTCTTACAGCATCATCGATATCGTGATTGATATAAGCTATTCTGTCGGCAAATTTGATTATCCTTCCCTCAAGGGTGGATGCCATACAGCTTCCTGCATGGTTAAGAATAGCATCACGGACCTCCCATGTCAGATTAAGCCCCGCACCGTTATTTTCCAGCTTCTCCACCATTCTAACGCCTTGCTTATAGTGAGTAAATTCCGGGTCGAATTTTTCCTGCATGACCTGCTCGCCCGCATGACCGAAGGGGGTATGGCCTATATCGTGGCCAAGCGCGCCCGCTTCGCTAAGGTCCTCGTTTAACATAAGCGCTCTGGCTATGATACGTGCTATCTGTGTTACCTCAAGGGTATGTGTCATTCTCGTTCTGTAGTGCTCATCCACAGGAAACAAAAAGACCTGTGTCTTATGCATAAGCCTTCTGAATGCCTTGGAATGAAGTATCCTGTCTCTGTCTCTCTGGAATTCCGTCCTGTTTTTACAGGGGACGCAAGGGAAATCCCTTCCTCTTGTCTGAGAGGTCAAAAAGGCATAAGGAGAAAGCGTTTGCTTTTCTCTCTCACAAAACAGCTCTGCAACAGTCACGAGTCAACACCTCCGACGTTTATTATACAATATAATATACGCAAGAAAATGCTTTTTTTCTTTTTTCGACTGTGCATTTGAAGTTTTTTTACATTTTGTTCACATTCACAGCTTTTCCCGGAATGTTTTTGAAGCTTTTAATCGTTTCACGGCGCAAATTCGGTCCGTTTTTCTTCAAAAACTTGAATTTCTTTTTGCCTGATGTGACAAAAAAGATGTCAGCTCAGGCTGTATAATCCTATTTGTCAAGGAAAGGAGAGACTATGGAAACAGTTTTATATGCAGACATACTTTTTCTTGTAAATTTTGCTATGGATTTTATATCGCTGTCCGCATCAGCATCCCTTGGTGCTGTGACAAAAAAGCCCCTGCGACTTTGTATTGCATCAGCCTTGGGAGCAGTTTACGGAGTAGCAGCAACTGCTTCAGGCATAGGAGGCATACTTCAATACATCGCTGCGGCGCTTGTAGGCGGAGCCATGTGCATTATCAGCTTCGGATTTGACGGAGTGATCCCTTTTATACGCCAATGTATAATATTCGGAGGTTGTGGGGCTTTGCTTGCAGGAATAATGACAGCGGTGCTCTCATTTGGAAGTAACGGCAACGATGCCTCATTTATCATACCAACAGCCATTTCCGCCTGCGTTGTGCTGTTTTTTGTAATCAGAGCACTATCCGCAAGGTCAGGATGCAAGGATATGGGGGTCAAGATCACCTATGGCGGAAAGACCATAGAGTTTACCGCTCTTTGCGACAGCGGAAATCTCCTTCGCGATCCGTTTTCCGGCAGACCTGTGCTTCTAATATCGGGAGAAGAGCTTTCAGCTCTCCTTCCTCCCTACATAGTAAGCGCTTTAATATCCTGCGACACAGAGATACTGAGTGCAAACGGAATAATGCCTCGCCTTATTCCCAGGGGAAGCGAGGACGGAGCAAGCCTTGTATGTGCCATCCGCCCTGACATGTCGGTAATAACCGCAGGAAAAAGATCTGTCACCAGAGACCTACTCATAGCCCCCACCGACAAAAGAAAAAACTACTACGCAGGATATCCCGCTACAGCCCCTTCTGTACTGATACCCTGAGTGTCTCGAAAGGAAACAACAATGAATATATGGATGCTTTTAAAAAAGATCGCCGCATCTCTTGCAAAGGGCGACACGGGTAATGATTTTTACATAAACGGTCCTGAAACCTTGCCGCCCCCCCTTACCCCCGATGAAGAGACAGAGGTCATACAGCGTCTTGAATCCGATAAAAACGCAAGAAGGACACTTATTGAGCACAATTTGCGTCTCGTGGTCTATATTGCCAGAAAGTTTGAAGGAGGAAGCACAGGTATCGAGGATCTTATATCCATCGGCACCATAGGCCTCATAAAGGCAATAAACACATATCGCTCCGACAAAAACATCAAGTTAGCCACATATGCCTCAAGATGTATCGAAAACGAGATATTGATGTATCTGAGAAAAAGCTCCAATCGCCGCTGCGACATATCCATTGACGAGCCCCTTAACACCGACTGGGACGGAAACGAGCTGCTTCTCTCCGATGTGCTGGGAAGTGACCCCGACATTGTCAGCCGCGACCTTGAAAGAGCCGAGGATGAAAGGATACTCAGAGAGGCAGTCAGCCACCTTGCACCCAGAGAAAGAGAGATAATCGAGCTTCGCTACGGTCTTTCGGGAGGAAAAGAAAAAACGCAGAAGGAGGTCGCAGACCTTTTGGGTATCTCACAGTCATATATCTCACGGCTTGAAAAGAAAATCATACAAAGATTAAAAACAGAAATAAGCGCAGGTATATAGCTTGCATAAATGTGGAGTTTTTTTAAAGAAAACACTTGACTAATTATTTTCTTTGTGGTACAATGCACTGTACTGTGAATAACAACTACACAAAAGCAAAGAAAGGTGTGTTCATAAAATGAAAGCAGGAATTCATCCCGATTACAAGGAAGTAACGATCCGTTGCGCTTGCGGCGAAACTGTTACTACACGCTCCACAAAGGGCGATGCAAACGGTGAGATTCGTGTTGAAATTTGCTCCAAGTGTCATCCCTTCTTCACCGGAAAGCAGAAGTTTGTAGATTCCGGCGGACGAGTTGACAAGTTCAAGCGTCGTCTTGAGGCAAGCAAATAAGATCAGCAT
>JAFUMU010000012.1 GCA_017482495.1 Clostridia bacterium | reverse complement strand
TTGTATGATGGTGGCAATATCCGTGGTGGCGTATCCTTCCGAACCGTTGGATTTTATAATGATGGTTGGCGGCATTGGCTGTTTATCGTCCTCTTTAGCGACCTCTACAATTTGCACTCCCTCACTCTCAACAAGGATGTTCTTGATTTTTAGTATTTCTATCAATTCGGGAACGTATTTGCTTGAATCACTCTCTCCGTACCAATGTTCGGATATATCTCATTCAAAAGATCTGTTGTCAAGATAGGGAGATCATCTCCATATCTTTCTTCAAGCTCTGCGAGTACCAAGCCCATTGGCAATCCCCAATCTCCTAAATGCACGTCTCCTATGGCAGTTCTTCCCGTAGCAGTTATAATGCGCTTAAGGGCTTCGCCTATGATTGCGGAACGCAGATGACCAACATGTAATGGCTTTGCTACAGTAATTGGGAGTAGATAACTAAGGTGATTGGCGAGAAAATATATACCATTGACAATTTGATCAATGTTGTTTATTATATACTTAACGAAATATAGAAGCAACATATAAATGATTTGGTGAGGTGTTATTATGAATGATCGTGTTTTCTCCGACAGTGTTCAATATCAGGTGGTTTTATCCAATTTGGAGAAAAACAATGGACAGTTAAAATGTACCTTATGTGGAAGGATTCTTACTTCAAAATCAGAATGTCATTTCGATCACATTTTAGCATATGCTAAGGGTGGAAAATCTACTTTTGAGAATTGTCAGATATTGTGTATTGACTGCAACCTATCAAAAAGCGACAAGCAAATGCATGACTTTATATTGGAAGAAAAGGCTAAGAGATTTATGTTTGGCGAAACTATTGATGATCCTCCGTGTTCCATGTCACAACAACTCAGCAACAGTGATGAAAAAATGACAAAAGAGATATTTGACATGGCTGTTGGTGAGTTTATTAAAAAGCACGGTAGTATAAAACGGGTAGATTTCACCAGGGACAAAAACGGATTACCTTCTGTTATTTACATAACCAAATACTATGGCACAATGACTCAGTTGAAATCAGCATTTGGTCTTAAGACTGATGTAGTGTGGAACAGGGAAAATATTTGGGAGCGGTTAGTTGAATATTCAAAAATAAACCCTGAATTCAGGCAAGTTGACCTTACGAAAGAGAATGAGCTTCCGTCGCTGCCTTGCATTTTATCCTATTATCCTGAATACAAAAATTTTACTGACATCAAGCTTGCTTTAGGGTTGGATTTAAATTATGAATTATGGACTAAGGAAAAAGTAATTGCTGCTTGTAAGAAGTATTTAGCTTCACATAGTAAGATCACACTAAAGGATCTGCGAAAAGAAAACGGATTACCTACGTCTAAGGTGATATACAAATACTTCGGCACCATGCAAAGGTTTCAAGAAGAAATTGGTTCTGAAATATCCAAAAGGCAAAAATTTATTTCTAAAGAAGAAATAATGGCATCCACAAAGAACATTATCGGTAAAAACGGTAGGGTGTTTGAATCCAGAAATGAATTCTTAGAGGTATTTCCGTATAGCTTGTCTGTGATCATTGATCGTTACGGTTCCTTTGATTCATTTATCTGTGATGCAGATATTACGATATTAAACGCAAAAAAAGCAAAATATACCAAGCAGGAAGTAGATGACCTTATTCTTGTGTACTTAAAAAATGGAAATCCGATTCCTGCGACAGCCAAAGAATTATCTGCTCTTAAACTTCCATCGTCATCAACGATCATGAGATTTTACGATACATGGAAAGAACCCTTTGAGCTTTTCTCTAAAATGATAGATATAACAAAAACCGGGGATGTTAATAAGTAAAAGAATTTATATAATAGAGGCCGCAGAAGCATGGACGGATCACGTCTTTGCTTCTGCGTCTTTTTATTTTTCTATTCCTAAGAGCCAATCTACAGACACTTTTAAAATTTTGGACAGCTCCATCAGTTCATAGTCTGATACGAAGCGCGTTCCTATCTCTATTCTTGAAACGCTGTCCCTCTCGATTATTATCCCTGCGAGCTGTAGCTTGGCTGCCAGATCGCTCTGCGTCAATTTCATTCTTCTGCGTGCTTCATGCACTTTTATACCGCATATGTTTTTTTTGCCATTGTAGTCATATATCTTCATTTTAATACCTCAACTGTGCAAATATTGAACACCTCAAATGTGTAAATAATAAGAATATGCCTTGACATTAACATAAAATTACTATATAATTGTGTTAATAATCAGAATTACAAAAAATGACAATAATCGAGGATGTAAAAATTGTTACGTAATAATTTGAGATATTCTGTTTCAATTTGTTCGTTGTTATTAGCTCTGGTGCTTTTAACAGGATGTTTTTCCTTCGAGGAAAAAGTCGAGATATCTTGGTTTGATACTGACGGAGAACTGATAGAATCGGCTTCTTTTGTTAAAAGCTATGATCCCACATCGAGAGAGCTTCCTGAGGATTCTGATGAGTGGCATTACACGGAATGGAGTGTTACTCAGGCAGGTCAGGTAACTGTTTGCACGGCCAAGCGTGTGGCAAAGTCTCATATCGTTTGGAAGGACCACGACGGCAATGTTCTTAACGAGGCTTTTTTTGTTGAGGATGAGGAGGACAAGCCTACCTTTGAGCTTCCCGAGGATACAGAAAAGTGGTTGTATACAGAATGGGATAAGGATTCCGGCAAGAATGAATATGTATACACTGCTATGAGGGAACCCAACGGCGACTATTTCGTTGGTAATGTTTTTCAGATAGTTATCAAGGATGAGGAAGGCGAGGCTCTTGGGACGGGCAGTGGATTTGTTCTCAACAGTGATGGATGGTTTATAACCAACAACCATGTTATGAATGAGGCTCATTCGGCAGTTGCTTTCTTTGATATTAAGGATGAGGATGGCGGACGTTATACAGAGCTAAAGATACTGGGCGGGGTCTTTAACAGCGAGAAAAAGGATATATTCATCGGAAAGCTTGACGGATATGATAAGATATCAAGCCATTATAAGGAGATCGACTTTTGTGAAGACTATGAAGAGGGAGAGGTGTGCTATTCTGTAGGATATCCTAATTCCTCTGTTAAGATGGCGATCAATTCCGGTACTGTAATGGAAGAATACAGCGATATTCACGGCAAGATCGACGGTATGTATTATATTCTTTCCGACAGCTACATAGCACCCGGAAGCAGTGGCGGAATTCTTGTAAATGGGGATTTTGAGGTTATAGGAATCACAAGTCTTGGACTTTACAACGACGGCGAATATATGTCAGGCGGCTCTATTCCTTACGAGATATTCAAGGTACATTTAAAATCGTATAAAAATTCCGACATTAAAACACTGACGGAAATTTATTAATAAAAATAATACGGAGGTATATTATGAACGATTCAACATTTAAGATCTGTCCTGCCTGCAACAATCCCATAGGCGAGGGCGAGGCAGTTGCGGTTTGCGAGAAGTGTGGACATACATATCACGCAGAATGCTATGCAAAGAGTGGCTGCACATGCGAGGCAGGGAAGGTAGTAGAAGCTCCTGTTATCAATCCTGCAGCAGTTACAAACACATGCAAGAAGTGTGGTGCACAGCTTGTAGAGGGTCAGAGATTTTGTCCTTCCTGCGGTGCTGATTCACTTAGTGTAACATCTACACAGGCTCCCAAGAAGAAGTCTGCGCTTCCTCTTATTATCGGTTTGGTTGTGGGTCTGTTTGCTGTCATCGGAATAGTTGGAGCAATCATTCTTTTCATTCTTTTCAGACCTGTAGCAGTAGACGATATAGTTATGGAAGAAGATGCTGTTGAGATCATCGAAGGTGAAAGCTACCAGGTAGAGTACACTGTATATCCTGATAAGGCTACTATTAAAAATTCCGAATGGACATCCAGCGACGAGGATGTTGCTGAGGTCAGCGATGTTGGCCGCATTGAGGCTATTGCTCCCGGTAAGTGTACTATCACTCTTGTGATAGACGGTGTAGAGGCTGAGATCGATGTTGTTGTTAAGAAGGACCTTCCCGACTTCAACGAGATCTATGACGAGTATTGTTCATCCACATGGGCTGAGGTTGGCAGCGACAGCAGTTATCTCGAGATCGACACCAATCCCTACAACAGAGATGATTACACCAACTATGAAGCGCTTAGTGCCATTGAAAAGATCAATACTGCATTAGGTCTTTCCGATTCTGTTTACAGAGACATGCTGAATACAACATGGTCTATGGGTAAGCAGTCTGAGACATTCGAGGATATTGGCATTAAGGTTGAATGGACATATCACCCTGATAAGGGAATGGAAGTTGCATACAAATATATTCACAATTAACGATGAAATCACCTGCCGCAAGGCAGGTGATTTTTTGATCTTATACTACTAAATCAGTAAGATAACGATATTATATTGCTGTCCCGATAAAAAATCGCCCTCAAGCCGAAAAAGGCTTGAGGGTAATTGTTAGATGTTTTCTCCGTTTGTTGCCATAACCTCACGGTAGAAGTCGAATGAGTCTTTCTTAACACGCTCAAGGGTCTGATAGTTCATATAAACAAGACCGAAGTGCTGTGTGAAGCCGTCGCCCCACTCGAAGTTATCGAGAAGTGCCCAATACCAATATCCTGCAATATCAGCGCCATCCTCTGCACATTTTTTCAGTGCTCTCAGATAGCGAGTTATGTAATCGATACGGTTGGGGTCGTGTACCTTACCGTCTACAGATATCCAGTCGTGACAAGCCATACCGTTTTCTGTGATGATGATAGGTGTTTTATATCTCTCGTAGAGGAATTTAGGTCCCCAATAAAGTGCTTCGGGTGTAAGAGGCCAGTTGTTTGTGGATTTAGCTGTTCCTGTGGGAAGGCGTGTCCACTTTGCTTCGCCGTTTTCATCGGCTCTCCAGTGAGATGCTGTATAGATATTCTGACCGTAGAAGTCAAGAGGCTGGCAGATTATCTTCATATCCTCCTCATAGCCCTCGGGAAGGTGAGGCTTGAGCTTTCTCTGGAAAATAGGGTCTTCTTCGGGGTATCTTCCAAGCATAACAGGGTCGCTCCAAAGAGAAACATTCCACATCCACCACTCCTCATCAAAGGAGAAATAGCGGCGGCGTGCAGCCTCAACGTCGCGGGGATCGTCTGTATCAGGTGCGCATACGTCGCAAGAGGGTGCGTAGCCTACGATGCTGTTTTCAACAAGCTCGCGAATTGCCATAACAGCCTTACCGTGGGAGAGCATTACATTATGTCCCATACGAACAACGTCGCCTACAGTCATCTTGATTCCGGGAGCAGTTCCTCCGTTAAGGTGACCTTCGCCAAGGAAGCACTGAGGCTCGTTGAAGGTTATCCACATTTTAACTCTGTCGCCGAACGCTTTAGCGCATACTTCTGTATAGTATTTAAACCAATCGGAGCTGTCAGCATTGAGCCAGCCGCCCTTCTTATAAAGCTCGTAGGGATAGTCCCAGTGAAAAAGAACAAGACATGGGGTGATTCCTGCTGCGATAAGCTCGTCGATAAGGTTATTATAGAAGTCGATACCCTTCTGATTAACCTCGCCGATACCGTTAGGCAGTATTCTTGCCCATGATACTGAGAAGCGGTACACCTTAGTTCCAAGCTCCTTCATAAGAGCAACATCTTCCTTATATCTGTGGTAGTGGTCGCAGGCAACGTCGCCGTTATGTTCTTCCTTGATCTTGCCGGGAATATGTGAATAAACGTCCCATATGCTAAGGCCCTTACCGTCCTCGAATGCGGCACCTTCGATCTGATAAGCAGCAGTGGCAACGCCCCACAAAAAGTCTTTTTTGAAGCTCATTTGATCTATCCTCTGTTTCTATAGATTTACATATTGATACAACATCATTATATCAACAAACAGGTATACCTTACAAGAGTTTTTTCAATTTCTTTACACAATATTTTAAGAACGGTGATGTTGTCAATAACCGGGCTATGTGATAGAATAGAAGAAGAGGTGAACTAAAATGAAAGATGTTTCTCTGATCGACAAGAATTTTAAGATAGAAACTAAGATAGGTAAAAATGATATAAGATTTTATAATGTTTTGTGTGAGCCCTTCAGAGTGTATGGGGTCATTTATGAAAACGGATGTTTCCGCAGAATGCCTGAGAAAGCGGCAAAGACTATTAGCGAGGGAGTTTATGCCTTGCACACTAATACTGCAGGAGGAAGAGTGCGTTTCAAGACAGACAGCGCATATGTTGCTGTAAACGTAAAAATGAATTCTGTAGGTAAAATGGGACATTTTACGCTTGCCGGCTCAGCAGGATTTGATATGTATGTAAAGGAAGAAAAAGAACGCCATATAAGCAGCTTTATCCCTCCCATTAGCGTTACAACGGAGTATGAGAGCGTAGCTGAGCTGGGAAATACTGATATGAAGGAGATAACTATCAATTTCCCATTGTACAGTGATGTAAGTGAGCTTTATATAGGTGTCAGCGAAAGCTCAGCAGTGCTTGCGCCGGAGCCTTATAAAACGCAAGCACCTATTGTATTTTACGGATCCTCTATCACTCAGGGAGGCTGTGCCTCAAGACCGGGTAATGCTTATACTGCTGTGGTAGCAAGAGAGCTTGAGTGTGACCACATCAATCTGGGCTTTTCAGGCAGTGCGCTGGCAGAGGATGAGATGGCTCGGTATATTGCAGAGCTTGATATGTGTGCATTCGTATTTGATTATGACCACAATGCGCCTTCCCTTGAGCACCTTGAAATGACACATGAAAAAATGTTCAAAACCATCAGAGCGGAACATCCTTCCATACCTATAGTTATCATGTCAAGACCTAAGTATACAACATGGTGGTATGAGGATAAATGCAGTGAAATAATCAAGATGACCTACCGTAATGCTGTTGCCGCGGGAGATAAAAATGTATATTTTCTTGACGGCAGAGCATCGATGGCTATAGCAGAAAATGAAGGTACTGTTGACGGCTGTCACCCCAACGACCTTGGCTTTGCATCCATGGCGAGGGCTGTTATTGAAATATTGAGACGGAAGAGGTAGATGGTATTTCTTGACAATAATAGACTTATTTTATAGAGTTTTTTCTTTGAGTTAAAGGATAATTTTATTATAAACGTTGCACTGAATAATTCAATATGGTATAATTGTTGTGTGAAATCACTACTTTTTGAAAGGAGAAGTACTATGAAGCGTTTTATTTCTATGCTGGTTTCAGTGATGATCGTGTTGGGAGCGGTGTCCATCCCTGCAACCGCGCTGAATTTTAAGGTGGATCAGACCTTTGAGGTGGGCGACGTAAATGACGACGGCGCAGTGGATATGAAGGACTCACTGGCACTTAGAAAATACTGCGCAGGTACAGGCGAAGCCAATGAGCAAGCGGCTGATATTAACTGTGATGGAAAGATAAATGCCAAGGATCTGCTTATTCTTAAGAGATGTAATGCTCAGCTTGATGATCTGACTGCATATGAAAGTGATGAAGCAGTTGACAAATTTTCCATTGCGGGTAAGGACATCTCAGGCTTTGCAATAGTAGTACCCGAATGGGCGACAAGCGAGCATAATGTCCTTTATGCGGCTAACAGAATGGTTCAGTTTATACGTGAATCAACAGGTGTCTCACTTGAGATATATTACGGAGAAGCTGATGGCGAATATGATGGATTTATAAACTACTGTGAGGTGCCTGAGGGAAGTGAGCTTGCGAAAAAGCTGGATATTGAGAACTATATATATGAGGTAGAGGACGGCGATCTTAATATTTACGGCACTAACAGAGGATATATGTACGCTACATACGATATACTTGAGGATCACCTGGGATATAGATTCCTTATGAACGAATATGTATATCAATATGCGCAGAGATGTGTTGACCTGGCTGAGGGTACATATGTGTTTTATGAGCCGGCGCTGGACTTCCGCATAGGAGGTGTCGGCGGTGCAAACGGAACAGAGATGAAGGAGCTTCGTCTCTTTGCGCGCAAGATAAACGGTAAGCAGGTATCTGCATACTATGAGGACAAATACGGTACACAGACAGGTCCTCACTTTATAAATGCACACTCCTACGGATATTATTGGAAAATGGCAACGGGTGAAGTTGATGTTGCATTTAACGGTTCAAATTTCGGAGCATACGAGGCTAAATATAACGCGGGCTTCCAGCAGGACGAATACAATTGGAATCCCTGTTTCACAAGCAATGAAGTATACGGTACTCTTTTCAGAGGCCTGCTTGAAACAATGAGATATATGCAAAGCTGGTGGCATGTATACCGCGACGACGGAACATCCTCAATGTCCTTCTCCATATGTGATAATAATAAAGTTTGCGGCTGTATAGACTGTAAGTATATTGCCAACGACGGCTATGACAAGGGCAGAGGTGAACGTTTGAACAGTGGAAGCGCAGGACTTTGTATTTATCTTGCCAACAGAGCTTGCAGAGATATTAAGGAATATTATGAGGGATATGAGGAGATAGACGGAGAGCTTTACTGGACCGGACGTGCAGCAGGTGCTGATGAAACGGGAGATGCAGCAGAATACGACTACTACTCATACGGTTATGGTGAAGCTATTACTGATGCATATCCTTATATGAAGATATATACTATTCTCTACGGACATCAGATGCCCAATAAGGTGCTTCCCGAAGAAAATCTCATAATTATGTTCTGTGGCACTGCTTGTAATAATCACTTTATCGGAAGTGATGAATGTGGAACAACACGTAATAATCTCGGTCAGAATGCAACTGAGGATTGCAATGCGCTCAAAGCTTGGGGACAGGCGTGCAAGGATGCGGGAGCAGAGCTGTGGTTCTGGTATTATCCCGTAAACTATAATATGAAGATAGTTGATACACCTAACGTGTTCAATATTTATCACGACTTCAAGCATATGATAACCGAGTGTAATGTTACAGGCATATACTTTGAAAGCGCAACATCAGGAAACGTGTTTGAAAGCTTAAAGGGTGCTATGGCGGCAACACTTATGTACGATTTCCATATAGACGAGGAAGGAAATATCGTATTTATGAGTGAAGATCAGTTCCATGAGGAGATCAAGGAGTATTTAAGACTGTACTACGGTCCCGGATATGAATATGTATATGAATACCTTGTGTGGATGGATGAGGCGGGTAATGCATCACCTTGCTTTATCAACAATTTTGACCGTCCCGGAGATATGTTCGACTATGAATTTTGTCGTGATAATTACGAGGCAATGAGGCTTCCTCTTATGAAGGCCCTGGCCTTGACCACAGATCCCACACAGATAGACAGAATTGAGAGACTTCTCATTTGCTGTGATTTCCTTGGACTTAGTGCAAATTACAAGACATATTACGAAAACGGTGAAAATGTCGAGGTATATACAGAGAGATATACAAATATGTATTATATGATCAAGAATAAGGGCATACGTATTTATTCCTCTGATTCATATACTTTGCCTGAAACGCTTGATGTATCAATATCTCCCATGACAGCATTCTATGAAAACGGCTCGTGGGATCCTGCCAACAAGGATACATGGGGGTACGAGCCCAACAACTATGGCTGGGGCTACGGTGGAGTCATTTGATGCATTTTAATATAATTGAATAGAATAAAATATCCGCACGGTTGATTTCATATAAACCGTGCGGATGTTGTTTTATAGTTATGCGTGTTTTTTGCAGAAAGTAACACCTAATGTGATGACAGATGGAATAGAAAATGCCACAGCCATAAATAGCTTGGAGCGAAGTGAGATATCCGGAACAAGAACTGTGATCAATACAGTATAAATGGACCATATAACAAAAACTGAAAAAAAGCAAAGTATAATACTTTTTATGTTAAGATCTGTTTTAATCATAGCTATCCTCCAACTTGTTCTGATATTATCATACCACATGTGAATAAAAAAGTCAATAAGAGCAAATTTTCCATTTTTTGCGCAAAAGTTGTTGATTGGAAATCAGACAGGTGTTATAATAAAAAATAAATAAGTTGTGTATTTATGATCATATTGATTGTAGGAGAAATAATATGAAGTGTAGTAATTGTAATGCTGAACTGAGAGAAGGCGCAATGTTCTGCGGCTCCTGCGGTACCCGTGTTGTTCAGCCTGCTGCTGAAGCTCCCGCAAAGAGACTTAGCTGTCCTGCGTGTGGGTTTATAGCTAATCCCGGCGCGTCCTTCTGTAGAAATTGCGGAACGAAGCTGGGGGTGACACAGCCTGTAGTTGAAAAGGTTAATTATGAAGTATCTTCATCTCCCTTGGAAGAAGAGAGAACGGTACGTATATCTGAGCTTCGTCGTGCAGAAGAAGCGCGTCTCGCAGAAGAGGCACGCCGTGCTGAGGAAGCTCGTCTCGCAGAGGAAGCTCGACTTGCAGAAGAGGCACGTCTCGCAGAGGAAGCACGCCTTGCAGAAGAGGCACGTCTTGCAGAAGAAGCTCGACTTGCAGAAGAGGCTCGACTTGCAGAGGAAGCTCGTCTTGCAGAAGAAGCTCGTCTCGCAGAGGAAGCACGCCTTGCGGAAGAAGCTCGTCTTGCAGAAGAGGCACGTCTTGCAGAAGAAGCTCGTCTTGCAGAAGAAGCTCGTCTTGCAGAAGAAGCCCGTCTCGCTGAAGAAGCACGTCTCGCTGAAGAGGCTCGTCTCGCTGAAGAGGCTCGTCTCGCAGAGGAAGCCCGCCTTGCAGAAGAAGCCCGACTTGCGGAAGAGGCACGCCGTGCTGAGGAAGCTCGCCTTGCGGAAGAAGCTCGACTTGCAGAAGAGGCACGTCTCGCAGAGGAAGCACGCCTTGCAGAAGAGGCACGTCTTGCAGAAGAAGCACGACTTGCGGAAGAAGC
>JAFUMU010000001.1 GCA_017482495.1 Clostridia bacterium | reverse complement strand
GCCTCATTTACATCCATGCCGCCGAGTGCATTGGCAACACCGGGTATTGCGCCCACAACATTTGTAAGCACTGCGGTAGTAAGGCTGCCTACTGCAAGAATACAAGCTGCAAGCAGGTAATAGCGTATCAAGGTTTTCTTGACACTTCCCCTGCTCTCAAATATCTTTCTATTGAGAAAATAATTAAACAGCGAGGAAAATACTCTTGCCACTGCATAAGATGCGCCCACTGCCACATTTACCAGTCCAAGGGCCCTGAACAAAAGCTGAAGGATCTCAAAGAGACCGTAATCAAGAAGAAAGCTGAGAACAGAGCTTCCCAAAAACTTTACGAAAAGTCCGGTTACAAGGAACTTTATAATAAGAGAATATATTCTCATAGAGTCTCTTACAGGACGAAAATGAGATGTCTCATTTTCATTTATGTAAACAGTCTGTATCTTTACTTCTCTGAAGGGTAGCTCCCAACGCTTCATAAACAGCAGCATATTCGTCTCATATTCATATCTGTCACCGTAAACGGCACACATCTTTTCAAGATACTTTGACGGAATTCCCCTCAGACCTGTCTGTGTATCGGATATCTCCATTCCTACAAAGATCTTAAATACTCCCGATGTTATTCTGTTCCCCTTTTTACTTCTTTCCGGAACATCAGGCAGAGAAAAGTCTCTGACGCCGAGAATTATCTCTCCGCTCTCCTCCATTGCCACTGCCAGCTTCTTAGCATCCTCGGGGGTATGCTGTCCGTCACCGTCTGCTGTAACGACGCCTATACCGTCGCGGTTTTTATTATACCAGTCAAAGGCTGTTTTCAGCGCCGCACCCTTGCCTCGATTGACCTCATGGGTGAGAACTGTACAATAATCAAGAGCCGCTACTCTGTCGAATATATCCTTATAATCTGCTCCGCCGCCATCGTCAATAACGATGATATCTGCAAAGCCTGCTTCATGAAATCCGTGAACGGTCATTTCCAGCTTCTCGTCAGGCTTATATGACGGAAGAACGATAGAAACATTAGTTATCATTAAAAATCTCCTTCGAGGAATTCCTCGCTGATCGTTTTTTTCACAAGGCTTATGATACCCTCAAGTGATATCCTGTTTCCGTAATAGGTCCTGACTGCGTGAGCGTTTGCCAGCTCTGCGGTATAGTCCTTAAGCAGGTATATCTTATTATTATAGAAATTGGAGGGATAATGGCACACCGTCGGAATAAACTTCACATTATCAACCGTTGCTCTGTTATCATTTATCTTGACTATGTCAAAGCTTATGATACCACCCGGTACCTGATATTCGTATTCTTGCTCGTGCAAGAAGTTGCCGAGGGAATATACGCACAAAGTCCTGTTTCCGTTCTTGCCCTCTATCCACTCTATTGGCTGAAGGGTGTGGGGATGATGGCCTATAATAACATCTGCACCGTTATCTGCAAACTTCTGTGCATACATCTTCTGCTCGTCATTGGGTGCGTTTTTTCCCTCATCGCCCCAATGTACACTGACTATAACAAAGTCTGAGTTTGCCTTTGCCTCGGCAAGCTCTCCCTCGATATCTGCATATTTAAGATATGATGCGTAAAGACCGTACTTTGCGGGATCTTCACCAAGGTTTGTACCGTAGGTATAGGCAACAAGTCCTATTTTGATACCGTTCTTCTCAACATATGTCACATATTTTCCACTGTCGTTTTCCTCGTGACAGCCGATAAGAGTAACAGGTCTTTTATTCCAGTTATCATAGGTATCCCTGAGGCCAAGTGCTCCCTTGTCAAGCATATGGTTGTTAGCAACACATATTATATCAAAGCCAACATCCACAAGGTCGTCTGCAAGGTCAACAGGGCTGTTGAACCCCGGATAGGATTCGGGAGGAAAGCTGTGAGATATAACTGTTTCCTGATTGATAAACGCAAGATCTGCACCGGAAATGATGCTTTCAACATTGGAATACATAGGACGGAAATTGTATTCACGGCCGCCTGATACAGCCTGAGCCTTGGCATCCCTGTATGTGCCGTAATAAACTATATTATCGCCGCATCCAACGAAGGAAACTGTTTTTTTCACATCCGGCACCGGCTCGGTATCATCAGAATTACTGCCGGTCGTACTCTTGTCTGTCTCACCGTCATTGTTAATAAGATTGCCCGCAGGCTCTGTAGAATCAGAGGACACAGGCTCTCCGTCAATTGGTCGAAGTGCGCAGGAGCCAAGTACAAATACCAATGTCAGTGTCACAAAAAAAGCAATTATTCTTCTCATAAAGGAATATCCTTTCAATTACACACTTATACACAGTAAGTATATCACACGCGCCATCATTTTACAACAAAAATATATTTTTTTATATATAAAAAGCGGTTGGTGAAAAATCAACAACCGCTCACAATAATTTTATTTATTATAATACAGGAAAACATCGTCATATGCAGGCATCTGAACATTCCACGCCGCAACAGACTCATAAGTACCGTCATTCACGTAGTAGAGATCAAAATACGGTGACGATCCTTCTGTATACCAGGTCACCCTATATGTGCCGCCTCCGTCATCAAAGGTCTTACCCTTAACCCACGTTGCATTTGCTTTGGATGGGCTTAGACCGCTTACTCCGCTGTCATACAGTATGTATCCGCTACCATCCGCGTATAAGGTTATCTGTGATATATATGAGGATGATCTTGATACATTTGATTTCAGAGAGATGTCATATGCGTGATGATATTTCCAAGTGCCAACTATAGGCTCACCTTTAGATGAAGGCCCGTCATCATCATCTTCTTCATCTTC
>JAFUMU010000011.1 GCA_017482495.1 Clostridia bacterium | reverse complement strand
TATCGCTGATGAAGTTTCCTCTTGGCAGCAAAAAGAAAAGACTATTTTAACAAGGGAATTTTCTAAAGAAGGGCAAGTATTATCCGGTGGACAATCCCAGAAAATCATTGCTGCCCGTGCTTTTGCAAAAAATAGCCCCATTGCTATTTTTGATGAGCCCAGCAACGCTCTTGACCCAATTGCCGAGCATGAGCTATTTACCCATATCCGTAATTATGGAAAAGATAAAATTGCCTATCCCCGTTATCGTTGAGGGCAGATACGACAAAGCAAAGCTCAGCGACATACTGGAAGCACAGATAATAACCACCGACGGCTTCGGTATATTTAATAAAAAGGAAAAAATGGCCCTTATCCGCCGCCTTGGCGAAAACGGCGTTGTGGTGCTGACCGACAGCGACGGAGCGGGGGGGGTTATCAGAGGTCATCTGATGAGCTCTCTGCCGAGGGGTAAGATATATAATCTCTATATTCCCAAGATCGAAGGGAAGGAAAAAAGAAAAAAGACCGCATCAAAGGAAGGAACTCTGGGAGTCGAAGGAATGGACAATGGTCTTCTCTATGAGCTTTTTCGTAAATTTGCGGATGAACATATAGACGAAAACGCCTCCCGAAGCACGGGCGGCATAACAAAAACAGATTTTTTTGAAGCAGGTATGACAGGATGTGCAGATGCCGCCGCAAGGCGTGATGAGATGGCAAAGCATTTTGCCCTTCCCGAGGGTATGACTGCAAATGCTTTGCTTGGGGCGCTGAACCTGCTTTGCGATAAAGAAGGATTCTATCTTGCGGCACAAGAATTATGGAAGGTAACATATGAGCGATAATAAGTTTTTACCGGTAACACCGGAGGAGGTCAGAGCACTGGGTAGGGATGTGCCCGACTTTGTATACGTTTGCGGAGATGCATATGTGGATCATCCGTCCTTTGGCTGTGCCATTATATCCAGAGTGCTTGAGGCGGCGGGATTCGTCGTTGCCATACTTCCTCAGCCCGACTATAAGAGCTGTGAGGCTATGAAGAAGTTCGGCAGACCCAGACTTGGATTCCTTGTTTCCGGCGGCAATATCGACTCTATGGTCTGCCACTATACAGCCGCCAAGAAAAAGAGAAGCAGCGACTATTATTCTCCCGGCGGCAAGGCAGGCTACAGACCTGACAGAGCCGTTATCGTATACTGCAACAGAATAAGAGAGGCTTACGGCGACGTTCCTATCATCATCGGAGGACTTGAAGCGTCCCTTCGCCGATTTGCCCATTATGACTATTGGGATAACAAGGTGCGCCGCAGTATCCTTGTGGACAGCCGCGCCGATATCCTTTCCTACGGTATGGGAGAGAAGTCTATAGTTCGAGTGGCGGAGCTTCTTGATAAGGGAGTTCCCGTTAAGAAGATCAGAGACGTCAGAGGAACGTCATATCTCTGCAAGAGAGGCGAAAAGCTCCACTATCCCTGCGAGGGCGGAGAAGTTGAGGGCGAGCCTGCGGGATACGATTACGACGAGCTGAAGACAGATAAGAAAAAATATGCCAAGGCATTTGCCCTTCAATATAAAAATAATGACGCCATAAGCGGAAAGGCCGTTGTTGAATACTACGGCGACAGGATGCTGGTTCAGAATCCTCCTCAGCCTCCCCTTGAGAGAGATGAGCTTGACAGGGTTTATGCTCTGCCCTATGTGCGCAATTGGCATCCTATGTACGACAGCGAGGGAGGAATCCCCGCGATCGCCGAGGTGAAATTCTCCATCACTCATAACAGAGGCTGCTTCGGCGGATGTAATTTCTGCGCCCTTGCCTTCCATCAGGGCAGAAGCGTTCGCTCAAGAAGCATAGAGAGCGTTGTGAGAGAGGCGGAGATAATTGCGAAAATGCCCGATTTCAAGGGATATATCCACGACGTTGGCGGCCCCACGGCAAACTTCAGAAAGCCCGCCTGCGAAAATCAGCTGAAGAACGGCGTCTGCAGAAACCGTCAGTGCCTTGTGCCCACGCCCTGCAAGAATCTTGTGGCGGACCACAGCGAATACATAGAGCTGCTCCGTGCAGTTGAGGCAGTTCCCGGAGTTAAGAAGGTGTTCATCCGCTCCGGTATTCGTTTTGACTATATGATGGCAGATAAGAGCGATGCGTTTTTCAGAAAGCTTGTGCGAGACCACGTAAGCGGTCAGCTTAAGGTTGCGCCCGAGCATTGCTCGTCTCACGTGCTTTCCTGTATGGGCAAGCCCGATATTGCAGTTTACGATAAGTTCAGAGAGAAATATTTCCGCCTTTGCGACGAGGCGGGGCTTAATCAGTTCCTTGTTCCTTATCTTATGTCAAGCCATCCCGGCAGCCGTCTTGAGGACGCAGTTGAGCTGGCGCTGTATACTAAGGAGATCGGACTTAATCCCGAGCAGGTGCAGGACTATTATCCCACCCCCGGAACAGCTTCTACCGTTATGTTCTATACAGGCATCGATCCTATGACGGGCAAGGAGATATACTGTCCCACCGACTACAGAGAAAAGCAGATGCAGAGAGCGCTTCTTCAGTACAGACGCCCCGAAAACAGAAATATGGTGCGCGAGGCGCTGAGAAAATGCGGCAGAGAGGACCTTGTCGGATTTGGCAAGGATTGCCTTGTTAAGCCCGACGGACGAGGTCCTGCTCCCGAGAAGAAAGAAAAAAAGGATAAGCCGGGGGATAAAAATAAAAGATCTGCTCAGAGAGAGCAGAAAAACGGCGGCAGAAATAATGACCCCCGCCGTAAAAACGATAATAAGAGATCCCGAGGGAAAAATACACCCAAGGGGAATGCTAAATCCTCTAAGAAGAGATGAATTATAACAAAAAGCTTGTCGGAACGGCCAGGCACCTGCGCAGGAATATGACTGACGAGGAGAAGCATCTATGGTATGATTTTCTTCGTAAGCTGCCCGTAAATGTTTACCGTCAAAAGAATATCGGAAACTATATTGTTGATTTTTATATTGCTTCATGTAAGTGTGTAATAGAAATAGACGGAAGACAGCATAGCATGAAAGAAAATAGAGCTTCCGATGCCAAAAGAGATGAAGAACTCGGTAAGATGGGTATTATGGTGCTGAGATATACCAATAAAAATATCAACAGCAATTTCACTTCTGTTTGTGCCGATATACTCAAAAAAATAGGTATTGAAGCATCTCGGATGAAGAAATGATATCCTCTCTTGGGTAAGCGAGCGAGGGCATATTGTTTACATCTCATCCACCGCGCGGCGGTCCCCCTTCCCTTCCATAAGGGAAGGCTACTGTTCGGGCATGCTCAGTTTACAGTGGAAAACTTAACTTTCACATCATTTCCTAAAATGGAATTGGATTTATCGATATCAACAAGTTGAAGAATATTTTTGTAAACTAAGGAAGCTGATTATACCAGAGCCTTCCCTTATGGAAGGGAAGGTGGCAGCGACCTTGGGAGCTGACGGATGAGATGGACACTAAATTTCCGGATCGCTTTGTGAAGGGTGCAAAAAAGGGGCTTTCGTTAAAAAGCCCCTTTGAAAATGCTTGGTTTATTTAGGTTTTTTGCCGGAGATGAGTGCGACCGTTTTTTCAACGGCGTCCTTTGCATCGTCGACGGGTACGTTTGCATATCTGTAGTCGAAGGATTTCACAAATCGTGAAAGCTTATCGGAGATGCCTTCTATATGCTTTTTTTCAACGGAATAGAGGGCGGTGTAGAATTCTCCGAAGCGCTTTGATTTCATGCGGTCCTTTGCTGCTGAAATAAATCTTGCTGTGTGAGGAACGCAGTAGCCCTGCTGCTTTTTACATTTGCGGCGAAAATCCTCGTCTGTTTCCCAAAGATATGCGGCAGTATCAAGCATTCTCGAAAAATTATATTCCATTCTTGAGCAAACATAACAGGTTGAGCTTACCTCGGAAAGCTTTTTTGCGGCAGATTTGCCGCTTACTGCAGGAAGTATCCCGGGGGCAGGCATCATATCGCATACCTCTGAAAGGTGGCTTTCAAGAATAAGTGCAAGAGGAAGCTTTTTTGCGGCTGTGAACATTATCTTGTAGTGAGAGCGGCAAAAGCCCATTTTGTTTGTCTTTTTTCTAACGTCGGGCTCCATCATCGATGCGCCCAGTATCAGATCGATCTCGTTTGACTCCAGCTCATCCTCAAGCTGACAGAAGGGGCATTCTTTCGTTTCAATACATTTTTCAAAGGCTTCGTTGACAGGTATGGTGTAGATCTGCTCCATAAATACCTCACAAATTTACATTATATACACATTATACAACAATAAATATGGAGGCGCAATATGGAAATAATAACTCAAGGCAACGGTTGGATAAAGGTTTGCGGAATAGGTGACTTTTCCGTTTTCAAAACCTTTGATTGCGGTCAGTGCTTCCGTTTTGACAGCGTACCCGATGATAGATACGAACATAGAGTTGACGGTGTGGCATTGGGTAAGGCAGTCAGCTTCGCCGAGAAGGACGGGGCACTTTATATAAGGTGCACAGAGGAAGAATATCATAGTCTGTGGAAGAGTTATCTCTGCCTTGATACGGACTATGACAAAATAAATGAAAATATCATTTCCTGTCTTCCCGAGGGCGACCGCGCCCATATGACTCTTGCAGTTGATACGGGCAAGGGCATAAGAATTCTCCGTCAGGACTCATGGGAAGCGCTTTGCTCATTTATCATCTCTCAGAATAACAATATTCCCCGTATAAAAAAGATAATCAGAGCAATGAGCGAGAAATACGGAGATGACATTGGCGGAGCATATTCCTTCCCCACGGCACAAGCACTTTTTGCGGCAGGGGAAGATGAAATATTTGCCCTGAGAACAGGATTTCGCGCGAAATATATATTCGATGCGGCAAAAAAGGTCGCAACGGGAGAATTGGATCTTAAAGAGGTGGCTTCAAAGGAAAGCTATGACGAAGCTGCTGAAATGCTTATGAGTATTTCGGGAGTCGGTCCCAAGGTTGCCGCCTGTACCCTTCTCTTCGGATTTGGACGCACTGATGCTTTTCCGGTTGACGTGTGGATAAAAAAGGTCATCGAAAAAAGATTTAAGAGCGGTCTTGACCACTCTCTTTTTGGTAGCTCGGCAGGAATCGCCCAGCAGTATCTGTTTTACTATGAAAGATATGTAGGGGACTAAACCGATATGATCTCCTCAAGTATCTCACCCAGACACATAGGAGTAACTCTCCCCCTCGAAATAAGACGGAAAATACGGTGAGCCTCCTTTTCATTTCTTGAGATATCATATGCGCGCCCTACCTCGCGGCGCCGTCCGCCGCAGTCTATTTTGGTAACGGAAAGCGAATAGACCGTGGAAAAACGCGGATCGTCAAAATCCGTCTTTTCCTCCGTGAGCCTGTAAAGAAGAATAATATCCCCGTTCATCCGCTTAATGGAGAGCCTCTTGGTGTCAGGCTCTCTTTTTTGTTTCTTGTAAAAAGTCATTATACTGCCTCGATGAAAATTTTTGACAATTATACAATTGCCGAACATCTCTGCATTAAGAAAAAAATGTCATAAAATCACGAAAAATTATTTGCTCGCAATACCCGTTTATAAGCGACGATATGCGACGTGTTGCAGCAGATTCAGACAGCATAAAAGCTCTAAAGTATTGCTTATACGACATTGTTCTGCATAATAAAATTTATTAAGTTTTAAAACTTTTTATTAATCAGATATTTCCCGCAGGCGTTTTTAAAAATATGGAACTACACTTCTCAAGGCAACAAATCTTAATCTATAACGGGAGAAAAAATCATATACGAAAGTTGTCGCTTTCTATAGTGAAAAAGGAAAAAAATCGTTTCATTTAGGTCAGTTTTTCTAAATTCTATTGACATAAATTCAATAATGATATAAAATAATCGTATGTGTATACTCATACTCCGGCATAACTGTCGGTTTATATAGATTGAATTTAAAGTGAATTGAAAATTTAATAATATAAGTCGGTCAGTATCTCCGGAGAATGCTTATATGATTTTAAACATTTTGAAAAAGGAGGTATTGCATGTTACCATATGTAATAACGGGAGTAATAGCGCTCATCGTTGGTATTGCAGTCGGTCTGCCTATCGGTATAACTTACCGTAAGAAGGTAGCCGAAGCAGCAATAGGAGGCGCAGAGCTCCAAGCTAAAAAGATTATTGCAGACGGTCTGAACCAGGCGAAAGCTGATGCGGTAGCGGCAAAGAAGGAAGCTCTCATCGAAGCTCGTGAAGAGATGTTAAGAAGCAAAAACGAGTTCGAGCAGGAGATCAAGGAACGTCGCAGTGAGCTGTCGAGACAGGAGCGCAGGGTTCAGTCTAAGGAAGAAACTCTCGATAGAAAAACCGAAGCTCTCGAAAAGAAAGACGAAGCTCTTCATAAGAAGCTCCAGGAAAACGAAGAGATCAGAGAACAGCTTCTTAATCTTAAGGAAGAAGCAAGAATGGCACTGCAGCGTATATCCGGAATGACAGCAGAGCAGGCAAGACAGAAGCTTATTGATGACATGGTAGAAGAGGTTCGCCATGAGCAGTCAAGAAGAATGGTCGAGCTTGAAGAGGAATTCAAGGATGAAGCAGACGAAAAGGCAAGAAACATAATCTCACTTGCTATCCAGCGTTGCGCAGCAGACCATGTTGCAGAGATCACAGTATCCACAATATCTCTCCCCAGCGAGGATATGAAGGGTAGGATCATCGGACGTGAGGGTAGAAATATCCGAACCATCGAAACACTTACAGGTGTTGATCTTATTATCGATGACACACCTGAAGCCATTACCATCAGTAGCTTTGACCCCATCCGCCGAGAGGTTGCAAGACTTGCTCTTGAAAAGCTCATTTCCGACGGAAGAATCCATCCCACAAGAATTGAAGAAATGGTTGAAAAGGCTCGCCACGAGGTTGAGGTTTCAATCAAGAAGGCAGGAGACGCCGCTACATTTGAAACAGGTATCCACGGACTTAATAACGAGCTTGTTAAGCTGCTTGGCCGTTTGAAGTACAGAACCAGCTACGGTCAGAACGTACTCCGTCATTCAATCGAAGTATCCCTTCTCTCAGGTATCATCGCGGACGAGCTTGGCGTTGACAGCACACTTGCAAAGCGCGCAGGTCTGCTCCACGATATCGGTAAAGCTCTTACAGCAGAGCTTGAAGGAAGCCACGTACAGCTTGGTGTTGATACAGCAAGAAAGTATAAGGAAGGCAAGGAAGTCATCCATGCCATTGAAGCACATCACGGTGATGTTGAGCCTCAGACAATTATCGCAATGATAGTTCAGGCAGCGGACGCAATCTCCGCAGCGAGACCCGGCGCAAGACGTGAAAATCTTGAAAACTATATCAAGAGACTTACAAAGCTGGAGGAGATCGCCAAGAGCTTCGACGGCGTTGAGAAGTCATTTGCTATCCAGGCAGGCCGTGAGGTAAGAATCATGGTCAAGCCAGAGATCATCACAGACGATAAGATGCCTCTTATTGCACGTGATATCGTAAAGAAGATCGAAGAGGAGCTTGAGTATCCCGGACAGATCAAGGTAAATATCATCAGAGAGAGCCGAAGCGTCGACTACGCAAAGTAATTTGCATTTTCCGCAAAATAAGCGTTTATATATATTTATATAGAGCTAACACGGAATCACAAGGGACTGATCATTTCAGTCCCTTTTTTGACGGGAAATTTAAAGATACTGTTGTAATAGGGACGATTTGCTGTTATAATGAATTTAAGTAAAATATTGCGAGGTATTAATTATGGACGCAAGATTTCAGAGAAAGTTAGAGTTTCTTGATTGGGAGCTGGGTGTATTTTTCCACTTCGGTATCCGCACATACTACGAGGGTCATATCGACTGGGATATGAAGCCTATGGACGCTTCCGCATTCAATCCCACAGAGCTTGATTGCGATCAGTGGATAAGTACTATTGCAAATGCGGGCGCTAAATATGCTATCCTTGTTTGTAAGCATCACGACGGCTTTGCAAACTGGCCCTCCGCATACACAGACTACAGCGTTGCAAACACTCCCTGGAAGGACGGTAAGGGTGACGTTGTTCGTGAATTTACTGATGCCTGCCGTAAGTACGGACTTAAGGTGGGTCTCTATTATTCACCTGCACAGTTCGGCTCTTCCGACCAGAACTCCACCGACTACGATACATATTTCATCAACCAGATCAGCGAGCTTCTTACAAACTACGGCAAGATAGACTACCTGTGGTTTGACGGATGCGGCAGCGAGGAGCACGAATACGATCAGCAGAGAATCATCGGAGCTATCCGCAGCATGCAGCCCGAGATACTCATATTCAATATGTGGGATCCTGACACACGCTGGGTAGGTAACGAGGACGGTATTGCTGGACTTACAGACGGCCCTGAGACAGACAGTCTCGACTTCTCTGTTCAGACAGACAGAAAGGACACTCTTGATGAGGAGATCCTTATGCCTGCAGAGTGTGACTGCAAGATCCGCCGCAACTGGTTCTACGGAGAGGGCGACAAGGACACTCTTAAGAGCCTCGACGAGCTTTGGGGAATGTACCTTTACTCCGTCGGTCACGGAGCAAATCTTCTTCTCAATATCGGTCCAGACAGAAGAGGTCTTCTTATGGACGAGGACGTTAAGAGATTTACAGAGCTTGGCGAAAAGATAAAGAAGGAATTCAGCAATCCCGTTTGTACATTCGATCAGTTCCGCCGTGAGGACGACAAGATGGTAGTTGACGTTCCCCGCGATACTCCCGTTCACTGGCTGGTTATTGAGGAGGACATCACAGAGGGCTCCGCTGTAACAGAATACGATATCGAGATCGCCCCCACACAGTTTGGCGAATTCAAAACAGTATTCCGCGGCTACAAGATCGGTCACAAGGCTATCGTTCCTATGTACAACCTTCCCACGAGATGTATCGTTATTAAGATAACAGGTAAGAGAAAAGACTTTAAATTCAGAAACATTACACTCTATTAATAACATCCGGAGGCAAAATTATGAAAGCAGTACATCTGAGGCCGCTTTGCTTACTTTGCCTCCTTTTTTATTTTGTATCGGCGTTCCTTTACAGAGGAAGCACTGAAAAGCTCATAGCCGGCATCATACTTATGCTCATATCCGTGGTGCTGCTTGTAATACATATCAAAAATAAAACAGGCTTTTGGCTCAGAAGCATAAGTATCGCTGTAATGGCAATATCAGTAGCATTTTGCTTTACATCCGTGTTTATAGATGCTCATGCTGCAAAGGATCTGCAATATGAAGGAGACAGAGAAATAAAAGGACGTATAACGGAGGTCAAATGGTTAACCTCATACGAAGGCTCCTATATTGCGCGACTGACAGAAATCGATGGCAAGGAAGCTGACGTCAAAATAGTACTTACAAGCACCCTTGTTCTTGAAAGAGGAGATGTGTTCTCGGGCGAGGCATACCTTTATCCAATAGGAACAACAGATTCATTTGACACAGGATCTTACTATGCCTCAAACGGCATATATCTGCAAGCGCAAGCTGATAATATAAAATATGAAAAAACAGAAAAAACATTTGTGGATAAACTCCTTGATTTAAATGAACGCCTCAGCGCAAGGCTTGTACTGTTTATGGGAGAGAAAAGCGGTGGCATCGCGTCTGCTGTTTTCCTGGGAAATGATAAATATTTGTCAGCTGAATTTGACAGCGCAATGAAAAATATGGGAATATCTCATCTTACCGCCCTCTCAGGTATGCATCTTACAGTTGTGTGTACCATGTTGGGACTTTTCACCTCAAGACTGGGAAGAAAAGCATCATTTGCCGCAATATGCTTTCCGATCACAATGTATATTATACTAACAGGCTTCTCCGCATCAATACTGAGAGCCGGAATAATGCTTCTGTGCCTGAATTTGATCTCCTTATTGGGAAGAGATACGGATATGCCCACAAATCTTGGCATAACAGTAATGCTCATATGCGTTTTTGACCATTATGCCATCTATGATATAGGTCTGCAGCTTTCAGTTGCGGCAATGCTTGGTATCGCCGCGGCCGTGAAGTTGACACGTGAAGACGTTTATCATCCCGACGGAATAAGGATACGAAATTGTAAACGTTTCTTATTTCCACTGTGTATAGGATTTTTTGCAATGTTCTTTACTATGCCTCTCGTCTCTCACTACTTTGGCTCTTTTTCACCTGCGTCATTTATCATGACCATACCCTATTCATTTGCTGTAACAGCCATACTGTGGCTCACACCTTTTGTACTGTTACTTTATAAGCTTCCCATCGTCAACGGTATCGTCTCCGCAGTGTGTAAGCTCATATGCAGTATCATGTACGACAGCGCAGTAGCCATGGGCTTCGATAACGCATGGACCGTTTCCGAGGACAGTATATTTATAGAAATATCAATGATACTGTTTGTACTGTCAGTGGGCATAGTAGCTGTAGTGGACACAAAGAAAGCAAGACGCATATGTGCCGTAG
Source organism: Clostridia bacterium (assembly GCA_017482495.1). Lineage (GTDB taxonomy): Bacteria > Bacillota > Clostridia > Oscillospirales > CAG-272 > Avispirillum. The sequence goes on along the minus strand of JAFUMU010000011.1, from coordinate 26,664 downwards.
TATCTGCTATACTCCTTGCACTGTTTTTGACGGTGACCGCAGTTACGGTAAATATCAATCTCAATAAGGTAACAGTGTGTACCACAGAATCTACGGGAGGTGAGGGCTTCGCAGTACGCCACAGAGACGGAAGAGTACTTGTGGATATTTCAAGAGGCTCGAAAAACTTTTCCTACTCCCTTGCAAGCACGGCATCACAGCTCAATATCCATACAGCAGATGTACTTATCATCGCTGACCCTCACGCATCTCACAAGCGCTCTCTTGACCATATACAAGGATATGTAAAAATAAAAACTGTGCTTATGCCGGATACGGAGGAGGCTCATCTTATAGGAGAAAGCCTTGATATGAATGTATCTTATTATAATGGCGGAGATATATTTGACTTCGGAACATATAAGTTGGTTACATACGAGGATAAATATATATCCCGTTCCGTAGTACCGATCGTTCGCTTCAAAATAGAAACAAAAGAGGACGACCTGTTTTATGCGGGCTCCGCCGTAAATGAAATCGAATTTGATGAAGATACCTGTAAATGGATGTGGCTTGGTGGATATGGCCCAAAATACAAGTGCCCTGTTGATAATATATATTGTGACAACCTTATAATATCCCAAAAAGCCAAGGAATTTATCCCATACAAACCATCGGCTGAGATTGGAGAGAAGATAAATTTAACAAAATAATAATACAAAAAATCTTGCATATGCTGTGGCATATGCAAGATTTTTGTTATACAGTATTGTCAGTCGCAGATCTTGATTACAACGTTTTCGCTCATACCGCTTTCGGGAAGGTAGAACGCTGGAATATTCATAAGCTCATCGAAGCTCTCAGTATATTCAGCACCGTTTATCTCAACGGTACGCTTGCCCTGTCCCTTGTTCTCATATGAGAGAGTAACCTTGGAATTTTTAACGTTAACTGTTATCTCGCCGCTCTTTGCAGGGAAGTATGCGGGAGTCTGAATTCTCAGACCGTCCAGGTCGGGATGGATACCGAAGCCGTAGCGGATAGTTTCCTTAACGAGAACTGCGCCGCTTCCTGTATGCCAGTCGCCCATAGACTCGCCGTCCATACCGTAGTCTGCGTTTTCGCAGTAGGAGTTGGGCATTACGAAGGAGGACATTGTGCAGTTGCCGTGAGTGATAACAGCAGTTTTTGCTATTTCCTCCCAAGCTCTTTCGCCTTCGCCCATTTCAAAGAGAGCCATTGTTCCGAAGAGGCTTCCGTGAGCGTATGCGCAGGAATTTTCATATGTGCCGGGAACGATGTTTGCAATACGTCCAACGCCCTTGCAGTCTGCAGGGAATGCAACGTCAAAGGTCTTAAGACCGTATTTGGAAGATACTGCGTCCATGCAGCTCATAATAGAAGCCTTAAGGGAAGGATCACGGCGCAGGAACTTTGTTATCGCCCAGAAGGAGTTTGAGGTAAGAGAATATCTTGCCGCGCCGTCGGGGTCACACCAGGAGCCAACCTTGTAGCCAATCTTATCGCCCCATCCGTGGATGATCTTTCTCTCGCCATTTTCGTTTGTAACGATAGCGTGCTCCTCAAGACCCTTTTCAATTCCGCGAGCCGCCTCAGCATAAACCTCGCAAAGCTCTGTATGCTTACCGATCTTTGTAAGGATCTCGATCATTTCGCGGCAGTTCTGATAGAACTGAAGAGTTGCCATAACTGTTACGCCTGAACCGAATTCCTCATCACCGGGAACCTCGGGATCACCAAGTCCGTCAAGTGCGTCGTTCCAGTCTCCAAAGAGAACTCTCACGCAGTTTGTACCGTATTCACGGTCGATCTTGGACATAAGATAGCCCATGATCCTGATAAGGTGGTCAAGAACTGTATCCTTTTCCTCGCTTCTCTTAGCGCTTGTCCAGATCTCATCCTCGCCTGCCTCAATATATCCGCAGACCTCGTCAAGAATGGAGTAGTCACCTGTGTAAGCAAGGTATGTATAAACAGTTGAAATAACCCAAACGCCCTGGTCGATATACTTTTCAAGGGAAACGGGAACAGGAGCTGTGGGATCGTCGGGAACAGAGAACATTCTGGGAGGACGTCCTGTTACGAGAATGCAGTTAAGTGCATTGAGGATCTTTGCACGGCTGATATCTCTCTGCCAAATAAGCGCGCCCTCAAGCTGCTGGAAAACGTCGCGGATACCGAGATAAGAGCCTGCATAGTTCTTACCGTGAGCACAGATGGATGTCTGCTTCTGAACGCTGCGGAAGAATTTATTGAAGGTTTCGGAATCAAGCTTGTCTGTATTCCAGTTATTGAAGCGTACCTTAAGGTTGTCAAATGCTGTCTTTTCCTCGTTTTCGATGTCAGCGATCTCAAGGTCGATCTTGTCACGGTCGATGTCGAGAGCAAGATTATCCTCAACTCCCTCGCCCTTATAGCAAAGAACAAGCTCGTAGTCAACTCTTACTGCCTCGCCTGCTTCTGCTGTCATATGATAGATGTCAGCGTTAACGGGAAGGTCTGTGGTTGCTGTGTTGGAGGCTTCCTTCTTGAAGTATCCGCGTCTGAGGGATTCGGAGTTGGCAACGGAAAGTCCCTTTGCACCAAGGAAGTCAACTCTTGCAGTTGTGGAGGAGATCTTTGTTGCCTCTCCCATAGTTACCTTCTTATTGATAACCAGGCAGTCTCTTTCGGCGCCGTTCTTACTTGCGAGAACTGTTGTACCGTTATCGTATCTTGTTGCATACTTGGTTAGTCTGTCCCAGAACTTTTCAAATTCGTTATAGCGGAGCATTGCTTCCATAAATGCCGCAAGATAGAATTCCTTCTTCTCTTCTGTCATATTAATGCCCATAAGAGTGAAGTGGATATGCTTTGCACGGTCGAGATGGAGACGGAGCGCAAACACCATACCCTCGTATTCAACGATGCAGTATGCGCTCTTGAGAGAATATACTATGTATCTGGAAACGCCGTTTTCAACAGCCTGTCTTGATGCACCTGTGATGGAAATGGGGGTAAAATCGTCCTCTCCGTTTTTGATACCGCCGTAGAATGAAACTGCGGATTCCTCACCGAAGTTGGCTGTTTTGAAAATATTGAATGTGCTCTCAAGTGCGTCGATAAATCCGGTGGATCTGAGCCAAACCACAAGTCCGTCTGCGTCGTAGGGGAATCTGCTTTCGCCGATCTCACGCTTACAGCATACTACCTTGTCATAGTCAAGATAAAAGCTGTTCTGAGGAAGCTTTCCGCTCCCTTCCTTTTCTGCCTTCTTAATGTCAGCAAGCAGAGAAAGTACAGTATTCTTATCCATAATGTCCTCCATTATTAAGAGTAATAATTTTCTATTATAAATATATCATACCGAGAGTGGAAAATCAAGAAAAACAGTAAATTATAATTTGACTGTGAATTCCCGGTATTAGCTTTTACAAAAAGTTTCGGGAGAGACCTTTTTTAAAGGTCTCTCCCGAAACTACATACCCAAATTATAAGTTACTAAAGTTGTCCTTACCAACACCGCAGAGAGGACACTCAAAATCATCGGGCAGATCCTCAAACTTTGTGCCGGGCTCAATACCGTGCTCAGGAGCTCCGAGCTCCTCATCATATTCCCATCCGCATACATCGCAAACATATTTCATTGTTATATTCTCCTTTGAGTTATTTAATTTATGGTTATATTATAACACATATTTTTAAATAATCTGTGACAAAGTCACACAAATTATTTTAATGGTAACATTAATTTTACAATACATAAGTTGCAAATATAAATTTGTGTGTTATAATAAAATGAATAGATTTGTGCATTATTAATTTGATCAACTGTGTAAAGTAAGAATAACTTATGGAGGATCAAAATTGAAAAGAAACATTGTAATAATAACTGCATTGGTGTGTGCTGTCGCCTGCGTAGCAGGAGTCATGGTTCTTGCGAGAACTATGCCCGCAGAACAGGGAGACGGCGATACCACTGCAATACTTCACGGCACCGAGGCAGTAACGACCGGTACCGAAGCAGAGGTAACTACGGCAGAGGACGCGGAAACAAAGCCTCCCTATGTAAGTCCCAAGGACTTTGCAGAGATGAGAAAAACTGCACCTCATATCCACGGATGGCTGCACGTAGAAAACTCATACATAGATTATCCCATCGTTCAGCATCCCACCGATGATGGATTTTACGACCGACTGACTCCGGAGGGAGAAAAAGATGACAGAGGATGTATCATCACAGAGCATATCTATAACAGAACTGATTTTGAGGACCCTGTAACAGTTCTTTACGGACATTATGTGGGATATACGGGTCACTATGAGTTTTTCGGCGGACTGCAGGAAATGTACAATAAGGACAACTACGAAAAATATAAGAATATAACGGTATATCACGAAGAAAAGGAGCTGCACTACGAATTTTATGCATCAGTGCGCTATGATAACGAGCATATACCGTGGAATTATGATTTTTCCGATCCTGAAAGCTACAACAAATTTTTAAACAGGATCAAGAGCTTTGACGGACCTGAAGGAGTGTTCGCTCCCGACGTTGAAGTAACACCTGACGATAAGCTGCTTATCTTCTCCACCTGTTACAGTGGCGGTTACGGAGCGAATAAGGATATTCGCTATATCGTTGTGGCACGTCTCGTGGAAACCATTACCGAATAACAAAAAGCTCCCTGTCCCTTGTCAGACGGCAAAAGACAGGGAGCTTTTCGGTGCAGTTACATCATCAACAAGTTTTACAATTGAACCGCAAATTCTGTTGACATATCAGCAAGGTTGTTTTAGCCATACTATCACCTCATTTACTCCGATTGTACCACACATATGCAAACTTTTCAATGAAATCGCGCAAGCGCGATGAAATCCTCACTCCGCTCGGATGAAATCTGCTTCGCAGATGAAATTAAATCCGTCCTTATCTCCCGACGAAGTCGGATTTCATCACGAAGTGATTTCATCCCACGAAAGCGGGATTTATCCCGTCCGATAGGACGGATTTAGTTGAAAAGAACCCACACTTGTCGTAGACAAATGTGGGTTCTTTTCTGGAGCTGGTGAGGGGATTTGAACCCCTGACCTGCTGATTACGAATCAGCTGCACTACCCCTGTGCTACACCAGCAAATATTCACTGTCGGTTATTTTATCACAAACTTTCGGATTTGTCAATACGATATCCACTCCCACACAACGCATTTTACCTTGCCCAATCTTCACCTCAGGTCAGAAGTCTAACATATCAACCTGCCCTGTAGGGCGGGATGAACACATCCCGCCGCTTCGTACAGGTTAAGCCCAACATTACGGCTGAAACGGGTCCTTTATTTTTTCAAAGCTTAAATTACCATTTATCCAAAAAGGATTGAAAAAGACTGAAAGGCCCTTTGGAGGGAAGGTCCTCTCATAAAAAAGCATCCAAGCTCAGCCGTTCACGATTTCAAGAAAATAGCTTGTAAAGGAGCTACCGTATACAGTGTACTGTCTGCCGTCAATAATAAGTATCTTATCTGTAAACACGTAGATACTGTGCGGCCTTTTTCCTCCCTCTATATCGAATGTGATATATTTTGAAACGGTTACAGCTCCACCCTCACCCAGCTTAGTATGTATTGGGCTTATAAACACCTTCGTAGAATTCAGTTTTTCCAAAAACTGATCTGCCGCCTCGCCCTCAAGCTTTATAAACTCATTTGCAGTATCATTATATCCCCCTCTGAAATCAGAAATGGATATTGCTGTAATGTTATCATTGCAACCTGCAATACTGCCCGCATTTCTCGGCATAAAAAAGTAGACAGCACAAATGATAGCGACCAATATCACAACCGCTGCGATTATTTTCCCTCTCGTTACTTCAAATTTTTTCTTCTCCATAATGTTCCTTCCTTTCTTTGATGCCTGCAACTATATGATATCGCATCACGATTCTCGTTTACAGCACTCAAACAGAGAGTTTTATTCAACAAATGGTTTAATCGACCCTTCGTAAATACAGTAACAATACAGGAAAAAAGGTTGGTATTTTCACAAAAGAAAAAATGTGGTAAAATATTTTCAGAAATATAAGGAGAATTCTGTTTTCATACGTATAATAAGTGAAATACAAAGAAAGGCACAGGATATTACTATGGATAACGGTGCAAGTAGCTACCGCCGTTTCCTTGACGGTGACGAAGGTGCCTTTGACGAAATAATGGAAGTATACAGGATACCGCTTACTTTTTTCATAAATAGGTATGTTTGCGATATGTGGACCGCAGAGGACATTGCCATTGATGTTTTTTGCTATGTTCTGACACACCCGAGGCGCTACAATTTCAAAGCATCTCTTAAAACATATCTCTTTATGCTTGGCAGAAGCCGCGCCATCGACCATATCAGACGCAGAAAACGGATAGAATTCACATCACTCAGCCAAGCTGAGCGAGCTGACGACAGCTTTGATCCTGAGAATATGTACCTGAGGGACGAAGAGATGCGCGCGCTCCATTCAGCGCTTAACAAGCTTCCGGAGGATATGCGTGCAGTAGTTCATCTGGTATACCTTGAAGGACTGTCCTATGCGGAGGCCGGACGCGTTTTGAAAAAGACAAGTAAGCATATCGACAATCTTCTGTACCGTTCAAAGGCAATGCTTCGCACCTATCTTGGAAAGGAGGGGCAGATATTTTATGAGAACAAACGAAGCTTTTAAGGCAGAGGTGCTCCGCCGAAGCAGTATTGTCAAATCAAGGCAGAGGTCTTTGAGAAAGATACTGCTCACCTGTATTCCGCTTATAATTTGCTGTACATTCGTTGCGATCTATATGCTTAAAACAATATCTCAAGGCAATATAGCCGACGGAGCTGAGAACGCAAATGACATTATAGGAATGGCAGACGGCGCCACAATCAGTAGCGCAGTAAAGGCTGTCATAAGCGACACTGACCAAAATAACGGCAAAGACTTAACTGTGGAAAACAGCACTACAGCCGCCTCCCTTTACTCTGCAATAACAAACGCACTGCACAACAACCTCCAGGTGCTTGATGATGACATAGCCTGCGAGGGATATACCGTGACCTTCACCATGAGTAGCGGCGCCATCGAAAGCTACACAGTGTCCGGCGTGTATATCTGTTTTGACTCTCAGAAATTTTTGATCGGAGACAGGTATATGAACGAGATAGAAAACTTAATGGATGAGATACGGAAGGAGGAATTCCATGAAAAATCTTAAGCTGTTGTGTTTATTTATGGTTATATGCTTGCTTGCGGGATGCGCATCAAGCGCCGTAAGTCTCACAAAAGAAATAAAAGCAGAGGATGTTGAATCAAAAGCGGCTGACAACGAGTTCAAATCATCTCAGATGGATTTTTCCGCAGAGCTTTTCAAAAAGGTGTCTTTAGGGAATAAAAACGAAAATATCCACATTTCTCCCCTTTCTGTTTCCGCAGCACTGGCAATGACCGTAAACGGAGCAAGAGAAAATACTAAATCAGAAATGGAAGCTATGTGGCAGGGAATTACATCCGATCGTCTCAACCAATATTATTTGTGGTGGCATACCGATCTCATAAGCTCAGGAGAGCTTCGTATGGCAAATTCCCTGTGGTTTCAGGACAACGAATATCTAAAAGTAGATAATGGATTCCTTCAAAACACTGTAAACTATTACGGAGCAGAGATTTTTAAGACTGTATTTGATGATAATGCTCAAAAGCAGCTCAACAAATGGGTCAGAAAAAATACCGACGGTATGATAAAGGAAATGGAGTTTGACAAAAACTCCGCAATGTGCCTTGTAAACGCCGTAGCATTTGATGCAAAATGGGAGACTCCTTATGAAAAATACAGCGTACACGAAGGTACATTTACCAACCTTGATCAGAGCAAGTCAAATGTTGAAATGATGAGCTCCAAGGAGGAAATACTGCTTCGGGACACCAATGCCACGGGATTCATAAAAAACTACAAAGGCGAAAAATACGGTTTTGCGGCACTTCTTCCAAATGAAGACGTTGACATATACGATTATATAGAGACTCTTGACGGAGATAGACTGACAGCCATACTAAACAACAAAATCACTACCTATACTGAGGTACAGATACCGAAATTCACCTTAGACTATAAGACCGAGCTAAATGACGCTCTTATTGATATGGGAATGAAGGATGCATTTGACCCCATTGCAGCAGACCTGAGCGGTATGGGAAGCGCTGGAGATGTAAACCTTTATGTGGGAAAGGTCATCCACAAAACTCACATCACCCTGAATGAAAGCGGAACAAAGGCAGCAGCATCTACTATGGTATGTGTTGATGCCGGCTCAGCAATGGTCCCTCCGTCAGTGATACTTAACAGACCGTTTGTTTTTATGATAATCGATCACGGCACAGGGCTTCCTGTGTTTATGGGAGTTATTACAGAGCTTAAGTAAATATAACTTTATAAGGCAAAAGCAAGGGACACCGCGATTGGGTGTCCCTTGCTTTTGTCTTGGTAGACAGTAATTTAATTTACCTTTTTTCTGTAGATAACAACAGCACTGCATGCTGCAAGTGCGATCATTGCTATCGCTACAGCAAACATTGCATTATCACCTGTCTGAGGGCTCTGAGGCTTTTCGGCAGGCTTTGTTGTTTCGGGAGAATCGGGAGCTGTTGTTTCAGGAGTAGTAGTCTCGGGGGCTGTTGTGTCCTCGGGCTCTTCCTCTGCGGGAACAGGCTCAGCTATAATGACAGTACCCATCTTTGTAAGCGCTGTGGATACAGTGCCAAAATCGTAATCTATATCAAACTCAAGCTCCTCAAATGTACCGTCATCATTAATGAGATACAGCTTAAAATCGCTTCCGAAGTCAGAAGGGATAGCAAATGTTGCCTTGACCTCTCCCTTAGGCTCAGTTGCACTTCCGTTTACTGTAGCTGTGAGCTCATATACGATAAAGTTGTCGGAAATCTCTGTCATGATCTCCGCAGCTTTATCGTATGCTTCACCCTTGGTAACGTTTTCTGTAGTAACTACAGCACCTACCTCAAACGCATCAGGCTCAAAGCTTACAAATGAGCCTACGATAAGTGCTACAAGCGCTTCCATCTCGGGAGTCATCTGATCGGATACTGCAGTCATATCCTCTGATTCATAAAGAGCCTCGCCCTCAAATTTTTCAAAGGATGTAACAGTGGATACAAATTCCTCAACATCAAGGTCTATAATGCTCTTTACATATCCGCTTACAGCCACGGGAATATAACCGCTGCTGATAGCAATATCTTCAAAGGATTCAGCATCAAATACAGCCTCATCGTCAGACCAGATATTGTAAATGTATACGAAGTCTGTTCCCTCTATATCGTCTTCTGCTGGAACATAGGGGATAACATCGCCTGTCTCCTCGTCATATTCAATATCCATAATAGCTGAATATGCCGCGTATGAGCCATCCTCAAGAAGCTCGTAGCCGTAAAGTGTAGCTGTGGGGAGCTCTGTTTCAAAATCATATTCAACGTCTGTGGATATCTCATAGGTATTCTCTTCTGCATTATAGTATTCGGATGCTCTGAGAGCGGTTACTACAGCATCGCTTCTTGTAAGATAAGTAAATACAACCTCTTCATACTCCTCTGCGGGAATATTGTATACACCTGTCATCGATTCCTCATCATAGCTTACAAGATAGTCCTCAAAGTAAAGCTCAATATCTGCTGCTGTCAACATAATAATTGCATTGACATCGGGTGATTCTCCCTTGGCAAAATATCCGTTATAAAGCTCTGCTGTCTCGAAATATGACATAGAAGCCGACTGAATAAGTATCTCTTCCATGTTGATATCAAGATCGGGCATTACGGGATCGCCTTCCTCTGCACCTGCAAATACAACTGTAAAGCTGATAAGACAGCTTACAGCAAGAAGTGCTGCTAAAAATTTCTTCATTTTCTTTCCTTTCTTTTTCAGAGGAATTCCTCTTTTTTCTTAAGTTGGCTATATTATACACGTAATACAATACGTTGTCAACTGTTTGTTTTCGATTTTGTTGACAATTTTTCGATATTTTTTGTCCATACTACCTTTTTCATAAAAAGATCACTGCAAGGCCGATGCTTTGCAGTGATCTGAAATATTAATATGAAACGTTGAATTCAACCGACGAATATGAAAGACCGCCAAGATCTATTTTGGCGAATTCTTCAGCAGTTCCCTCAAATTTTATAACAATATCGGAGGAATCGGCAAATGCACCCTCGCTGATATATTCAAGAGATACAGGAAGATACAGTGTCTTGATCTCCGTTCCTCCCAAAAACGCATTTGTACCTATAGATTTACAGTTTTTAGATATTTTAACTGTTGAAACATACTCACACGCATATGCAAAGGCGTTAGCTCCAACATGCGTGATTCCCGTATCAACTACAATGGAATCATATCCTGCTGAAAGCAGCCACCATGGGGGCAGCTTTAAGTCAGTGCCGCCTTCAAATGCTGAAACTATGGAGCCGTATTCCTGCATATCGCCCTTGCCGTATATGACCAGCTCTCCGTTCTCATTATATTCTCCGTCATAATTGAATGGACCGGAGATATAATAGCTGATGGACGTTCCGTCCCACATACTCTTTTTATATCCGATCTCTATGCCACAGTCAACACATATTTCCGCATAGTAAACAACATCCTCTCCGTCCACCGCAACGGTCGTTTCCACCATCTTGGTTTTGTGAGCGTGAGTCCTGTTTATAAGTGTAGTATATGTATGTCCGCACTGACAGCGATAAAGATTATATCCGTTTTCAGAGCAGGTCGCCGCAACTCTCGTAACGGAATATTTATGTATATGAGGTGTGACGGAGCTCTCGACTGATGTGGATTCCTCCTTTACAGGGGAAAATATGACCTCTGAACGGGACGTTTCATCGTGCCCGTCGCGTTGGGACGCAGAAGTGTCGGCTGCTGTATCAGGTGCTGTTTCAGTTTCCTTGTCAGATACAAGATAGCTTGTTTCAGCAAATGTTTCAGCAGGTTCATCATGTATAGTCTCCGCAGTATCTGTCACCTCATCGGTAACAGGTGTGATAATGTATGCTTCTCCCGTTGTCTCCTCGTTTACCCAAGGGCTCTCAGATGCAGTCAGATCTATTGCGCCTGCTTCATATCCGAAAAGAGAACCTGAAAGGATACACACCGCAGCAGTAAGGCTGATTACGGATATACCCTTTCCCTTTTTACGGGAATCGAGAATGTTAGTAAGTCTTTCTTTAACAGCGTTAGATGCAGGATTGAAGCTTGTTGACAGAGGGGCTGTTACTTTTCTGCAATTTTTTACTATATCAAGCATGGCGCGTCCGTAGGATACTCTCTCTTCATCGCTGAAGTGTGCAAGCACACGTTCGTCACATGAAAGCTCCATTTCGGACGAAAGCATCCTTGCGGAAATATAAGCAATGGGATTGAACCAATGCAGAGCATTGCCTATCATTGAAGCCAGCTTCACATACAGATCTCCTCGCTTATAGTGAGTAAGCTCATGAGAAATAACGCCGACTGCCGCTTCCCCTTCAAGGCAAATGGATGGCATTACAACTGTTGGACGGATAAAACCGTACAGCATGGGGCTGTCCACTGCCTCACTTATAATAAGACGCGGCGGAGTCTTTATATCCATACGGCGGCAAGTTTGCAAAAACAACTCACTCAACACTTCATCCGGTGCAATGGAAGCACGCCCTATCCTTCTCATCGATACGCCGTAGGCTGCCGCATATCTGATAAAAAACACAAGCACACCTGCAGCCCATAAAAAGGACACCGCATAAGTCATTTTCTCTGAAGTCACAAAGCTGAGAGCTATATTGAAAATATCTCCCTGTTCCTTGGAAACGTCCGTCTGCTCTGGCGACGACGCCTCGTAAATATCTGCTATTATCTCCTCTGAAGCTCCTTCCCTTAAGGGTATCTCCACCTCGGGCACAGGCTGAACACCACCTCCGCTTGGTGAATGATCATAGGAAAAGTCCTCCTCTGATATGGAGGAGGCTTCCGCTTCGTCGGTGATGTTGATAAGCGCGGGCGCAAAAAAGCCACCCACAGGCAAAAGCAATCTCAAAACTACTATGCACCAGATAATATATCTGCTGCCTGCCGACAGATGCTTTTTCATTGAGCCTCTGGCAAGCAAAAGTATAGCTGCTACTAATGCCATAGACAGAGATATCCCCGCTAATGTCAGTAAAAAATAGTTAATAAAATCTGTCATTTCAAAAAATCAGTTGTTTTTTCTGTTTGCCTCGATCTCCTTGCACTTTGCGTTGAGCATTTCGGAGAGGGCAAAGATATCCTCATCAGATAACTCATTTGTCTCAATAAGTGAGGCCATCATGGAATGGATGGAGCTTCCCACCTTTTTTACAAGACCGGATGAAGCAAGGGCGAGGTAATCGTTTTCGTCAATAAGAGGATAGAAAAGATGGCTATAGGCAGATTTGTCAACACCCACATATCCCTTCTTTTCAAGTCTGGACAGAAGCACATGTACTGTCTGTCTTTTCCATGCTCTTTCCTCTGAAAGAGCGCTTGTAAGCTCTGAAGCCTTGAGAGGCTTCTCGGCACCCCAAAGCACTCGCATGATATCGAGCTCGGCATTGGGAAGTCGTTCTGTTGCACTCATAATAATGTCTCATTCGTTGAATACACATAGTCTACAACATTATTATACAACTTCCATAAAACTTTGTCAACGTTTTGCGGTCATTTGACAGTATTGTTTACAATTATGCAGATATTGCAGTCGGCTGAATGGGTGAATACCATTGTTTAAAGCCCGAGATACGTTCTCCATGGGAGCACAAATAAAAAAACAGTGTCCGAATATCGGTCACTGTCTTTTTATATCATCCTGTCCGTTTATATCGGCGGCAAGGCTTTTGTGTGGAAAACCTTGATCAGATCAGTATGAGTGTGTAGAAAATAATGATTGGTATAATACCGCCGATAATAAACTGCGGAGCAGTGTGACTATGAGTTTTAACTGTGCCCCAAAGCACAGCGGCAAGAAGAGCACCGCCAAGAATAAGACACGCTATGCCTGCAGGGGTAATGCCCAGGAAATATACCAGAACACCAATAGGACCTGCTGCACCGCATGCATGGCCGCTTGCCTTGAATTTAAATGCTTTATTTATAATAAGCAGAGATGCTCCGGAAAGCACATATGTCACGAACACAGCAAGAAGTCTGTCTGAAATATCAGCAGACATAGCATATACTATGCTGAGAATATATCCCACATTTGCCATTATCATTGCAAGAGTTCTCTGACCGCTTCGTCCTTTATCCTTAAAAGGAGGAAGTATCTTCTGCAGAGGATAGGCAGTGAGAGGAAGGACACACATAAAAACAAGAGTCCATAAGTATTCATAAATATTCTGAAAGATCCCGCCTGTCACAAGCATTACAGTAAAAGCGATAAACGCCATAATGGGTGCAACGGTAATTATTCTGAGCATTTTTGCAAAGGCTCTTTTTCTTCTCTTTCTTATGCGTTCCGGACTCATTTTTGTCATGTTACGCCTCCTTGAGCGATCTGTTTTCGGGTGTGAAAAAACTTTAACACAATTCTTCCCCAATGTCACCCTACTGAATCGCATTTGCGCTCTACACCTTTAAATCAGAGCGGTAGAGTCGGCAAAAAACGACTCTACCCACAGTGGAGAAGCCTTATTTTACGGGCATTCTCAGACTCTACCGCCATTTTTTCTTGACAGATATTTTTCGCTGTGTTATACTGTAGTAAATCGTTGAAAGGGAGAGGCTTTAGCATGGAGCTCAAGCATATTATTGCCAAAAACATCGCACGTCTCAGACGGGAAAACAATATGACCCAGCTTGCCCTTGCAGAAAAGCTGAACTATTCCGATAAGGCTGTTTCGAAATGGGAGTCTGGAGCTTCTCTTCCCGATATCGTTGTACTCAAGGAGATGGCTGACCTTTTCGGCGTTACGGTGGACAGCCTGCTTGCTGAGAACGGCAAGGTAGAGCGCAAGGCGCCTCCGAGAAAAAGGGTGCATACAGTAGTAACACTACTATCTGTTGTGCTGGTGTGGCTTGTAAGTACATTGTTTTTTGTAATACTCACCATCGCAGGCATCGGATGGCACAATTGGCTTGCATTCATCTGGCCTGTACCCATATCATTTATCGTGCTGCTTGTTTTCAACAGCATATGGGGCAATCGCAGACATAATTATCTTATAATATCCTTTCTGATGTGGTCTCTTCTTGCTTCCATCTATCTTACTGCTCTGCCGTATAACCCGTGGCTCGTATTTGTTATGGGAGTACCCGGTCAGGCTATAATATGCCTGTGGTCGGGTATGAAGAAAAAAGAAAAATGACCAAGAATCGAACTTAAATGCCCTGTTTTCCCAAAGGAAACCGGGCATTTTGTATTTCTTCCAAAGCTGTAAAAAATGTGTTATCCTCTTTTTGTATATACATTGGTGGTGTTGTTGATTTGCAACATCAAATTTGATATAATGAAAGAAGATGTATAACAGAGGTGAAGGGAATATGACTCTTTCTGATATTTTGAAAGAAAAAGGAATAGAGGATTTTTCAGCAATACCACTTGAGCATTGCCTTGTGGGAAACAGACGGCTGTATGACAGTCTCCCCCGGGGATGCTACGCTGTTTTTATGCTTTTTCCATATTATGTTGAGAATAAAAACTGCCGCCTTGCGGCCTTTGCCGCAGTTCCCGATTATCACCTGTTTGCCAAAGAGCTTTTTTCGGAGCTTGAAGAATACGTTAAAAATAAATACGGAGCATTCGCCCGCGGATTTACAGACCATTCACCTCTAAACGAGCGCGACGGAGCAGCAAAATGCTCGCTGGGCATTATTGGCCGCCACGGACTGCTTATAAGCCGAAAATATTCGTCATTTGTGTGCATAGGAGAGCTTGTGTGCACCTTGACAGAAGCTCAGCTTGGCGCAGAGGGCATCACAGTGGGCTGTAATGATATAGCATACTGCGAGGATTGTCGCATATGCATTGCTTCCTGTCCTGCAGGCTGTGCAGACGGAGACAAATCGCTTTGTATATCCGCCATTACTCAGAAAAAGGGAGAGCTTACCGATCCTGAAACTGATGCGGTGAGAAGAAGCGGAAGCATCTGGGGATGCGACCGTTGTCAGCTTTCCTGCCCCCATACGCAGAACGCAATAAAGAACGGAACTATATATACACCCATACAGTTTTTCAAAGAAAATGTAATAACCGGCGACGAAAACGATGTAGAATCCCTGAGCGATGAGGAGTATAAAAAATATACATTCTCTTACAGAAAAAGAAATGTTATGCAGAGAAACATAGATATTATAAGGAGGAAATAGAATGATCGATTTTGTGTTCGGACACAGCAGAAGCGCAAAGCGAAGCTATATACTAAATAAGATCCGCAGCGAGATCGACAGCCAAAGAAAGGTCCTTCTTATTGCACCGGAGCAGCAAGCCCTTATGTGGGACTCTCTTGTTGCCTCAGAGCTTCCGCCTACCGCCGCACTGCAGGTGGAAACGCTCAGCTTTACAAGACTTGCCGACACCGTTTTCCGACGTATGGGAGGCTGCTCAAAAAATTATATCAACAATGCCAAAAAAACGCTCATTATGTGGAGGGCTCTTGTTTCAGTCAAGGACAGACTCCGTATCTACAATAAGGGCAGAGAGGACAGATATGTACCCATCCTTCTCAAGGCCGTAAGTGAAGCTCTGCTTTATTCTCAGACTCCTGCCACTCTTATGGAAGCATCTGAAGCCCTGAATTCTCAAGGCAGAGAGGAAGGCATTGCAAATAAACTGCATGACCTTTCCATAGTATGGGCGGCATACGATACATTGCTTCATGAAAAATATGATGATCCCGAGGAGATCCCCGACGCGATATGTGAGCTTCTTGACGGAGAAAATCTTTTTTCAAATCATCATATTATAATCGATTCCTTCTATACCCTGACCCCCAAGGAGCGCAACATAGTCAGAAGACTGTTCAGAGACGCCCACGGCGTAACAGTTACATTTGCCATAAAAGGAAGTGACCGAGACGGCGCCCATACAGCACACATAAGAGCATTCAAAAATTCCCTTGCACTGACAGCACAGAGAGTCGGACGTGAGGTGAGAGCATTCAATCTGCCTGAAGCAAAGGTGCCTGAATGTATAAGCTATCTCAAGGACAATCTGTGGGAATATACTGCCCCCTCCTTTGAGGGAGAGAGCAATGCGGTACGACTCTATACCTGCGGCGACAGACATGATGAGGCGTCCGTGTGCTCCGCTGTTATATGGGAGCTCGTTGAGGGCGGCGCATCCTTTTCTGAGATCGCCATAGTTGCAGCAGATGTAGAAAAGCTGAGAGGTATAACGGATGTTCACCTCGAAGCAATGGGGATACCCGTATATATGTCGCGCAAAAGCATGCTTTCAGCCCAAGGCGCAGTCCGACTCATTATATCAGCCCTAAAAGTGGCGGCATACGGATGGAGACGTGAGGATGTCGTATCCTGCGCAAAAACATCGCTTACGGGACTTACTCCCGAGGAAGCTGATGCATTTGAAAAATATGCAGATAAGTGGCGCCTGAGAGGTAAAAAGGCATTTTGCTGTGAGGGATGGAATATGAATCCCGACGGATATACGGACAAGCTAAGCTCTTGGGGCACTCAGCTCCTTATGCTTGCCAATAATGCACGAGAAAAACTGATCACACCTATACAGGAGCTGTCAACCCATCTTAACGGCACTGTAAGAGAGGCGTCAGAGGCAGTATATAAGCTGCTTTGTGACTATAATGTATATTCGCAGATATCAAAAAAAGCAGAATTACTCAGACGCGGCGGCAAAGGAGCCGAGGCTCAGGAGCAGGAACAGGTATGGGCTTCAGTTTGCCTGATACTCGATACACTTGTAGAGGCATCGGGCGACTCAACTACAGATCCTGTACGCTTCTCCCACCTTGTGGAGCGCGTTGCGGCAGAGACAGAAATAGGAACTATCCCCGACAGTATCGACAGAGTAGTCATATCAGGCGCAGGAGGCGCCCGACTTGACGGAGTTAAGCATATGATCATCCTGGGAGCCTGCGAGGGAGAATTTCCCGCGATCCCGGGAGATAACGGATTTTTTACACAAAGAGATAAGGACGTTCTTGGACCAATGGGTATAGAGCTGTCACCCGGTATGGAATCGAGGCGCAGTGAAGAACTTTTCAGATTTTGGGCGGCAGTAACTGCCCCGTCAGACACCCTCAGCATCATTATGCCTCAGTCGGGAGACGAAGGCACACTTCGCCCCTCATCAGGCTCGTTGCGCGTAATGGCTCTTATAAAAAACGCAAGGATAAAAAAGGACGCGCATCTTGATATGTCCTTTATAATACGAAACAAAGCGGCGGCAAGATATCATCTGCCCGCCCTGAGAAATACGGAAGCAGGCATCGCACTTGAAAGCATCCTCGGTAAGGAAACAGGATGCTTGGACAGCATAGTCAGCTCAGGGGAATCGGTCAGCAAGGAAACAGCAGATATGATATTCGGACTTGATATGCGCCTGTCCCAATCCAAGCTGGAATCCTTTAAGAACTGCCCTCAGGCATACTATCTCCAATATGTACTCAACCTTGACGAGGGAGAGCAGGCGAAAATATCACCGGCGGATGTAGGTAATTTTGTTCATAAAATACTTGAGGACTTCCTGCGCGAGGTCAGAGATAAGGGAATACAGTTCCCCCTTGACAAGGAGTGGAGTCAGGAAACTGTCCGAATACTGATAGATAAATATATAAATGCCGTATCTCCCGAAAATGCTTCACAAAGACTTAGATATCTTTTTGCAAGAGTAACACGCTCACTTAAACTGTATATAGATTCCCTTGATGCCGAATTTACGGAATCCGCCTTTGAACCCTACGAATTTGAAATGCGTGTGGGAATGGGCGGCGATGTCCCCGCCCTTGAAATGACACTTGAGGACGGAAGTATTATGTCCATGATAGGCGTGGTGGACAGACTTGATGTATACCGATCGGGCAATGAAGTATATGTACGTGTAGTAGATTATAAAACAGGCAAAAAGCAGTTCAAGCTTGATGAAGTCCTGACAGGACGTAACGTTCAGCTTCTTCTGTACCTGTTTTCTGTATGCGGATGTCCTCCCTGCTCATTCAGAGATAA
Organism: Clostridia bacterium; assembly: GCA_017482495.1. Lineage (GTDB taxonomy): Bacteria > Bacillota > Clostridia > Oscillospirales > CAG-272 > Avispirillum. The sequence continues at coordinate 8,456 of JAFUMU010000011.1, read as the reverse complement.
GCTTGCACCAAACGGAGAAAAGCTGATACCTGCAGGCGCCGTTTATTTTTCCGCAAGACCGGGAGAGGTATCAAATACATCCCCTGTGGGCTCTGATGAGGCAAGAAAACTTGTGTTGGGAAATATCGCAAGAAAAGGTATCATCCTTCGCGACGAGGGTATCATACGCGCCATGGAGCCTATGGGCGAGGGAAGATTCATCCCCGTCAAATTCAATAAGGACGGATCCATAAGCAAAAACAGCTCCACAGCAGACAGAGATGAGATGGAAGCAATACGTGAAGAGCTGTGCCTTGCGATCAAGGAGACGGGAGAAAAAATGAAAAGCGGTACGGCAGAGGCAACAGTTCTTGACGAGGACGGCGAGAGCCACTGCGAATATTGCAAAATGAGACCTGTTTGCAGACAGAGAATATGAAAGGAGCAGTATGGGAAATATAAAATGGAATGAAAGTCAAAGGGCTGCCATAGACTTCAGAGGTAAAAATCTGCTCCTTTCTGCGGCGGCAGGAAGCGGTAAAACTGCCACACTTACACAAAGGATCATCGAATTGCTTTGCGACCCCGACTCAGAAGCAGAGATCAGCTCAATGCTGGTGTTGACCTTTACCAACGATGCGGCGGCAGAGCTGAAATCAAGAATATCTGCGGCAATTGCAGATGCTATTTCAAAGGATCCGGGCAACAAGCGCCTTGTAAGACAGCTCAGAGACCTTGACGGAGCGGCGATCTCTACAACCCACAGCTTTCTTATAAATGAGCTAAAGCCCTATTTTATGAGATTCGACCTGCCTCCCGACTTTTCCGTATGCGACGAAGCATCAGTGGATCAGCTCAGACAGGAGCTTATGGCGGATACAGTAAATGACTTTTTCGAGGGCGTATGCCCATGCAGTGATTTTACACTTCTTGCAGATGCACTGTCCGGAGCCAAAGACGACGAAGCCCTTGACACGACACTGCTTTCACTGTGGAAGGACCTTATACGCCTCGGTCTTGACCCCGTGTTTCTCAAAAAAGAGTCTGAAAGCGGAGATTTTCTCACCTGCGGCATCGGACAGGTAGTAGCTGAAGAAATGAGAATGATCAGCCGTCACTACGAAAAGCTTTTCCTCTATTATGCAGGAGAGCTTGCTCAGGACGAAGCAACTGCCAAAAATGCCGAAGTGGCTATTAAAAATGCGGAAACTGCCGCACGTCTCGGCGAAGTATCCTATGAGGGATACCTGTGTGCAAAGGTGTTTCTCAGCGATACAAAGCTGGCGTCAAGTAAAAGCGTGAAAAAAGAACTTGCGACCCGAGAATACGAACAGTACAGCGAGGTAAAGAAAAAGTTCACAGACAAACTTAAAAGTCTCTATAATAAATATTTCAAGCTGTCTCTTGATGAGCTGGCAGAAGCAAATGATAAAAACCGCCGTATAGCGTCGGCTGTGGCGGATGTCCTCACAGAATATGAAAAAAGATTTTCCGAGGCGAAAAGAGAACGCGGAAAAATAGACTTTAACGACGCAGAGCGCTTTGCATTCAAGCTCTTTTGTAATGAGGATGGAGCTCCTACTGCAGAGGCGCTTGAGGTAGCAAAAAAATATACTCATATATTCATTGACGAATATCAGGATACTAACAGACTGCAGGATATGCTGTATACAGTTTTTTCCCATTACGGAAGCAGATTTATGGTGGGTGACGTAAAGCAGTCAGTATACCGATTCAGAGGCGCCCGCCCTGAAAACTTCGTTAAATACAGAAGAGAATACGAGGGCGGCGGCGACGGGAAGGCTATATTTATGAGCGAAAACCACCGTTCAGACAGCGGAGTTATAGATTTTTCCAACCTTGTTTCCGACTATATGTTCCCCTATTCAGAAACACCCTTTGAATGGGAGGACCGCCTCGTTTGCTCCAAAAGTAACGGAGAAAGCGGCGAGAGCTGTAAGGTAGTGCTGGTGGAAGAAGGAGAGCTTTCGGAAGCTGACTACGTTGCACGCAAAATAAAGAGCATGATCGGTCACAGCCGCCTGCGAAGCGGAGAGGTAGTACGACCGAAGGATATTGCCATAATCATGCGAACAGGTAAGCTGTCAGCAGTTTATAAAAAGAAACTGGAGGAAAATAGCATCCCCGTCAAAAACAACGCATCGGAAAACTTTTTCGATCACAGTGAGGTGCTGTTGTTGCTAAGCATCCTATGCACTATTGATAATCCAACCTCTGACATTTACCTTGCGGCATCAATGAAAAGCCCTGTATTCGGCTTCACACTTGATGATATGGTAAGATTCAGAGGAAAAGATAAGCTTCCCCTGTGGTATTCAGTATGCAGATATGCCCAGGAAAACAGTGACGGACTTGCACTGAGACTCAGAGCCTTTGTAAAAAGAATAAATAATTACAGAGAGACAGCAGGCAATATGCTTTGCGATAAATTTCTCTATTATCTCATAACAGATACCGGCTTTGATGCGCTCACAGATGACAGCGGGAGCGGAAGACTTCGCCGCTCCGTTAAAAAAATGTATTCTCTTGCAGTAAAATGCGCAGAAGGCGGCGGCGGACTTCATGACCTTATTGTGTATCTTAAAGGACTTATGAACGGTAAGGAATCCCTTGATATGACACCGGAAAGCGATGCCGTCACTATTATAACCACACACAGCTCAAAGGGTCTTGAATATCCCATATGCTTCCTTTGCGACGTTGCAAAGCAGTTTAATAAGGAAGATACAAAAAAGAACGCTATCATCGACCCGGAATACGGTTTGTTTATGAAACTGCCCGATCCGGAAGGTATAGTACGCTGTGATACACCTTACAGAAATGCGGCAGCACTTGCAGAGGCTAACGCACTTCGAGAGGAGGAGATGAGAGTTCTCTATGTTGCTCTTACAAGAGCAAGAGAACAGCTTATCGTCACCTTAAAAACCCGTGACGCAGGAAAGAGTCTGGAAGCATCGGCAAAAAGAGTGGCTATGGGTCACGAGGAATATGCCGTGAAAACAGTTGACTCTGCAGGACTTTGGATACTTGACGCTGTTATGCTTAAGGGAAGTGACCCTTCCTTTGAATTTGAAAGCGTCAGAGCGGACGAAATAACAGACAATACGGAAAATGAAAACATGATCAGCCTGTCCGATGAGCTTATACATAGCTACGAGGAGCAATTCAGAGAAAGATTTGCTTTCACTTACCAAAAGTATCATCTCAGCACAGTTCCTGCAAAGCTGCCCGTTTCCAAGCTGACACCTAATGTCCTTGATACCGGATACACCTCATCTACTGAGATACCGCCTATGCCCGCATTTATGGCAGGAGAAAGGAAGGTAAGCGCCGCACAGCGAGGAACTGCAACGCATATGCTTCTGCAGTTCTGCGACTTTTCCGCCCTTGCCTTAGGAGCGGAGGTGGAAGCCGAGCGCCTTTGCCAACTCGGATACATTTCAAGGGAGACAAAGGATATGATCCGTCTTGAGGAGGTGGATGCATTTGCCAAAAGTCAGCTTTGTAAAAGCATCATTTCGGCAAAAGAGGTGTACCGAGAGGTCAGATTCAACCATATGCTGGAAGCATACCGGTTTACAGAGGACGAGACACTTCGCGAAAAGCTGAAAAAGGATGCTACAAAAATATGCGTTCAGGGCGTGGTGGATTGCCTGTTCGTTGACAACAAGGGAAAGATCACCCTTGTTGACTATAAAACAGACAGACTAACAAAAGAGGAAGCCGAAAACAAAGACCTTGCGGCGAAAAAGCTTATAGAACGCCACGGTGATCAGCTATATACATATAAGAAGATGTGTGCAGAAATGCTTGGACGGGATGTAGACAGACTTCTTATATATTCTCTCGCACTCGGTGATACTATTGAATTGACATAAGCTGCTTTTAGTGATAAAATTAATGAGGCGGCTTTATGCCGACGGATATTAAAAAACGGAGAGTATGGATCATTTCATACAGCAGATAATTATGTACGATAAAATAAAAAAAGAAGCCGCAGAAGCGGCAAAGGAGCTTGTTTGCGCAGCAGGACTTAAATCCGGAATGACAGTTGTTGTAGGCTGCTCTACAAGCGAGGTGTGCGGCTCAAGAATAGGCTCCGCTTCCGTTCCCGAGGCGGCTGAGGCTATCTTTATGGGACTCTATGAGGTGTTCGAGCCTCTGGGAATCAATATGGCGGCGCAGTGCTGTGAGCACCTTAACCGCGCCATTATCGTGGAAAGATCCACAGCGGGTAATGCGGAAACAGTTAATGTTGTTCCTTTCCCCAAGGCAGGCGGATCATTTGCAACAGCAGCATATAAATATTTTGCCGATCCCGTAGCCATCGAGGAGATAAAAGCAGACGCAGGCCTCGATATCGGTATGACACTTATCGGTATGCACCTAAAAAAGGTGGCTGTTCCTCTGAGACTTAAAAATAATAAAATAGGTGAGGCAACACTGAATGCCGCCCGTACCCGCCCTAAATTCATCGGCGGCGAAAGAGTTCACTACGACGACAGACTTTTGTGAGAAGAGTTATTTATGCAAGGGGGATTTTAAGGAAATCCCCCCTGCACCCCCAAACCTTTTAGGATAACGCTTATTCAGTGGCTATGATATTCTATAGCTAAACTGGATTCGGAGAGGTATAAGATATGTAAGCATTCCCGCCCCAATGCTGTGCATTGGGGGAGAGGAAAAGCAAAAGGATATTAAAAAAGGAAACGAGCTTCCTTTTTTAATATCCTTTTCTTTTCCGGGCGACCTGCGGTCGCATACGGGAATGCGCGAAATACAGCGCACCCTATAAAATTACCCCTTATCCAAAGTTCTCTGGAGGGGGTACGGGGGAAGCCTCTCTGCGAAAGAGAGGTTCACCCGAATAAGCTTCCTCCGTATTTTCCAATCTTTTATCTTCTTCTGTTATCACGGGCGATGTCATCGCACCAGTCGGCATTGATGCCTGCGCCTGCTCTTGTGTTGCAAACGGCGCGTGCGACGGTTTCGTAAAGGACTCTTGTTCCCTTTTCATCTGCTCTGTAGTTAACAGCCCTGTCAGGAGCAATGCCGTAAGTTCTTGCTGTCTCAATTGCATCGATATTAGCACCGATAAAGAGAAATTCCCAACCGTATTTTTCCTTTTCAAGGCTTATCTTTCTTCTCACCTCGTCTGCTGTGTAGCGGTGGCTTGCATTTTCCATGCCGTCAGTGGTAATAACGAAAATCGTGTTTTCGGGGACATCCTCCGGACGGGAATACTTGTGGATGTGTGCAATATGCTTTATTGCATCACCCAGGGCATCAATAAGTGCCGTGCATCCGCCGGGCATGTAGTCCTCTCGTGTCATAGGTCTTATTCTCTCAAGCGCTACTCTGTCATGAACTACCTTGCTTTTGTCATTAAACAAAACTGTGGAAACGTAGCACCTTCCGCTCTGTCTCTTCTGCTTTTCGATCATTGAATTGAAGCCACCCACCGTGTCAGCCTCAAGTCCTGCCATTGAACCGCTGCGATCGATGATAAATACCAATTCTGTGATGTTGTTTCTTGTCTTTCTCATAATAAAAACCTCCGTAATATGATCTGTTTTTCTTTCTGATCACATTATAGAGGTTTTTTGTTTTGTAAAGGTCGCTTGCGAGGCGACATTATAAAAGTATTTCAAGAGCTCTCTGATATTTTTCTCTTCTTGCCATATCCCTCTCCGTAATACTTTCCTTATCCATTCTGGAAAGATCACTGTTGTGAGTAAGGTCAGCTATCTTAACAGCACGCGCAATAGGATCATGCTTGAGAGCAGCAACGTAGTCAAAATAAGAGGTTGCATCATCGTGAGTGAGAAGCTTCAAGGCATCTATGACCTCACACGGGAAGCCCATGGCAGAGAGATCGTCGAAGGTGTAGCTTGTGTCCTCCACAACGTCGTGCAGGAGCGCCGTCACCGTAGTATACTCATCCTTCATCTGCTCAGCCAGATGAAACGGGTGAAAAACATAAGGCTGACCGCTTTTATCTCTCTGATGCATATGAGCACTAAAGCAAAGATCCATTGCTTTTCTTGTAAGAGGTGTGTATATCATATCAAACTCCTATAAGGCTTTGGTCAAAGGCAAAAAGCGCCTCGTTTATTGTGAAAATATCGTAGATACCGTTATCGATAAAATATTCTACAATAACATCGAATTTATTACTGTGAGAAAGTGCAAATCCTGCTTTTTTAAGAAGCTCGTCAGTTTCCGATCTCGAAAGCTCAAGCGCTATGGCAAAAGCTATTGCTGTCGTCTTTTTGGGACGGTAGTTGATATCACTTCTTATTTTCGAAAAAAGCTTTCTGTCGATATTTGCCTTCTTATAGCACTGTGAATCTGTCATGCCGCTTTCGTCAATTTTTCTTAAAAGCATCTGAGAAAAGCTCTCGTCAAGCTCCCTCAGCGCATCCTCAAGGGTCGAAGGCTCTCCCATACACACTGACGCCATAGGCATTGACACAGCCTCGTTAAACAGTACCTCCTGCTGTGCTTCTTTGTATTCATCAGCACGTATATTCCGTAAGCTTCTCTGCCTGTCAATACTTCTCGCGGGGACAGACGGAACATAGCTGAACCGCTTTGACTCTGCTACGTAGCTGTCATCAATATATGCTGCTACGTGCGCCATCAGCTTTTCGCTGACGGTGACCGCTTCCTTGTCGTACACAAGAAGATATACAGTAATATCATTTTCAAGAAGATATTCGCTGAGCACATTCATTGCACATCGGAATGCCTTATCCTTCGGGAATCCGAATGTTCCTGTTGAAATAAGAGGAAATGCCACAGAGCCAAGTGCCAGCTCTTTTGCTCTTGAAAGACAGCTTTTATAGCAGGAAGCAAGAAGCGCTTCCTCACCGCTCTCACCACCCTGCCATATGGGCCCGACTGTGTGGATTATATATTTTGACGGAAGCCTGTATGCACCGGTCACCACTGCATCACCTACAACACAGCCGCCAACAGAATTACATTCCTGCCTCAATTCTTCACCTGCTGCGGCGTGTATCATCATATCCGCTCCACCTGTGCCGCTGAGAAAAGGGTCGGTGGGGCATACTATGGCATCGCAGTCCATTTTAACTATATCCTGACGAATTATATGTAACGGCATACTGCACCTCCTTTTGTACAGTAAGATTATAACATATTGCAAATGTGCGGTCAAGGTAACAGACGCCTTGAAAACTATAACACTTTTATGCTACAATAAAGAAAAAACAATCGGAGTACCAATGAAATGTATCAGAATACTTGCGGCGATGCTTTGCACATTCCTTTTGTGTTCATGCGCCCAAAGCTCGCCCGGCGAAAAAATAAATATCGGAGAGATAAGCAAGGAAACTGACGCCGAGGAAACAGTCTCCACAGTCAATGTCGTATTTTCCGCAAACTCTGCCATCATGGACGGCGATGGGGCATCCTTCAGCGACAGCGTATTTACCGTTACCAAAGGGGGCTCTTATTCTCTTTCGGGAGAGCTTAATGGATGCATAGTTGTAGATGTCCCGAAAAAGGAAAAGGTAGAGCTTATACTTTGCGGTCTTACGGTCGAAAGCAACACAACATCGGCGGTCTATGTAAAAAGCGTTGACAAGATCACCTTCTATCTTGAAAAGGATACTGTAAATACTTTAACCGACGGCGATAGTTACTGTATCGATGATTCTGCCGTCCCCTCTGCCTGTATTTATTCTGCCGATGATGTGGAAATATGCGGCGAGGGTCAGCTTCTTGTTTATGCAAAGTGCAGAAACGGCATCCAAACTAAAAACGACCTGAGAATAAAAGGCGGAAATATAACCGTTACAGCTCCCAAAAATGCCCTTAAGGGTAAGGATAATGTGGTCATCACCGCAGGAAATGTCAAAATAACCGGTGCAAAGGACGGTATCAAAAGCGACAATGAAGCTGAAAGCGGCAGAGGTAATGTTACAATAACAGGAGGTAACGTTGATATATACTGTCAGGATGACGGTATACAGGCGTACAGAAGCATTACTATAAACGGCGAAGCTACGGTGAAAATCGAGGCAGGCGACAGATCCCTTAACTGCGACGGTACTGTATCCGTTGTAAAGGGATGCTTGGTTGAAAAGTGAATGGATCAATTATGTGAAAAAACCTCTCTTTTGGTAGAGGGTGATTGAATTATGTGGGGGAACTCTCTTTCGCAGAGAGTTCCCCCACACCCCCTCAGAGAACCTAAAATAAAGGTGACGGTTATTTGATGAGCTGAAAGTTCGCGCATTCCCGCCCAAATGCACAGCATTTGGGTCAAGGGAAAGAAGAAGGATATGCAAACGTAAGCGGGCTTCCGTATGCATATCCTTTTTCTTTCCCTCGCGACATCCGTCGCTTTCGGGAATACTTACTTTGTCTCTGCTTACAGTGGATTCGTCAAACCCAAGCCTCCCTCCGCGAGGGAGGTGTCACGCTTT
>JAFUMU010000010.1 GCA_017482495.1 Clostridia bacterium | reverse complement strand
GAAAGAAGCGGTATGGGCTTTACTGTTATGGAGAGCTTTTGTGACAAGGTCAGGGTGGTATCAAGAGAAGGAAGGGGAACAAAGGTCGTACTTACGAAAAAACTATCCAAAAAGGACCTCTGATACATATTTTACAATCGGGAGGTATAATGTGAGCGATTACAGTGATAACAAGACATATATAGAGCTTTCAAAAAGCGGTGATGAGAATGCGACAGAAGAGCTTATACGGCGCAATTATGCTCTTGCTACTTCTATTGCAAAGCGATTTTGCGGCAGGGGAGTAGAATATGAGGATCTTATACAGCTTGCACTGATCGGTATGCTTAAGGCGATACGCACATTTGACACTGAACGTGGCACTGCGTTTTCTACCTATGCTGTCCCGCTTATAATGGGTGAGATAAGAAAATTTCTTCGTGACGACGGAATGATAAAAGTAAACCGTCAGATGAGGCGTAACGGTGCGATACTTATGCGAAGCAGGGAGGAATTTATGGAAAGCGAGGGAAGGGAGCCGCATATTGAGGAGCTTATGGAAATGACGGGACTTAGCCGTGATGAGATAGCTGTGGCTCTTGATTCCTGCCGTCCTGTAGCCTCTCTTTCCGAGCAGATAGGTGATGATCCGTCCCTTACCATTGAGAATACTGTTGAAGATACTGAGCATTCCATGGATCGCATTTTTGACAGGATAGCATTATCCGATGCATTGGACAGGCTTCCGGATAATTGGAGAAGGATAATCGTTTTAAGATATTTCAAGGATTATTCCCAGCAGCAGACAGCAGACATTTTGGGACTTTCCCAAGTGAAGGTCTCAAGAGAGGAAAAAAAGATAATTGCACATCTGAGAGAGAATATTGTATAATACAGATTTTTGTGGTATAATAGCAACATAATTTTACGAGGTGTTATTATGTCAATAGAAAAGGTCAAAGCATATTTAACGCAGTTTGATGCAGATGGAAGAGTAATGGAATTCAGCGAATCCAGCGCAACTGTTGCAATGGCGGCGCACGCAGTTGGATGTGAGGAGGCGAGGATCGCAAAAACTCTCTCATTTGTAGTGGACGGAGATTGTGTTCTCATAGTTTGTGCAGGTGATGTCAAGATCGATAATCCAAAGTTTAAGTCAATATTCCATACTAAGGCTAAGATGCCTTCGATCGATGAGGTGGAAGCTCTCTGCGGTCACTCTGTAGGTGGAGTTTGCCCCTTTGCGGTAAACAGTGGAGTAAAGGTTTATCTTGACGAATCAATGCGACGTTTTGAAACAGTATATCCTGCCTGCGGCAGCTCCAACAGTGCTATAGAGCTGACTCTTGATGAGCTTGAAATTTTTTCAAATTCTCTTGGCTGGATAGACGTTTGTAAGTCCATATAACAGAAAAGCGAGGCAAAAGGCTAAAAGGCTACTTCTCATAAGAATGGTTTGAAGAACCTATGAAATAAGCCGATTGACGAGTGTGAAAATAGCCATAGTATAGAATTCATTTGAGTTCCGTACTATGGCTTTTTCGTTTTATAAAACGTCAATAGTTAAACCAAATTCGGCGGTTTACAAATCATTTCGGCTTAACTCCGCATGATTCTGCAACAATTCGTTGAAAAAACAAGAAAGTATGATATAATATAATGTAAAATATATTTTAGAAAAGAAGTAAGTACGAGAAGAAAGCTCCCGTGTTTTCTCAACTTAGACACATTACCGGCTTCGTTGAAGAAGAAAGCGCATTTTGATTATAGGAGATATTATGATGACAGATATAGATAGAAAAAGAGCTGCGAAAGCCTTCGCGGAATATTGGAAAGACCGCGGAGACGAAAAGAGTGATAGCCAGTCCTTTTGGCTGTCCCTTGCTCGCGACGTGTTAGGCGTCTCGGAGCCCGAAAAGTTTATATTGTTTGAGGAGCGTGTAAAGCTGGACCATACAAGCTTTATTGACGCTCATATTCCTTCTACTCATGTATTGATTGAGCAGAAAAAAAGGGGACTCAATTTACGAAGCCCTATCCGCCAGTCCGATGGTACTTTGCTGAATCCTTTTCAGCAGGCACAAAGGTATTCGGCGGCGCTGCCTTATTCACAGCGTCCCCGTTGGATCATCACCTGCAATTTTGAAGAATTCCTTATTTACGATATGGAAAAGCCTACCGGTGAACCGGAAAGCATTTTGCTGAAGGATCTCGGTAAAGAGTATTATCGTCTGCAGTTCCTTGTAGAAGAAAAGAGCGATCTTCTGCACCGCGAGGAACAGATCTCCATTAAAGCAGGTGAGCTTGTAGGCAAACTGTACGATGCCATTCTGAAGCAGTATATTCATCCCGGCAGTGAAGAAACTCTGCGCAGTTTGAATATGCTTTGTGTCCGTCTTGTATTCTGTCTTTATGCTGAAGATGCCGGAATTTTCGGCGACCATCTGAAATTTTACAACTACATAAAAAGCTATAACGTAAGAGATGTTCGTCGCGCACTCATTGACCTTTTCCGCGTGCTTGATACCAAAATCGATGACCGTGATCCTTATATGGATGACGCTTTGGCGGCGTTTCCTTACGTGAACGGGGGATTGTTTGCTGACGAAAATATCGAAATTCCCAATTTTACGCAAGACATCGTTGATCTTCTCCTTCACAATGCAAGCGAAGATTTCGACTGGTCGCAAATCAGCCCCACCATCTTTGGTGCCGTGTTTGAGTCCACCTTAAACCCCGAGACCCGTCGTAGCGGCGGAATGCACTATACCTCTATCGAAAATATCCATAAGGTTATTGATCCGCTGTTCCTGGATGAACTCCGCGAAGAACTTGCAGAGATCAAGGCACTGAAAGTACCAAAGATTCGCAAGGATAAGTCAGAAGCCTTCCGTGAAAAGCTGTCTAAGCTTACGTTCTTTGACCCCGCCTGTGGATCAGGTAACTTCTTAACCGAAACCTATATATCTTTGCGCCGCTTGGAGAACGAAGCACTTGAAATTATACACCAAGGACAGATTTTGTTTGATACCGGTGATATCATCAAGGTATCCATAGGTCAGTTCTATGGCATTGAGATCAACGACTTTGCCGTTACTGTTGCTAAGACTGCGCTTTGGATTGCAGAAAGCCAGATGCTTAAGGAAACCGAGGATATTATAAATATGTCCCTCGATTTCCTCCCGCTGAAATCCTATGCCAACATCGTAGAAGGCAACGCTCTCCGTACCGATTGGGAAACTGTTGTACCGAAGGACAAGCTGAATTACATTATGGGTAATCCTCCTTTTATTGGTGCAAGAATGATGGATCAAGGAAGTTTGCAGAAAACAGAAGTCCAAGATACATTCGGTGACATTAAGGATGTACAGGACCTTGATTATGTGACCTGTTGGTATAAATTAGCGGCAAAATATATCAAAAACACAAAAATTGAGGTTGCCTTTGTTTCTACTAATTCTATTTGCCAAGGAGCACAAGTTCCAATTTTGTGGAATGTCCTTTTTAATGATCTGGGAGTGCATATTAATTTCGCATATCATACGTTTAAGTGGGGTAGCGAATCGAGCGACCAAGCAGCTGTTCATTGCGTAATTATTGGTTTTGCACTTTTCAATAGAAGCAAAAAGTATCTTTATACAACAGACAAAACGCCTAAAATTGTTGATAATATCAGTCCATATTTGACAGAAGGAAGCGACAGTTTTGTGGTTGCAACAAAAGATGCTCTGTGCGATGTTCCCAAGATGATTTTCGGAAATCAGCCGAGAGATGGCGGTTATTTCATTTTAACCGAAGAGGAAAAAGATACTATCTTAGCTAAAGAGCCAAACTTGGAAAAATGGATTCATCCGTATATGGGAGCCGAGGAGTTTATCAAGGGTAAAAAGAGATATTGCCTTTGGCTTGTTAACGCCTCACCGTTGGATATTAAGAGCAGTAAAATCCTTTATGAAAAGGTAGAATCCGTTCGCAAATTTAGGAAAGAATCCAAAGCAAAAACCACGAATGGATATGCGAAAGTTCCCCATTGCTTTGCTCAAATGACACAACCCGAGGGGGTTGATTATCTAATTGTTCCAAGCGTATCTTCTGAACGAAGAAAATATATTCCTATCGGTTTTTTAGATGCGAACACAATCTCTTCAAATGCTGTGCAAATAGTTCCAAATGCTTCTCTATATCATTTTGGCGTCTTAACCTCCAACGTGCATATGGCTTGGATGCGCACTGTTGCTGGTAGATTAAAAAGCGATTATAGGTACTCGAAAGAAATCGTCTATAATACGTTCCCTTGGTGCAATCCTACGGAAGAACAAAAGAAACGCATTGAGCAGACCGCCCAAGCGATTTTGGACGCAAGAGCCAAATACCCAGAATGTAGCCTTGCAATTTTATACGATGATACCATAACGCCACCCGAACTCCGTAAGGCTCACCAAGCCAACGACCGCGCAGTAATGCAGGCGTATGGTTTTGATGTGAAGACTATGACCGAGAGTACCTGTGTTGCAGAGCTAATGAAGATGTATCAGAATTTAATGAAATAAAGAAGTTGTGCTTGATGAAATCATCTTTGTGGGAATTCGCAAGGCAACATATTATGCACTGGCAAAAACGAAAGAATTTGTGGAGTTCGTAAACAAGAGAAGCTCATCCGAAAATTGAAGAAAGCTTATTGAGAAAACAAACAAGCTTGGCAAATTAGAGAAACGCAACGCAGAGCTGAATGCTTGGTTCAAAAGACTTTATGAGGAGAATGTCCTTGGTAAAATTACAAACTAACATTCCGCTATATCGGCAGGTTAATCGCAGAGCCAACAAAACAATCAGTATAACAGGAAAGGACGGGCAGTTTAGGCTGCCCGTCCTACTCGGGAACACCGCATTACGTTAAAACATCCTTATGAGAAGTAGCATAATGTCTCGCTGTTGTTATTTATTTAACATCATATATGCTCTAAGGATAGCTACCTGGGTTTTGCCGTCTGTTATCTCTCCGCGCATAACCATATCAACTGCCTCTGAAAGGGGTACTTTAAAGACCTCAAGGAATTCTCCCTCATCAAGATCATTTTCACCAAAGGTAAGGCCACGTGCCATAAACATTCTTATATGCTCTCCCATTATAGCAGGTGATCCAAAATAATCTCCCATATCTATAACTTCAGCGGCGGTCGCGCCTGTTTCCTCTCTCAGCTCTCGAAGAGCGGCACCAAGAAAATCCTCTCCTGCATAGTCAAGCTTGCCTGCAGGGATCTCTATAAGTACTCTGCCAACTGCATAACGGTACTGTCTCTCAAGGATGACCTCACCCTCGTCTGTTATGGGAATAATGCAAACAGCACCGAGATGCTTAACATATTCTCTTATAGAATGGCTTCCGTCGGGAAGCTCAACTGTATCACGGCGGAGATTGACCACGCACCCGTCAAATATAACTTCGCTTTCTAACTGTTTTTCTGTAAGCTCCATAATATAGTCCTCTCTGATAGTATAAGATCCTGACAAACCGAAAAAAGCTCCGGGGGATCTTTTTTTGTTATATTATTATATTATTATAAAAGAGTAGTATACTCCCCCCTAACGGGGGGATAATATATTATTATATTATTATATATATACTGCTATGCTTTTGCTTTCGCAAGGCTATTATATACTGTTCTTTTTTAATTTCACCCCATATATCCCTTATTGTTGCAGAGATGCAATATATTCATATACAGGGGAGATATTGTTTTGATTTTATATTATAATTACAGCACAAGTGTGAAAAGCTCTTTGCCGCTGAAATCTTTTCTTGTTAATTTACCGTTCTCTATTACTATATATCCGCACTCAGAGCCTTCCTTGGGAATAGATACTGAGCCGGGGTTTACATATGTGTATCCGTTTTTTTCTCCAAGTACGGGAATATGTGTGTGTCCGAAAAGAAGTATATCTCCCTCAGCAAGGGGGGGAAGGTTGTCAGGGTTATATGTATGTCCGTGGGTCGCGTAGACAGTTCTGTCAGAGGGGCAAATGATGGCGTAGTCTGCAAGAATCGGGAAGGGGAGAACCATCTGATCCACCTCTGTATCGCAGTTGCCTCTGACGCAAAGTATCTTATTTGCATAGGGAGTGAGCATAGCTATAACGTCCTTGGGGGAATAATCGCGGGGAAGGTCGTTGCGTGGACCGTGATAGAGTATATCACCCAAAAGGAGCATCTTATCAGCGTTTTCATTTTCAAATGCAATAAGCATCTGATTGGTATAGTATGCAGAGCCGTGTATATCACTTGCTATAAACCATTTCATATTTATACCTCCGTTTTTTTATATTTTATCATACTTTTAGAAAAATGTATATATAGTTAAAAAGGTTTTGACGCCCTTTTCCTTAAAAAGGGCGCAGGGTCAAGGGGCAGCGCCCTTGTCGCCCTCCGCAGAGGGCGAAATTCTCTGAAAAGGGCGTCAAAACCTTTTTGAAGAAAAGGCATCAAACCTTTTCGGATATAAGTATCTGTTGCAAAATATCCTTCAAATCTGCTATAATAGTATATATCAATTTTTGGAGAATTATGATGATAAGGCTTACAACTCCCTACAGCACAGGTGAAACGCCCCACTGCTACTATCCCAGAGAGCAGATGAAGAGGGACTCCTTTATTTGTCTTAACGGTTATTGGTCGCTGAGTGTTGGAAAAAACGGCGATGTTGATTATATCGGGGAGGTACTTGTGCCTTTCCCTCCCGAGTCTGAGGCTTCGGGAATAGAGCGGATAACTGTTAAAGGTGAGACGCTTATATACCAGAGAGTTTTTGAAATATCTCCCCACGGAAGGACGCTTATTCATTTTGGAGCGGTCGATTGCCTTTGTGAGGTGTTTATAAACAGCAAGCCTGCAGGAGAGCACAGTGGCGGATATCTGCCCTTTACTCTTGACATAACAGGGCTTGTATGTGAGGGAGAAAACACTATTACCGTTACTGTAAATGACCCTCTTTCTCACGACTACGGATGGGGTAAGCAGAAGCACAAGCGCGGAGGTATGTGGTACACTCCCATAAGCGGTATCTGGCAGACTGTATGGATAGAAAGTGTTCCCGAAAAATACATAGAGAGTATACGGCTGACGACTCCTGATCTGTCGTCGGTTAAGATAGAAACTGTTGGCGGTGACGAAAAAAAGACGCTTATTTTTGAGGGAAAAGAATATCCCTATGAGGGAAACAGCTTTATTTTGACGGTGGATTCACCGCGTTTATGGAGTCCTCAGGATCCTTTTCTTTATGGATTTGAGCTTGTATGCGGTGAAGACAGGATATCCTCTTATTTCGCTTTGAGGACTGTTACAATAAATGAGAGAGACGGAGTCTCCTATATTTGTCTTAACGGCAAGCCCTATTTTTTCCACGGACTTCTTGACCAAGGCTACTATAGCGACGGTATTTATACTCCGGGTAATGAAAAAGGATTTATTGATGATATTCTACGTATGAAGGAGCTTGGCTTCAATATGCTCCGTAAGCACATCAAGATAGAGCCCGATATATTTTATTATTACTGCGACAAATACGGTATGATCGTCTTTCAGGATATGGTAAATAACGGAGGGTATAATTTTATTCTTGATACTGCGCTTCCCACGGTAGGCATTCGTCATTTCCTTTCAAGACCTTCGTCAAAAAAGAGACAAAGGATATTTATGAAAGAGAGTGTGGCAACGGTCAAACACTTATATAATCATCCCTCAGTGGTATATTATACTATTTTTAATGAGGGTTGGGGACAGCACAAGGCAACCAAGGTCTATAGGAAGCTTAAGGAGTGCGACCCCTCTCGAATATGGGATACGGCATCAGGCTGGTTCAAGGACTGCGAAAGCGATGTTCAGAGCGAGCATATATATTTCAGAGCAGTTGATATAAAGCCGCAGAAGGGGCGCCCTATGGTACTCTCAGAGTTTGGCGGGTATTCCTGCAAGCTAACGGAGCATTCCTATAATCATGAGAAGACATACGGATATAAGACATGCGCCGATCGCCGCGAATTTACAAGCGACCTTGAAGAACTGTATATTAATGAGATCGTTCCTATGATCGGACGCGGACTTTGCGCTGCTGTGCTTACACAGGTATCCGACGTTGAGGACGAAACTAACGGACTTGTGACCTACGACCGTCAGGTGATCAAGCCTGATGGAGAAGTGATGCGCTCCGTGGCTGATAAGATATTCAGAGCTTTTGATGAACAATGCGGCATAGATAAATAATAATTTGTTGTAAAAAGGGAGAGGTTTATTCGCCTCTCCCTTAAAAATATGTTGAACTTATTTATTTAACAGCGACATCAGCCTTGGGAGCACGTTCTTTGAGCAATTCCATAAGCTGCTGTGCCTCTGTTAAAGTCGTATCGTTGGCATTCACCTTACACAGCTTATGTTTTCCGCCGTCAAGGGTGAATATTTCAACGAATCTTTTTTGAGAATATCCATAGTTCTTACGTATAAAATGATGGGCACGGCGGATATCGTCATATGCTATAACTGCACCGCATTTCTTTCCGAATATGTATTTTTTACCGACTCTTACCTTGCCGTCCATTTTTGCCGTGCTGTCTGCAAAGTCCTTTAATACCTCATCCATTTCCTTTCTTGATCTGAGATAGCTTACAGCAGAGAAAAACCTGATTATTTTAGCGGCGTCGGGAATAAACTCGATCACTGCAAGCGCTATAAACACAGCCATTACCCACAGATTGTTTTCAAGCAAAGTAACGGCGATTCCTGCTGCCAGAACGATAATTGATTTGAGCAGATTATCGATAGGAGGGAAAAGATAGCTTACAAGAGATGACACGGAGGTCTTTTTCATAACAGTCTCCATTCCAAAAGCAAGGCTTTTTCTTTATTATACTATATTAATAGGAATATGTCAATCATTCTATAACGCAAGCCTGGCGAAAATTGATCTCCGAGCTTTTTTCAACACTCTCTCGGCTGTATTCTACTATACCGCTTCTCATTGGGTCACAGAAAATATATGTTTCAGAGGTATATCCTATGAGCACCAGGCAATGGGATGATGCGTGCCACACCACCTCTCTTCCGTCATAGTTACGTCTCCAATACACCTCGGGGTCGCAGTTCATATACATAGTTCCCCACAGAATAACGGGTACTCCTCGGTCTATATATCCCTCATAGTCTCCCATTGCGCCTCCGCTCACGTTTTTGACCCTATATTCAGAATCAACGCTTTCAAGATAACTGTTTCCCGCCTGAACGATAGCCGGTGCATAGCAGCCAAGTCCTTCGTTCTTCGGATTGCCCACGTATGTTTTCCAGGGGTCTCCGTATACAAAGTCCTCTATAGGTAGGTGGTTATCACAAAGCCATACAGGATCGACCTCATAACCAAGGTAGTTAAGAACGATAGCAAGGGATGTGACCTCGCATCCGTTAGGAAGGGCGGGGTATTGCATTATATTTTTAACGTCAAGCTGAACTGTAGCTTTATCTGCAACAGTAACTGTTATATTAACGGTGGCAGTATTTCCGCTCAGGTCTGTTGCGTAATAGGTAAGATTATAGGTGCCGTATTTCTGGGTGTTTACCTGTGAAGAGTCTACGGCCACTGTGACACGCCCCACCAGCTCATCCTCCGCATACACTCTGCCGCCGTACTTAGGGCTGCTGTCCTTGGCCACGGTCATATTTGATGCACCGTATATTTTAGGAGGCTCTGTATCCTTTACAAAATTGATTTTTGCATTGCCTTTGGTAACGTTGCCCCCTTCGTCTGTTGCGGTTATGCATACCTTAACGGCACCTTCCTTATCAAAGTCAATTTTTCCTTCAAAGGTGAATGTGACCTTTGATGCATCAGTGTATTCCTTAACAAGTCTTTCGGCAGACGGCTTATGACCTACAGGATATTTTATATCGTTTAGAACCATTATCGGTGCGATCGTGTCGCATAAATGTGCCTTAACTGTAACAGTGCTGTATTCTCCGTGGAGAAATATATTGTTTTCGCCCACCTCCATAAATTCGGACACGAAATCATTACCGAATTTAAGAGATCTTGCTGAGTCAGTGTCCTTAAAAATAAGTGCCGCAAGCTCCTCGTTTGAGCTTTGAAGCTCTGCTGTGATGTTTCTGTTAATATCATGGACTCTTATATGTGAGACCTGCTCATATATGTCTCCCCTGATATTTGTAAGGGTGACCCTTATCTCATGATCTCCCGGCACATTAAAATCAGGGAAATCGGAAAACTCTGCTGTAATGCCGTTTTCCTCTCCCATACCTCCCAGTATATCCTCTTTCGTTACCTTGTCTCCTGCAATAATATCAAAGGAAAGTACCTTTCCGTCTCCTGCAGTTGCCTTAAGCATAGTGACCTCGAAAAGGAAAAAAGTAGTTTCATTATAGCATTTAACGGGAAATCTTCCGCTTGGTCCAACGGCTGTGGCATCAAGCTTATCTATCTCTCGGAATTTTGAGTGTATGGTTTTTATAACTGCACCTGTAGAGCGTCCGTATTCAAAGGTGAAAAGATCACCGGGATCATATACTGTAAGCTTGGAAGTGAATTTTGTAGGAACGTCTCCCTCTCTGACGGCAGAAAGCTTTACCTCATATTCTCCCTCTGTATTTATATCGAAGTCGTTTTCTCTGAACGAGACCTCGATATCTGTGGGGCTGACCACAAACATATCCGCACTTATCTCAGTTCCGCGTGTTATACATACTTCTCTTGAAACAAGGTCCGGAATTGACGGAGGAACGATATTTACTTCACTTCTTATTTCCCATATTCCCAGAAATATTATGGAGACCGATGTCTTACCTTGCGTTGAGGTGTCCATGCTTGAGGTGTCGGTGGTTATCTTACACATTCGTGAAAGCACAGGATGGTGTGTTATATGGGAATAGTCGGGGATGTCTCCGCATGTGACGGTTACGGACTCAGATGCCTTTTTATATGAAAGGGTACAGCATACAGCAAGCGTAGCTGTAATTACTGTCAGGACAGCGCATATTGCAATTATGATCTTTAATCGTTTACTCATTATTGGTATTTTTCCTGATTATGGTAAATATTATCGTTAAAGCCGATGCGCACACAAGAAAGATGTTTATTGTATGAACTGCTATTAGAAGGGGCAGAGGGAGTATATATTCTCCGCATATACTGCATTTATCAGCCTCATAGGTGTGGGGAAGCTTTGGTATGGCTTCACCGTTTTTTATAACAGTATTACAGTAGGGGCAGTATACGTCTCCGCTGAAACCCTGTGCGATGCATGTGGCAGCTGAAGCGTTTATAACAGACGGTGTGCTATGATCACACTTTTTGGGATCGCGATAGAAAAGGGCAGTAAGCTGTATATCTTTTTTTACACAAAGCTGAAGCTCGGCATCCTCTGACACAAGTGTATCTCCATCATACCATCCGCAAAATATATGATCCTCTCTTGCTGTGGCAGTACAAGTTACATATTCTCCATATAGATGTCTACCCCCGTCTGCTGATGCCTTGCCCATGGATGTATCAGACGATAATACGTTAACCCTGTGATGAGTATGCGCGGATAAAACAGCATCGGGCTCGATCATGTCTCCTTTTGCGCTTTGTGCAAGATAGCTTCCGTCAGAGCCGATGCTGACGGATACTGTACTGTTTGAAGGCAGATCAAAGAAATTGATATTTCTCATATATTTACCGTCTGAGGGGCTGTATTCGCTGATACCTACGGAAAATATGCTGTCCTCTCCCGATGTGATCTCCAGAGTGTATGAGCGGTGGGAGGGAAGGATCATGTATCTTTTCCCTGATACGTCGGAACCGCAAATGTAAGTATATTCTGAGACGGCAGTATTATCTGCTATAACACGCTCTCCGCTTTCGCTTATTACATCTATATGTACATTTCCGTGAAGTCTTATTTTTTTGAATTCTCCATGACTGTATGTAAGCTGAGCTTCGCTTCCGTAATAGTTTGGATCACCTGAAGCGAGCCATGCATAACACAGCTCAGGATAGTGCGCTCTCTTGATGCCTGTGAGATTAGCGGCGGCGCTTGCAAGAAGATCGGTATCACTTTTCATAAGTGCCGAAAACATTTGTGTGAGAGTTTTGCCGGCTTGTTTTATATTCACCTCGCTGTATCCCACAATATGAGCATCGTTCAGTGCACTGAGAATACAGTTGGTAATTTTCACTTCCATCTTGCTCTCAAAGCCTATGAGCACAGACGGACCTATTTCGGAAAACTCAAGGCTGATATGCTTTTCAAGTGCATTGATAAAGGCTGAATATTGCTGTGACGTACAGCCGTAAACTGCGCCGAAAAGCTCGCGAAGACCTTCCTGGTGGTATTTTGCATAATCCTCGCGGGTACAGATATACCCGTTGGATAAATAGTCTGCACTCTCTGAGAGAAAAAGACTTTGTGTATAATTGTCAGAGCTGACATCAGATACTTCTGCTGCGATGCCCGTAATGGGAGATGAGCTGTCTATTGTCAGCTTTTTCATTTTAAAATCGTCAACACGGTATCGTGCCATATCCGGCAGAGAGTCGTAGACCTCTACCATTCTGTCTCTCATGGCTGTGTAACTTTCGGGATGTGTTTCGGGTGTGGGAAGATATTTGACCTGGCCGTATCTTGAGAGACCGTAGCTTGCAGGCGCAAGGTAGGAGATAAGCCCGTTTCTGTTAAGGATATTGAATATATTTGAATATTTTTCTGTGTCAGCCGTTTTTTCACTTATAGCTGCAGCAGGAGTTTCGAAGCAGTAGGCGTAAATGTCCTCGGCTGAATACTGTATACTTTCTGATACCATGATGCCGTCATCAAGCGCTCCTGCAAGAAGGTTTGCCGCGCCTGCACTTCTGCTGAAGCCGCAAATCCATAATTTCACCTTGCCGCTGATGCCTTGTTCACTGACATATTTACGGAGAAAGGCGAGAGCAATGTCTTTTGATTGCTCGAAGCCCTGATGATCTCCCTCTGCGCCCACGGTAAGGTTGCTTGCCCATTCTGCCTCGTACCCTCCGCCTCTCAGTGCAAGGGCGATGAGAGTATATTCCTCTCCTTGTACGGCAAGCGGCTTGCTTGCGGCAATTACCCCCATGGAATCGAAGGTGGGCTTCTTGGTGAAGTCCTCGTTAACGGCAACAGTTGCTATATCAAATCCGATGTCGCAAAGCAGATTTCTTGCGTTTACGCTTTTGTCTGAATAGTCGGTCTGTCCACCCTCAGCACTTCCGAAGGCCGCCATTGAAAGGCTGATTGACATGGTTGCAAGACTTTGGTCAAATTCATATGCGCTGTGAGAAAAATACCCGTCGGAATAGAAGCATACACCATTGTAGTCCTTACCTGATTGGTATGTAAATACGATCTTTTTTGTAGGGTATTTCTCTGTGGCAAAGGAGCATACAGGAATAACATTTACTATTAATATAATTACGAATACTAATGCTAAAAGTTTTCTCATATATAGCTCCTTTTTGATATATACTGACATTTTACCACATTTTGTTCAGCTTTTCTATATTTTTCTATAATATATTCATATTGATCATAACCATCGGCTAACCGAAAGCATCCCTCCGTAAACGGAGAGTTTACATACGCTTTATATTACGCAATTCTCTCTCAGTCACGGCGGAATTACTTTGCGGCAAATGCCGCTTTTTAACCATCGACTCAGAGGTGGCGTTTTCATATACCAAAAGAGAGATGCCGCATGGCATCTCTCTTTAAAATTACAGATTATAATATTTATCAAATTCTGCAGGGTGGGGGATGGCTGCCATTTGGCGGCATTCCTCTCTCTTGGCCTTGATAAAGTTATTAAGAAGTTCTATGGGGAAAACTCCGCCCTCTGTAAGGTAGTCGTGGTCTGCTTCAAGAGCGTCAAGTGCCTCTTCAAGAGATGTGGGCAGGTGATGGAGCTTTGCCTTCTCCTCGTCGCTTAAGTGATAGAGGTTTACGTCGTAGGGACCCCATCCGTTTGCGTGGGGATCGATCTTGTTTTTAACGCCGTCGAGACCTGCCATAAGGATAGCTGCGTAGCAGAAGTAGGGGTTGCAGGTAGCGTCGGGGTTGCGAAGCTCGAAGCGACGCTTGTCGGGACTCTTTGCGTATGCGGGGATACGGATAACTGCGCTTCTGTTAGATGTTGCATAGCCAACGGTTACAGGTGCCTCAAATCCGGGAACAAGGCGCTTGAAGGAGTTGGTGCTGGGGTTGGTAATAGCGCAGAGTGACGCGATATGCTTGAGCAGACCGCCCATGAAATAGTGTGCGGTCTCGCTGAGATTAGCGTAACCGTTATCGTCGGAGAATACGGGCTGACCGTCCTTCAT
>JAFUMU010000009.1 GCA_017482495.1 Clostridia bacterium | reverse complement strand
TATATGGCAAAAAAATCAATGCTGTTAATATAGGAACAAGGTCATCATTTGCTGATCTTGGTAAAACAATAGCAGATATGCTCGGCATATGCTCAGATGGATTGTCCGGAAATAGCTTTATAAATTTGATAATATAATTACTTTGTGAGGTAAATAAATATGTCTGAAAAAATCGTACTGATTCTTGTGGATGGAATGCGTCCAGATGCCATGATGAATTGTGGCAATCCTTATAGTGACAAGCTTCTTTCAATGTCAACTTATTGTCTTAGCGCAAGGACTGTATCACCTTCTGTAACACTTCCTTGTCATGTTTCTTTGTTTTACGGTGTTGACCCTCAAAGACACGGTATTCTTACAAACACCTTTACACCTCAGGTGAGACCCGTAGAAGGACTCGTGGAGAGGCTTGATGATAACGATAAAAAATGTGCCTTCTATTATACATGGGAGGAGCTGAGAGATCTTGTAAAACCCGGTCATCTTTGTAGCTCTGTTTGTATGAATTTGTATAAAAATATTGATACTGATAAAAAAATTACTGACGAAGCTATATCATATATTAATGAGGAATCACCTGATTTTGTCTTTTTATACCTTGGTGAAACTGATGATAAGGGACATAATTACGGATGGATGAGCGAAGAATATATGACAGCTGTAAATATTGCTATGAGCTGTGTTGAGAAGGTGCAAAACAGTATAAGCGACGATTATACAATAATACTTCTTGCAGACCATGGCGGTCATAAGCGTTTTCATGGAAGCGAGGATGATGAGGATATGCTTATTCCTATTGTGATGTGCGGTAAGTGCTTTGAAAAAGGAAAAGAGCTTTCTGAGGCTTCTATACTCGATGTTCCGGTAACTGTGACAAAGCTCATGGGTGTTCAAAGTGTATCTCAGTGGGAAGGAAAGAGCCTTATATAAAAGAAAAATGCCCGTTAATGATATGCCCCCCAAAAGTTAGACACTTTTGGGGGGCATATCATTAACGGGCATTTTATGATTTTTCTCTTTCAAAGAAGTATTTCTGATTGTGGCTCTTGATGCTCTGAACCAGTCCGATCATAATGTATGATGCAAGAAGTGATGAGCCGCCGTAACTGAAAAAGGGAAGTGTTATTCCGATAACAGGCAACATTGCAAGACACATCCCAATGTTTTCAAGACTTTGACAAAGCAGAACAGCAACGACTCCTGCGCACATATAGGCACCGTAGTCCTTTCTGGCTATTCTTGCGATCCATAAAATACGTATTATCAGCGTAGCCATAAGTGATATATATATAAAGCAACCGAAAAATCCGAATTTTTCTGCAAGTACAGCAAAAAGGAAGTCAGAGTATGAGTCGGAAAAATTAAACTGTGAGCCTCCGAACATTCCGGCCCCAAGAAATCCGCCTGCTGCTATTGCACGTCTGCTGCAAAGTGCCTGAAATCCCTTGCCGAGGGGGTCACCCTCCGGATTGAATCCGAATATGATTCTGTTTTGCTGAGTTTCACTTAATGCTTCCCACAAAAACGGAGAAAGTATTACCAGGACCGCCGCGGCTCCTATAAAATACCACATTGATAATCCGCCTACAAGGAGCATTACTATTGTTATTCCGAGAAACACAAGGGCGGAGCCAAGGTCGCCTGTTGCAAGAATCAGTGCAAAATAGAATATTGCGTGTATGCCTAAAAGTAATACGTTCTTTATATGGTTTATTTCTCCCTGAACACGTTTTATATGTTGGGAAAAGGTGATAATGAAGCATATCTTTGTAAATTCAGATGGCTGTATTCCTATCGGTATCCCGGGCAGATACAGCCAGTTTCTGTTGCCTCGTATACCTTCGCCAAAGAAAATTACAGCAAGCATCAGTATCGTAGCGAAAACAAGCACCCATATACCTGCTGCCTTTATCAGCTTGTCATAGTCAAAGTAAGATATTGTAAACATCAGGAATATACCTGCAACACTCATAGCGCTTTGCACTATAACAAATCTCGTTCCGAATTCGCTTGAAGCGCCCGCAAGAGTGAGTATGGATAGCAAATTCATACCGAGAACACAGAATAAAACAACATAATCTATCTGTCGTATCTTCTCTTTTAAGCTAACAGAAAATTCTCTCAAAGCGGACACTCCTTTCTAAAAAATAAAGCATAAGTGGGGCGGATACCGCCCCACGAAAAATTAATATGCGATACCCCAGCAAACCATATGCTTTGCTTCCTTACCGCAGCAAACGCATTTGTTTGAGATATTCTTCTGATCGAGAGGAATGCAGCGTGAGCCAACGCCTGTCTGCTCCTTGACGCTGTCCTCGCAAGCCTCATCTCCGCACCACATTGCCATAACAAGACCGTCACCTTTGGTTGTAAGAGCGTCCTTGATCTCTTCAATAGTGGTACATTCATATGTTTTTGCATCTCTGTTGGCAAGAGCTCTTGCGTACAGACCGTCACGTACAGCCTGAAGACGCTCTGCAACAACAGCCTCAATGTTTTCAAGAGATTCAAAATTCTTTTCTCTGTTATGACGCATTACTGTTACGCACTTGTTGTCAGCAATATCTCTGGGACCGATCTCAATACGGAGCGGAACGCCCTTCATCTCGTATTCAGCAAACTTCCATCCGGGAGAATTGTCGCTGTCGTCAACCTTAACTCTGAACTGACCCTTAAGTCTGTCTCTGAGAGCGTATGCGGCATCAAGTACGCCTTCCTTATGCTGCTGTACGGGGATGATAACTACCTGAATCGGAGCAACGGCAGGGGGGAGCGCAAGACCGTTGTTGTCGCCGTGAGTCATGATGATACCGCCGATCATACGTGTTGTAACGCCCCAGCTTGTCTGATGAGGATAACAGAGCTTGTTTTCTTTATCGGTGAATTTAATATCGAATGCACGCGCAAAACCGTCTCCGAAATAGTGAGAAGTGCCTGCCTGAAGGGCTTTACCGTCGTGCATGAGTGCTTCGATTGCATATGTTGCTTCTGCGCCTGCAAATTTGTCGCTCTCAGTCTTTCTACCCTTGATTACAGGGATAGCAAGATCTGTTTCGTGGAAGTCTGCATAGCAGTTGAGCATCTGAACGGTTTCAGCTTCAGCTTCCTCTGCTGTTGCGTGCATGGTGTGTCCTTCCTGCCAGAGGAATTCTCTTGAGCGGAGGAAAGGACGTGTAGTTTTCTCCCATCTTACTACAGAGCACCACTGATTGTAGAGCTTGGGAAGATCTCTGTATGAGTTGATGATATTTTTGTAGTGCTCACAGAAGAGAGTTTCGGATGTGGGACGAACGCAAAGACGTTCCGTAAGAGGCTCGCTTCCGCCGTGAGTTACCCATGCAACTTCTGGAGCAAATCCCTCAACATGATCCTTTTCTCTCTGGAGAAGTGATTCGGGGATGAACATAGGCATATATACATTTTCATGACCGAGCTCTTTGAAGCGGCGGTCAAGATTAGCCTGAATAAGCTCCCATATAGCATAGCCGTAGGGGCGGATGATCATACATCCCTTAACGCTGGAATAGTCAATAAGGTCAGCTTTTTTGCATATATCGGTGTACCATTTCGCAAAGTCCTCGTCCATAGAGGTGATCTGGTCAACCATTTTTTCATTGTTTTTTGCCATAAAAACGAACCTCACTTTTTCGTCGCATGAAAGCATAGTTTTACATTATATCTATTATAACGCAAGAGTGAAAAATTGTCAAGTGCTTTCCCCCGC
>JAFUMU010000008.1 GCA_017482495.1 Clostridia bacterium | reverse complement strand
TTTGAGACGATAAGAGAATATGAACTTCTCCAGGCGGTATGCTTCTGTACTTTACTATTCCGTTTCCGCCGGGCACTGTTTTCCCGCGTGATCCATGTAATACTCTCCGGCAAAAGCTTCATTCCTATGCTGGTTGCAAGCGGATGCGGAGTTCCCGGTATTATGGCAAGCCGTACTATCGAGCAGGACCGCGACCGAAAGATCACTATTATGACAACAGGCTTTATTCCCTGCGGCGCTAAGATGCCTATCGTAGGTCTTATTTCAGGCGCACTTTTCGGCGGTAGCCCTTGGGTAGCAACAGGTTCGTATTTCATCGGTATCGGTGCTGTTGTTGTTTCCGGTATCATACTTAAGAAAATGAAAGCCTTCGCAGGCGATCCTGCTCCCTTTGTAATGGAGCTTCCCTCATACCATGCACCGGTTGCAGGCAATGTTCTCAGAACAACATGGGAGCGCGGCTGGTCCTTTATCAAGCGTGCCGGTACAGTTATTCTTGCGGCAAGCGTCATCATCTGGATTCTTAACAGCCTTTCCTTCGACGGCGGCCTTCACTATATCGGTGATAAGGGTACTGACTCCATTCTTAATGTTATCGGCTCTGCTATCGCCGTTATATTCAAGCCTCTGGGCTTTGGCTATTGGCAGGCGGCAGTGGCAACATTGCTTGGCCTTGTAGCAAAGGAAGAGGTTGTAGGCGTATTTGGAACACTTTCAAAAATGCTTCCCGAAGGTATCGACCTTATGGCAGCAGTTGAGGATGGCTCCAAGGAGGCTGCGATCATAGGTCAGGAATTTTTCGGCGGCAATAAATTCTCAGGCTTCTCCTTCCTTGTATTCAATCTCCTTTGTGCACCTTGCTTCGGTGCAATGGGCGCGATCAAGAGAGAAATGAACAACTGGAAATGGACAGCAGGCACTATTGCATATATGTGTATCTTTGCATACATGATCTCACTTATGATATTCCAGTTCGGCACATTTTTCACAGGCGGCAGCTTCACAATTTGGACTGCAATAGCATTTGGTGCACTTGCACTTATTCTCTTTCTTCTACTCAGACCCAATAAATATATAAAGAAAAAGTGAGGTAAACTATGAACGCTCCTACGATCATAATAGCCTCGATCGTAGCTGTTATCTTCATTGCGATCGTGGTTTTGGAAATAATCAAAAAGAAAAAAGGCAAGTCATCCTGCTCTTGCGGCTGCGGAGGCTGCGCCTTCAGAGATTCTTGTCATAAAGAATAATATTGGTTTTTAAAGGGGGGATTTTAAGGAAATCCCCCCAACCTTTTTCGTGAAAGGATTTATGTGGAGGACCTTTTTAGGAAAGGTCCCCCACACCCCTCCAAACCTTTCAGATTAACGCTTATGCAGTAGTTGCGTTATTCTACAGCTAAATGGGATTCGGAGAGGATGGGATCAGTTAGTCTTCCCGTAGGCGACATAGTCGCCACGAAAAGAAGAAGGATATGTAAACGAAAGCTCGTTTTCGTTTACATATCCTTCTTCTTTTCTTACCCACAATGCACAGCATTGTGGCGGGAAGACGCGAACGTTCAGCTCAACATATAAAATTAGCCTTTATTCAAAGTTCTCTGGGGGAGCACGAGGGGGGCTCTCTCCGAAAGAGAGTCCCCCTCGTAATAAACCTTAAGCATATCTTGCGATTATTTCATCCTGATCAACGGAGGAAAGCTCGCAGAACTTTATAGAGAATCCGCCTACACGGACGATAAGATCCTGATGAGCCTCGGGATGCTTCTTTGCATCTATCATATCCTCAACGTTTGCCGTTGTTATCTGAGCAAGCTGACCTCCGGAGAGAAGGAAGCTTCTCATAGCACTTTCGATATTAGCTCTCATTTCGGGAGTTTTCATAATGCTTGTGGGGATAACGATATTAGCTGTTGTACCGCCGACGCCTAAGTCAAGAGGAAGCTTTGCAATGGAATTGAGCGTAGCTGTAAGTCCTGACTTATTTATACCGGGTCTGGGAGCAATAGTGTTGCCGAGAGGCTCGCCCTTCTTTCTTCCGTCGGGAGTTGCCCATGTCTCCCATCCGTATGCTATGCCTCCGCCAAGCAGTGAGCACGCACCTGTAAACTCCTGACCTCTTACAGACTTATATTTCTTGATCTCTGACCAAAAGCTGTCAAGAACTCTGCACATCATTGCGTCCGCCTCAGGGTCATCGTTACCGAACTTAGGAGCCTTGTTGAGAAGCATAAGTCTCTCTTTTTCATAGCCTACAAAATTAGCAGCTATAGCAGCTTCAAGGGTTTCTCTTGAGATAAGCTTTTCCTCATACACAAGCTTTTTTATAGCTGTGAGAGAGTCGGCAACAACGGAAGCTCCCGCAGTTTCCACAACGCCGTAGTTATAAACAGCACCGCCCTCGTCAAGATTAAGTCCCTTTTCGATACAAGCCTCAGTAAAGGGAGTTTTAACAAGCTTAGCATAGTTTGCTGCTCTCATCTCCTGACCCATATTGGCAAGGTCGACGAAGTTGCGAACGAAGAATTTTACGTTCTCCTCGTATGCGTTCCATAGGCTTTCAAAGGTATCGTGATCGGTTATCTTTCCTGTACTGTGGCAAACACGTCTGCCGTCCCACTCTCTGTGATAGCCGTCGTTAAGAGTAAATTCAAGCACCTTTGCAAGATTGATCTGTCCGTCCTCGCATCCGAAGTTACTCTTGCCGGGTATCTCGATCTCCTGACATCCAAGCATAGTATAGTTTCTTGCATCAGCTTCAAGAACACCGTAATTATTTATAAGCGCAGGAATAATAAGCTCGTCTGCCGCAACGGAGGGATCGCTCATTCCCTCAGACCACATTTTAACTGTAAGAGCAAGAAGCGCAGGATCGGTATTTTCACCGATACGAACGCTCATACGGGGATGAGTTTCGTGGGTGCGACGAAGTATCTGCAGAAGCAGGAAGGAAAGCTCGTTTGTTGCATCGCTTCCGTCTGAGGGCTTAACGCCGCCCACAGTTATGTTATGTACGCCGTGCTCAAGGAACTT
Organism: Clostridia bacterium; assembly: GCA_017482495.1. GTDB lineage: Bacteria > Bacillota > Clostridia > Oscillospirales > CAG-272 > Avispirillum. Next base: position 3,591 of record JAFUMU010000008.1, on the reverse strand, counting down.
CATCATAAGGCTTGCGGTAACGTCCTCTGCCCACTGTCTGTTTTCCTCAGCCGCATTCATAAAGAAGGGGTACATATACTGGTCAAGTCTGCCAACACAGTCTACCCAGTCCCAAAGGTTATAGGACCAAACAAGCTGAGCCGCCTGATAGTAGGTTTCGGGTGTGTTCCAGGAAACGAATCGGCAATTTTCAGCCACAGCCATATATCTGTCTGCAAATTCTCCGCCACACTCTGCCTTCTTTTCGGCAAAGTCGGCCTGCATAAGCATCCAGTCTCTGAAGCCCTCAAGTATTATAAGGCAAGCCTCAAGTGTCTCTCTCTTATGGCTGTCCTCTTCTCCCTCAAGACGCTCTGTTACCTGGCGGTGAACTCCTCCGATGCCTCGGGTAACAAGGATATCGTAATTGGGAACAGTATGTCCCTGATAGCCGCCTGTCCACCAAAGACCGTTTGCTACCTTACCGTAATCGTCAGGATGCTCGGGGTCAACAAAGCGGCGGCGTGCCTCATCGTAAAGATAATGCCAGCCCAGAGGAACGAATTCCTCCTCCATCTCGGTCATAAGCTTAAACTGCTCTTCCTTTACATCTCTGTATGCATCATAATTCAGCGCTTCCTTGTCTACAAAGATACCGAAGGAGAAATGCTCGAAAAGAGGTCTCTTGGGACGGGGGAAGCCTATAAGGATATCTCCGTCAAAAAGCTCGGGCTCGGTCACCATCCAGCTTCGTACTATAGATTTGGCAAGTCGGATAGCATAGGGCTCGCCCTTTGTTTCAAGAAAAACATCAAGAAAAGGATTCTTTCCGTCGGGGTCTCTGCCTGTCCAAGTATCTTCTCTTACTCTGTTGGGCTTGATACGCGCCATAAGATCGCTGTATACCGATTCCATTACAGGGGAATATTCAAATCTTTCTTCAGTACTTCTATAGTCTCTCATAGTAACCTCCTATATAACCTTAATTTCCTTGCGGGTGTATTTTTCTATTTCTTTTTTGATCTCCTCTGCCCTTGCATATGTCATGGATTCCGCTGTAAAGACGGGCGCAATTCCCACCTTTATACCCTTGGAAACTCCCATACTGTGATAAGGCATGATGTTGATCTCTTTAATATTATCATATTTATCGGCTGTCTCGGCAATGCCTCTGTAATGCTCATCGTTGTCGTTAAGTCCGGGTATCATAGGACAACGAAGGATAACGTTTGCACCAAGAGTTCCCAGCAGACTGAGATTGTTAAGTATCTGCGTGTTTGACGAGCCTGTAAGCTCCTTGTGACGCTGCTCACCTGTGGCCTTATAATCGAAAAGGAAGGTGTCTACCAGGGGTGCCGCCGCCATAATAACGTCGGACGAAGTCATTCCGCAGGTCTCAACTGCTGTGTTAAGTCCGTTTTTCTTGGCAAGTCGAAGAAGCTCAAGAGCGAATTCCGGCTGATAAAACGGTTCGCCACCTGATAAAGTCATTCCTCCGCCGCTTTTTTCATAAAAATCACGGTCAAGAAGAACTTCATCAATTATATCCTCAGCACTTCTGATAACTCCGTCTGCCTCAAGCGCCTCAGCAGGACACATTTTGGGACATTCCATACATCCCTCACATACATCAAAAATAAAATGATGCAAATTCCCCTCAAAATTATGAGCTGTGCCGTGGCAGACAGCAGCGCAATCACCGCATCCGATGCATTTTTCAGGAGAAAAACGTATCTGCGGCTCCTTTTTAAGACCCTCGGGATTGTGACACCATAGGCACCTGAGAGGACATCCCTTAAGAAAAACATTGGTGCGGATACCGTGACCGTCGTGAACGGAAAACCGCTGAATATTGAAAATGCAACCTGTCATATAAGCAGTTCTCCTTGCATAGTTCTACAGTTTAAGTTTATCATTTTTTTAGTATAAAGTCAATAAAAAAGATGGACATTTTTAGGGGAATTTCATCAAAAAATTTAGTAAAAACACCCTTGACAAGGAAGAAATAATATGGTAGACTTATGGAGCACTTGAAAAGGTGCTATTTGCGGAAAACGGACCGCCTCGGGTTTCTCTCTACCGAGCAGAAATACAGAGAGCTATAACATGCGGATGTGGCGGAATTGGCAGACGCGCTAGATTCAGGTTCTAGTGGGGGCAACTTCGTGAAGGTTCAAGTCCTTTCATCCGCACCAAAAGAAAAGAGAGCATCTAACGATGTTCTCTTTTCTTTTGATATGGATATATAACAAGGACTTGAAGGGGAGCGGTAGTGAATGATATGCCGGTGGCATATCAGAGCCGCGACTGACCGAGGAGCGTAGCAAAGCCGAAATCAAAACCTCGGCTTTGCGTCGCAGCGACGAGAATCAAGTCCTTTCATCCGCACCACGAAAAAAGTCACTTTTGTCTACCGACAAAGGTGACTTTTTTCAATGATATCCGTTCCTTGCGGAACGGGTGATATATCTTCGATATGATATCGCTCTACGAGCGATGATATATGCCTGCGGCACATGAAGGAACGGATATTATATCATTCTTGTGTAGCAAGTATATCATGTGGCAACGCCGTATATCATATCGCGCGAGCGATATATCATTGAAAAACATAACATTTTATAATATAATCTATTCGATGAATTGTAATTTGACGTGGTGATTAAAATGGAGAAAACTTTGTTCACATACCAACGATGGTTTTTGAGAATTGGGTGCGCAGGGATTACCTTACCCTTTGCTTTTATAATTCAACACTTAGTTGCTAGGTTAATGGATATAGAATTCGCTAATTTTTGGTATATCTTGATTTGTGGTATCATTATGCTCATTTGCCTTTTTATTTACTACAAATTCACTCAAAAGTATAAGTGGTTTGAGAGAAAAGGTGCTTATTGGATTAAAGATGAAATAGTCTATATACAAATACAAAACAAAATCTATGAACTTAATAAAGTTAATTGGTTAAGGGGAACAACTGTTTCTGTTTACGGTATGGCAAAGTCAGGGATGTTGGTTATACAATTAGATAAAAGAAAAATTGTTATAGTATCCTCACAAACCACATCCGTTGACTCTTTTGAAGATTCTGAACTATTACACTTATTTGAAACGATTCTGAAATTCAATACTAAATTAAAAAAAGACGATACTTTAGATTTTTGGTATGAAATCGAGCATTAAGAACAACTTCCAATTTGGCAACCAGCGCTGCCACAATACTTTCGGTCGTTTTTACCCCAACTTATACACCGTTTAGTCGCTCTTTTCAACGAAATAAATCCCTTACGGGATTTGTGAAATGCACTTCGTGCGTGAAATACCCTACGGCGTGTGAAATGCCTGCGGGCGTGAGCGGATTTATTTCATTTCACATTGCGACGAAGGAGCAATATTTCACAATGACCACAGGTCATTATTTCACATCCGAAGGATATTTCACTTTAATTTTCCTGACAATTATGATATACTTATGTCACAAAAGGCGGTAGTGATATGACTGAATCAAAACTCCGGGATATTTCAACAGACTTTGCAGTTAAAATCATTAAGCTCTGCGAAACCATCAAAGGTCATTATTCCCTTGTAAATCAGTTGGAGCGTTCTGCTACA
>JAFUMU010000007.1 GCA_017482495.1 Clostridia bacterium | reverse complement strand
TCTCGGGATTTCCTGTGTTGGTCCTATTATAACACACTCACATACCTTGCACGATACCGCCCGTCATATCAAGAAGGGTAGAGTCACATACCTCTATCTCAAAGTTCGAACCCTCCTTCGGAAGCTTTGTAATGCTTATCCTGTATTTTTTGGGTGTTGCTCCTTCAAGTGTGCAGTAAATATCCGCTTCTCCAAGCTGTATATCCGTCTTTCCGCCAATTGTAACCTTGCTCGGCAAAGAAGGATTTATCATATCATTATTGAATTTACCGAACACTCCGCAGGGAGTATTTTTTGATACTGTGCCGATCTCGCTTCCCGTAAAATATCCACGCAGCTCGCCGGGACAGCCGATCTCACCTTTTTTTATGCCCGATATTCTCGCCTCAGCCGCAATTCCCTTGGTAAGCGGTATAACTTCTCCCGTTTCTGCATCGCATACTCCGTGCCCAAGTCCGGCAAATTCCCGTGTCTCAGGGACGGTAAATGTTACAGTTCCGATTCCTGCAGTGCTGTCGCGAAGCCACATTCCCGTTTTTGCCTTGCCGTCCTTTTTAGATATTGACGGCTTTATGACTGCGTTATATTCCTTGCCGCCGCGGAGATACTTTATTTGTATTGACCCTTCCGAGCTTCTTACCGTGTCGGCAAAAGAAGCAGCCGTTGTCGTTCTGCTCCCGTTTACTTCAGTTATTATATCTCCCACAGCAAGCCCCGCATCCTCTGCGGGAGTGTCGCTGCCCGATTCGCAGTCAATGGGAGCAAAGCCGACTACCAGAAGTCCGTCCGTATAAAGCTTTATTCCGAATGGCATTCCGCCAACGTATACCTCATCACCGGCAGAAAGCGAATATTCGGAATCTATTGCAAATGTGCCGACCGTGAGCATGGCTCCGATAAACGATACTGCAAGCAGAGCAGAGATTGCTTTAACAAAGCTTTTTTTGATTTTTTTGTTTTTCATGATCATAACAATGCCTTTCTTTTATTCGTGTTTTTTCTCATGCTTGAGGCTGAGAAAAATGCCGACCGACTTATGTCGGTAAGGCACAAATTGGTCTGATAAAGCTGCCGTACCTTTAATCACACTTTATCTTCAGACTTGCTCCTTTGCTTCGTGATTTTAAATTGATCGTCCTATCTCATTTTCTGCGCTTTGAGACGTTTTATGAAAAGTAAATTGTAATAAAGCATATATTTTTTCCCTTGTGTTAAAGAAAATGAACAAAACCACTTGAAAAATTAGTGGGAATCTGTTAAAATTATAATAATTAAGGTAAAAGCCTTAAAACGACAAATTTTTATGGAGGGAAACATGACAAAACGTTTACTCAGCGTCCTTCTCGTCGTTGTGATGCTCGCAGGCATGATCGCAATGACGGTTGCAACTTCTGCTGAAGATGCACTTCCGTTTAAGGACGTAAAGGCAAAGCACTGGTATTACGATGAAGTAAAAGCAGTGTACGACAGAGGCCTCATGGAAGGTAAGACAAAAGATACATTTGCTCCCCTTGAGGTCATGACAAGAGCGCAGATCGTTACGATCTTCTACCGTCTCGCAGGTATCACCGAGACAGGTCTCGGCTCAACGCTCACATTCACTGATACACAGGCAAAGGCTTGGTATGCCGACTATCTCGGATGGGCTGTAAGAGAGAATCTCGTTACAGGTTATCCCGATAACACCTTCAAGCCCAATACCGCAGTATCCCGTCAGGAGCTTGCTAAGCTTATCGTTGTATTCCTTGAATACATGAATGTTACCGTGGAGAGCGAATCTCTCGTAACGGAATTCGCTGACGCGGCTAGATTCCCCGATTGGTCAAGAGAATACATTGAGGCGCTCAGAGAAACAGGTCTTGTAGGCGGTGACGACAAGGGTAACTTCAATCCTAAGAAGAGCGCTAACCGTGCAGAGGTTGCTACCATCTTCTCCAGATTCCCCGAGATGAACAAGGAGCTCACTCCTGCTGATGTTATCGCAAATATCAGTGAGTACCTTGAGATGGATGAAGAGGGAAGACCCATATTCACATTTGGTGCCGTCAATGCTGTAGGTATTGACGTTGCACGTGAGCTTTTTGCATCCAAGATCATCGAAAAGACCGGTCTTGATGCTACAAAGTACACTGTTGTATTTGACAATGATGCTCAGCTCTTTACATATTTCCCGGGTAAGGAATATGTACAGTGCGCACACGGCGCATCCGGAGTGTTCTCCGATGTTGCTGTTAAGTTTGCATTCAAGGATATCGCTACCGGCGAAACGACTGATTACGTTGAGTTCGCAGCTGTAGTTCTTAATAAGGATATGTCCTTTGATGTAAACAACGCGCTTCCCGATGACGGTTATACATTCCTCTTTAATGATGTTCTCGGCGACGAGGCTTCATTCAAGCATTGGATCAAGACCAAGGTAAGAACTTCTCACGATGATATCGTTATCGACGATTTTGCAGCTATAGAGGCTGCTCGTGCTTCCAAGGGTACTGCTACATTTAAGGCTACATTCACCGTAACAGGTGCTGAGCCTGCTATCACTACCGAAAGAAGCTACACTGTTGACTTTGCAGGCGAGGGTGTAGTTAATAACGAAAAGGATCCCACTCCCACAAACGTAGGAACAGTATATGAGGACGCTGCAACAGGCCTCAAGATTTCTCAGGCTATTGCTATTGACGAAGCTTTTGCAACCGGTACAGGTATCCACGGTTGGCACGAGTCCCGTGTTGTAAGAACAACAAACGGTACCTATGTAGGCTTCATTTCCGAAGAGAAGATGGACGATACCGTCTATAAGTATGACATTTATGAGTCCAGCTTTGAGTGGGATTGCTTCACTCTTCTCAAGATAACATCCGAAGGATGCAAGATCATTCTTGACGATGTTTGGTTCCCTCACGCATACGGAAGCTGCACCGTTAACCTTAACCAGCTTAAGACAGGTAACATCATCCTCACTATTATTGCAGAGGATAAGGCTAAGTATTTTGAGTCCTGGGACCAGAATGTTTACGGATTCCTTAAAGAGGGTGCATGGCTCAGAGTATATGAGATCGACACAAAGACTGATACACTCGTTAACCCCGACGAAGAAGTTTACAAGCCTGACTTCAAGCAGGCGGGTCTCCACGGTTACGGTTATTCTCAGCCTGTAATTGACGAAGAGACAGGTATGCTGTACTGTATGTACAACTCCGGTGAGGTTCCCGGTTACTGGTCTTGGTTCACTTATGACCTTAACAAGCATGAGTGGGTCGGCGGTCCTTACCTTGTTGAGATCGAATCCAGATGCGGATACATGAACATTTATCCCGACGGTAACGGCGGCGTATTCTTCATTGCTCAGAGACATCCTCCGAGAGATCAGCTTGAGGCGCTTCTCGGCGTAACCTTCAAGGCAGGCGGATACGGCTTCGATACAACATATCTCTTTGCTATTCCCGATATGACTAAGGAAGAGTGCATCCTTGTAGACCGTACTTATGAGTTTGATTATAAGTCTGTCGGTGAGGAAGAAGTATTTACAGCATCTTCTACACATTACGGAAATGGTAATACATACCTTGATAGTAACGGTTATCTCCATGTTCTCTACACTGTTGGAAACAGAAACATTGATACAAAGGGTAGAATCTATCATACTATCTATGATGTAAGAGATAATTACAGAAAGATCAAGGATGAGCAGATTACCTTCAATGATAAGAAGAATAACAGCTACGTCCTCGGTATGGCTGAGAATACTAACGGTGATCTCTTTATTATCGGTATCAATAATTACATGACAAAGAAGACAACAACCGTTGAAATGTATCAGTCCACTGATAAGGGTATGACCTTTAAGCAGATCTGTAATGCACAGACTGTTACAGTACAGGGAACAGGTGCGACCTTTGAGCCTTACCGTAGTTCCTTCGGTACACTCAGAAATTATTCCACAATGGATAATATCGTTGCTATCGTTTCACAGAACGACGCACCGAGCGGTACCGGAAGCACAGGATTGGGCGAGTCATTCCACCAGTATATCTACTACTCCATTGAGCTTCCTCACTAAAGCAAAAAAAGAATTTCGGGATCTTCCCGAAATTCTTTTTTTATAATGGTTCTATAATAAAAGTTGGGGTAAGACCTGACAGATAGCAAAAAAAGATAGGCATATCTGCCGAAATCTGATAAAATAAAGTTGACTAGACAAAAC
>JAFUMU010000006.1 GCA_017482495.1 Clostridia bacterium | reverse complement strand
TCCCGAACAGGAAGGTGTCCCCGCAATCGACGTCCTCGCACAACCCACAGCAAAAACCGCATAAAAAGTAATAACCGGAAGGTTTTTACACCTTCCGGTTACATACCACCCACTAATTCTCCGTTAAGAACATCACGGAAATCCAAGGGGATTTTCGTATATGCATTGAAAATTATTTTGCAAATCGGTATAATAAAATTAAGAGGTGATTTTATGAACAACACAATCGCGCTAATGATTGATTTTCTGAAAAGTGTTAATTATGACATTACGTTTGATGATATCTGTATGACTATTGTAAAACACAAAGATGACCCCTGGAATCATTTTAATAAATTTATAGCGAAGCCAGACGGTGTATATAACTATGTAGAAGTTCATATGGGTGGATACGACGAAAAGAAGCGTGTTTCATGCGGCAACTTTGAAACAGCTTGTTTTCTAACATTGGCATTGTTTATTTCCAGAAATAAATCGTCTACGCAAGAGGACTTGTTGCTTGAAATGAAACAGTATACAGAAACAATTTTGAATAACGCCTCTGATTATTGGCGAGGTCAATTTATAATAGATGAATTAAATTCATTACTAAAATAATTCCCTCTTTTGCTGATAGCAGGACAGGCTGCAATCGCTGAAGGCAAGTAAGTCGGGAAGCATAGCTAAATAAACGAATTATCCCCTTGGAGAAATCCAAGGGGATTTTTATACACTTGTTGCAATAATTCGCAAAAAATGCTATAATTAAATAAAGAGGTGACTTTATGGAATTATTGAACAACCAAGTTGTGTATGATAATTTTGTGGCTTTGTTTACAATAGAAAAAGATAACATAAAATTGGCATCATACATAGTTGGCATATGGAAATCATCAAATTGTCCTGTGCTTCTTTATGATGAAGTTTGGAACAAGGATTTTTCTTCCAAATATTATTTGGCAAAATCATTGTCTTTTGAGGAAACAAGAGTGTTGGCAAAAAAGCATTCGGGAAATCCTAGCAATATATCCCATATGTTTATAGACATTGATGAACATAATTGGGAGGCATTGTTTAAAAACGCTCTAAAATCAGTTGACGATAAATATGAAAATTTATCTCCGACTAGGTGGTACAGTTTTTTGAGCAATCGAGATTGTTTAGGTAATTGAATTAAATTCCCTCTTTTGCCGATAGCACCACAGGCAGCGATTAAGGATATGAAGTAATTCATAACCAAATAAAACAATCAGTCCCCTTGGAGAAACCCAAGGGGATTTTTGTATACTATTGCAATTTCTGTGCAAATTGTGTATAATAAAATCAAGAGGTGATTTTATGGGATTGTTTGATATATTCAAGAAAAAGAAAGAAGTAAATCCAGCAACTAATGCAAATAGCGGGGTAACTATTTCTCCACAGGCGATTGTTGTTATGGCTCGCGCACATCAGCCAGAAAACATATATATCGACCAACAAGGACAACACTTGAACCCCTTGGTCAGCGAGGCTGTAGATAAAATAATGCAATACGATGGTATCATGTCATTATCAATGGCATTGATGTTAAATGACCCCCAAACAATGCAGCAAAAAATGCGAAATGCTGATGTTGATACATTGCTGATTTTCTTCAAGTTTTTAGCGGTTAAAGCAAGCGAGACACAGAATAACCAATCAATTGGGATGGTACAACAGTTTTTGATTTCTGTCTTACAAGAAAAATTAAACACTCAAACTGCTAAAAAACAAGAAAATCTTCTGTTTTGGGCTCCTTCCATCTATGATGGCGACCCTTTAACCTTATCGGCACCTGATTATGAAATTCACGTATTCCCTGATGCAGGGCAAATGATTAACAATGGCGTGAAAATTCAGACGGACAGTGCGTTGCCTGCAGGATATAATTTTGCGCAAAAAGGAAGTGGTAGGGTTTTACATTTGCGCACTATCCGTAATCCTCAACTGAATCAGGAAATGGTACCGCTATTTACTGACCCTAACCTGCTACTGCAGATTTTCACACCGAACACACGAATTAGTATCGTTGATTATCAAACTGCACGCCGTTTTTGTTTGCAGGACAAAAATATATGTTCTGGTATCGTAATAAATCCTGGTAGGGATAACAGAATTATATCAATAAATCAACTTGAACAAGAAGGATAATTTTTTCCCTCTTTTGCTGATAGCAGGACAGGCTGCTATCAAGGAATCTAAGTAATTGGTTTTATAAAATAAAACTATCGCCCTGCCGATTGCATACCGAAAAATCACTATACTTTGTTGACAGAAAATCAATTTATGATATACTTTTACATAAATTATGTAGAGAGGAGGGGCTTTATATGCTTGCGGATTTTATAACACCGCCTTGCTATGCTTCGCCTGTATTTTGTATAGGCGAGTACTACTATCGTTTTCAACTGTCGCGCAATCATCTCAAAATTATATTGCGTTGGGAAGATTATGGAACAGGAGGGCGACTTGGCTGGTGTGAACGCGAAGAATTAATAGCGATTTCTCCTGAAATATTTATGATGAATGATTTGCTTAGTCAGCAGATAATAAGGCATACGGCATCCATGATGCCTTATAAAACCATAACAGAAGAACAAGTTATTGCGCAAAAGAAACAGTTATATGTTTGTTTTGAAGAAAATATTAAACCCATTTTTAGTGGGTGCTTCGAATCCAATTGAAAAACCATCATATTGGACAATTTCCCTCTTTTGGTGATAGCAGGACAGGCTGCAATCGCTGAAGGCAAGTAAGTCGGGACGCCCCGACAGGCAAACTCGATTTAACTGCGCCGTTTAGGGATGATATCCCACGATGGTGAAGATAGTCGAAACCTAATAAACGAATTATCCCCACCGAGAAATCGGTGGGGATTTTTTGCCCTCTCTTTGTAGGGCGGTGGCTTACTGCCGCCGAAAAATTAAGAAATACAGAGAATTTAACGGCGGGAGATGCCCCCCCGCCCTACGTTTCCCAACGAGTGAACGGTGGTGTTTTTTTATAAGTTCTTTTAATTGGCCAGACTGTGTGCTATAATGCAATAAAGAGGTGATATTGATGTTTCTGAAAAACGAAAAGTATTTCGTTGAAATTTTCACGGAAGCAACACCTCCATTGAACGATTATCCTGTTGTCTATCAAGCTTACGGAGTCGATATGGAGGGCTTTTATTTTGCTCGCTTTATTGATATAAAAAAAGCAAACGGAACGACTTGCAAGCTTGCTTTGCTTGATAATATAATTTCTGATGATGAACAATGTGCTGTTTTGGAAGATAATGTGCTGACTGTCCCGCTATTTGAGGTGATCATGCAAATTGATTTGGAAACAGCAACCATTATAAGATGTGTTGAATGTGAAAATCTTGGCGGCTTGGAACGGATTTTGGAGTTTAAGCAAGGTTATCTTTTCAAGGGAGAATGTGACGTATTTTATTACGACAAAATGCTAACCCGAGTGTGGTGTTTTGGCGGCAGAGATATTTTGGCTCGAGCCACGGCAGAAGAATGCTTTTGGATAGAAGAGGATTTGATTCACTGCCGCGATTGGTCAGGTTGGCACTATGTGCTGGATATGGACGGAAATATAATAGAAGAATTTCAAGAAGATACTGTTAAATAAATCTCCTCTTTTTGTACCGTACCACAGACTATGATCGATGAGATCCCCTCGTATATCCGAGGGGATTTTTGTTCTCTCTTGTGCAAGGTAACTCTTGTAGGGCGGTGGCTTGCTGCCGCCGAAAAATTAAGAAATGCCGGGTTTTTAACGGCGGGAAATGAACCCCCGCCCTACATTATATGCCGAGTGTACGGTGGGGATTTTTTGCGGAGTCCTTTTCTTTTTTTACACTGTGTGATACAATATTATCAGATAAAACTATAAAAACAATTTGGTGAGGGGACCTTATGAACGAAGAATGCTTGATCTGTAAAGCACCCTTGGAATATCTTGACACCAACGAAGCCATGGAATGTGACCTGTGCCACAAAATACAAGGAAGCAAAACAAGGTGTATAAACGGTCATTTTGTTTGTGATGAATGTCACACAGGCGGCATGGACGAGATCATCTCTGTATGTATCAACAGCAGATCTGTAGATCCCGTTAAAATTATGGAAGAATTGATGAGTATACGCTCCTGTCACATGCACGGTCCGGAGCATCATATTATGGTAGGCTCAGCGCTTCTCACTGCTTATAAAAATGCAGGCGGAGATATAGACTTACTAAAAGCACTTTATGAAATGCAGAAGCGCGGCAAGCAGGTTCCGGGAGGAGCTTGCGGATATTGGGGCGCCTGCGGAGCAGGTATCAGCACAGGAATCTATGTATCTATTGCCTTAAGATCTACTCCATTGTCAAAAGAGGCGTGGGGACTTTCCAACCAAATGACATCAAGAGCATTAGATGCATAGGAAGAAACGGCGGCCCACGTTGTTGCAAAAGAGATTCTTATCTTGCTATTACAGAAGCAGTTAATTTTACAAACGAGAAACTGGGTGTCAAGCTGCATAGCGGTAAGATAACCTGCTCACGTTCCAATTTGAATAACCAGTGTATACAGGAAGATTGTCCATTCTATAAAAAGAAGAAAAAGATAGCATTTATTTGTGTTCACAATTCCTGTCGCAGTCAAATAGCAGAGGCACTGGGAAAGCACTTGGCATCAGATGTATTTGAATCGTATTCTGCCGGAACTGAAACCAAGCCACGGATCAATGAGGATGCAGTCAGAATAATGAAAGAGCTGTATGGAATAGATATGGAAGAGACACAGCATTCAAAATTGATAACTGATATCCCCGACCCCGATGTTGCCATCTCAATGGGATGTAATGTGGGATGCCCCTTTATCGGCAGAGCATTTGATGATAATTGGGAGCTAAATGACCCCACGGGAAAAACGGATGAGGAATTTAAGATAATAATTAAGAAAATCGAAGAGAAGATTTTAATGTTAAAGGACAACTGCAAATAGAAAATGCTCTGTACAAGCTTTTGACATTTATCAAAAGAAACGACGGCCTTATTCCAACAGCAGTAACCGAAGCCTCCGCACGCCCGTTGGGGCAGTGCGCAGAGGATGATCCTATTGACAAATAATTCAAATTATGTATAATATTCTTAAATAGACAGAGCTATCTGTCAAAAAATGAAAGGTGGTTTTTATTATGAACTACAATGCAGAATTCAATCCCCCCATGCCTCCTGCAGTGAAACGCAAAACAAACAAGGGGCTTCTCAAGTACATACTTCTCTCTTTTATTACCTTTGGTATCTATCCCGTTGTTGTTATGTCTGTACTTTCCGATGATATCAACATAATCGCTTCAAAGTACGACAACAAGCACACAATGCACTTCTGCCTGCTGTTCTTCCTTATCGCTCCTATCACCTGCGGTATTGCAAGCATAGTTTGGTATCACAACATCTCCGACAGAATCGGAATGGAGATTGCTCGCCGCGGTATATCCTACCACTTCGGCGCTGCTGACTTCTGGCTTTGGAACGTTCTCGGCAGCTTCATCGGCATCGGTCCCTTCGTGTATATGTATAAGCTCTTTAAGGCAACCAACCTTATGTGCGAGGACTATAACCTCCGCGGTTAATATGTTTTTTAAAAGGAGTCTCACCCTTGAGGCTCCTTTTTCGATGAAAAAAAGGGGGGCAGTAAAGCTCCCCTTTCTGCTTTATTCAATAGTGAGAATATCATTTACAGAGCCAAGGATTATATCTGCTCCTGCCTCTGTAAGCTCCTTCTGAGAGCCGTATCCCCAAAGGCATCCTGCGCTTTTCATTCCTGAGAGCTTTGCCCCGACGATATCGTGATGTCTGTCACCTATCATAATACACTCTTCCCTCTCCATTATCCCAAGGGTCTCAAGTGCGTATTCAATGACCTCTGTTTTGGCAACTCTCTTGCCTTCAAGCAGACTTCCTGCCATATAATCAAAATACTTCGCAATGTCAAAATGCTCGGCTATCCTTCTTGCATACACCTCAGGCTTGGAGGTTGCCATAATGATAGTTTTGCCTCTTGCCTTAAGTCCTTCAAGAACCTCCGGTATCCCTTTGTAAAGCTGATTTTCAAAAAGCCCTTTAACTGCAAAATGCTCTCTGTATTTCTCAACAGCATCAACGGCCTCGCCTTCGCTGAGACCGAAATATTTCATAAATGATTCAATAAGCGGCGGCCCGATAAAGCAAGCAAGCGCACTTTTATCATCTACTTCAATATTATAGTATTTCAGCGCGTGAACGACGGAATTGGTTATCCCCTCAAAGGGGTCTGTCAGCGTCCCGTCAAGGTCGAAAAGATAATATTTCATCTCTTACTTACCTGAAATGGTGATGCCGTTAAATGCAGCATAAGGAAGGATAGAAACGCCGTCGGAAACAGTTTCGCATGAGATATCTACAAGATCAAGAAGCATATCAGCCAGATTGCCGCTTATCATAGTCTCACTTGCAGCGCCTACTATCTTACCTCCTTCAATAAGGAAGCTGTTCTTTGCAACCCCGGAGAAATCGCCATTGATACCGGGCTCGCCTCCTGAAAATCTGCCTACAAGTATGCCTCGGTCGATATTTTTGATAATATCCTCAAGTGACTTCTCTCCCGCCTTCATAATAACGTTGCCGGATGTGTTCTTGGCACGGGGCACACCTGTTTTATTTGATATATAACAGCTTGCGAAAAAGCTCTCAAGCCGACCGTCGCGTATAAAGTCAAAATTCTCCGACAAAAATCCCTCGCCCGTATAGTTTTCTCCGCACACAACCTTGTCGGACTTGGGCATGAGAGAAATAGTTATCCTTTCATCTGCAACCTTCTCACCCAGCTTATCCTTCCAGATAGATGTTCCGTCAAGGAGAGGACGGTCAGATGCGAAATTATCGGCAATGGAGTCGATAAATGAGCTGAGGCATCCGGGAGAAAGGAGCATAGTTCCAACATATTTACCCTCGCAAGGAACTGTTCTTATCTGCTTTTCCGTATCCTCAAGGTCACGTGCAATTGAGCCAAGCTCTATAAAGGGAGTATCCAGGTTATCGGTAAGCACTCCGCTTGAGAAGAAGGACGAGGACTCCTCACCCTCATGTCCCGAAAACATAAGCTCCACAGAGTAGTAGCCCGATACAGTATTGAAAACAGAGCCGTTTGTGTTTCTGTACACGCTTTCACTCTTTGTATGGGTAACGATCATCTGCTCCATAACGATAAGAGGATATCTTGCGCTGATATCTGCAAGCAGCTCCTGCGTACGGTCAAAGAGTCGGTCTTTGTCAGGTATGACAGCGCCTCTTTCAAAGCATTTTTCTCCCATCCCGGGAGCAATCTCCCATGCACTGTCTGCTTCAGATGAATCTGACAGCGCAAGACAGTTTGCCACAGTTGTCTCAACTGTATCGCTGTCAAAGCTGTTTGTACCAACAGAGCCCTTCTTGCCCTCCTTAATGGCGGTCATGGAGAGACCGCGGTCAAAAAGAGTACGAAGAAGGCTGAATGTACCGCCGTCAACGTTAAATTCAAGTGTCTCACTCATTCTTGCGGTACAGTAAGCAACGTCCGCACCGCCCTCTTTGAGCTGAGAGAGCAAATTTTCTGTTAAATTAAAAAGCTTTTCTTTCATCACTTCGCCCTCCTTATCTTCCGCCAACTGTGACCTTGCACTTGACTGCAGGACCGCCCAGTCCAACGGGCATAGGCTGCTTTTTGCCGCAGAAGCCGGATGAAGCCCAAGTCATGGTGTCGGAAAGCATATCTACGGTTTTGAGCATCTCAAAGGCAACGCCTGATATAGTTGTGTCAAGAAGGGCGCGGCCCAGCTTACCGTTTTTGATCTCATAGCCCATACAGATACCGAACATAAACTCGCCTGTCGTGTCTGCCTGACCGTTATTTGTATCAACAAAATAATACCCGTCGTCAATGGAAGCTATCATGTCCTCAAGCTTCGATGTGCCGGGAAGGATGGCTGTGTTTCTCATTCTTATAAGAGGCTCATCAGAGAAGCGGTATGCCCTTGCGTTACCTGTGGGAGTCATACCGAAGCGATGCGCTGTTTCTCTGTTGTTCATATATCCTGTAAGAATACCGTTCGTTATAAGGGGCGCATCAATTGCCTCAACGCCCTCGTCGTCAACGTACACGGGCAGAGGCACAGCTTCACCTCTGAAGGTGTGGGCAAAGTCTACCATTGAAACTATGGGGCTTGCAACCTCACGGCCAAGGTTGTGCGCCGCAACGCTTCCTCCCAAAACGAGGTCTGCTTCAACTGTGTGACCTACTGCCTCATGAGCGAGCATACCTGCCAACTCACCGCCGAGAATACAGGTCTTAAGTCCTGCCTCGGGGTAAATGCCCTCCTGCTTCTGACGTATCTTTTCATAAATACGGTCTATCTTTTCATAAAGTGCTTCAGGGCTTGTAAATACCGTATCAAAGGTACCAAATCCGCCTATAGGTGTCATAAGCTCAACAGGAGTACCGTTTGAGGTCTCACCCGTCATTGAGATGTATACATATGAACGGGGCATAGAGGTGTAGCCGTCACAGCCATCGCTTGTTACAAGCATCTTTTCCATGGAATCCGCTCTCACCATAACACAGCGTCCGCTGAGAGAAGGATACTTCTCCGTAATGTAGCTGTCAAGACTGCGGGCAAAATCTATATATCTTTTCTGTGAGGGAGTGTCTGTGGAGGTATATCTTTCCACAAAGCCGCTTTTCTGAGATGGGAACATATCTGTTCCCTTTCTCACTCTGCTGTCCATAAATACAGCATTGTCGGTTGCGGCCTCAAGCACAGCTCGCGCCGCCTCGTAAGTGCATTCCGCCATGGACGAAAATCCGTAAACTCCGTTTTTGTAAACTCGCGCGGAAAGTCCCGAAACCTCGCTTGAGGCATTGCCTGTAAGATTTCCTGAAATAATGGAAACTCCCTGACTTTTATTTATCTGAGCTCTCAGCTCCGTGTGAACACCGGCAGCAAAAAGCTCCTTGCTTTTTAAAATAATATCTCTGTTCAATTTGTTTCTCCTTAGAATGTGGATGATACCTATGCTTTATGGGGTATCTCTCCATATGATCTCCTTACTGCAGATGTCCGATGACCTTGGTAATATCGCCTGCTCCCATAATAAGTAGCATATCGCCGTCCTCTGCTGTTTTATTCAGATAGTCAGCAATATCGTCAAACTGACCGATAAATCTGCATTTCACACCTCGCTGTGCTATAGCATTGCAAAGGTCCTCACTTGCAATATTATATGTGTTTACCTCTCTCGCAGAATAAATAGGTGCAAGAATGATCTCATCAATGCCGCCGTGCGCAAGAGAATCTGCAAAATCATCGAAAAGCTCTGCTGTTCTTGAATATGTGTGAGGCTGGAAAACGCAGTAGACATGCTTAAAATTCATCTGAGATACCGCATCAAGAGTTGTAGCGATCTCTGTGGGGTGGTGAGCGTAGTCGCTGTAGATCGCCGCGCCGCATCTTGCATCGCCCATAGGGTCCATTCTTCTGCCTGCCCCCTCAAAGGTCGCAAGGGCATCGCGGATCGCTTCAGGCGCGATACCGCAAATGTGAGCCGCCGCAGAAGCCGCCAACGCATCGCAAACACAGTGCGCTCCGGGAACATTCAGCTTTATTCTTGTAAGCACTTCTCCTCCGCAAACAAGGTCAAACTCTGCGCACCCTCTCTCGTATACAAGCTCTGCCGCACAGTAATCAGCCTCGGGCGCTTCTACGCCAAAGGTCACGAGCTTGCCGCCAAATCCCTCAGATGCCTTCATAACGTCGTCGTCACAGCAGTTTACAAGAGCAATACCATCCTCTCCCGTCTTTGCCATAAACGCCCTGTAGGACTCTCTTATCTGCTCCATGGAATGGAAATAGTCAACGTGGTCCATCTCGATATTCAGCACAACTGCAATGGAAGGGTAGAAATCAAGGAATGAGTCCATATACTCGCAAGCCTCAAAAACAAAATAGTCCTCTCCGCCTATTCTGTACTCACTGCCAACGTCCTTCATAACTCCGCCGCAGCTTACCGTTGGATCATATCCTGCATCGGAAAAGATCTTAGCAGTCATAGATGTAGTCGTAGTCTTGCCGTGCATACCCGAAAGACCTATCCTGCAGCCGTAGCCGGACATAATATATCCAAGATAGTCGGCGCGGGAAACGCAGGGAATGCCGCGTCGAAGCGCCTCGGCATATTCGGGAGTGTCGGCCGGGATGGCAACTGTATATATAAGCATACCGCAACCGTCGATGTGAGAAGCATCGTTTTCATAGTAAACATCAATGCCCATCTTCTCAAGGGCGGCAGTGATAGCGGAGCTTGAACGGTCGTATCCTATGACCTCATAGCCGCGCAGATGTGAAATTCTGGCAAGAGAGCACATGCTTACTCCGCCTATACCTGCAAAAAACAGCTTGGTGGTACCCTCAAGCATACGTGCGATCTCAGCCGCACCGTAGTGTGTGTTTTCAAGTGCCATATCTATCTCCAAATGTTATAAATTTCTTTTTTCAGTATATCATATATTTCATCAAATAAATAGTGGTTTTTGTAAATTCTCCGAGTAAAGATATTCTGAGCATAAATAAAAAGACAGAGAAATTCTCTGCCTTTCTATTTTATAATTACAGATAATCGCAAAAACTTATCCGTACAACGAATATTCGGAGGCTTTATGCGGGCTTATATGTACCCTTGATAATAGCTGTGATAACCGCCTTATCTCGTGCGTTTACCCTGCCGTCGAAATTAAGATCGGCAACCTCAAGAAATTCGCCGTTCTTAATGATCGTGGTAAGTGCCGCCTTATCTCGTGCATTTACCTTACCGTCGCCGTTGATGTCTCCGAAGACCTTATTCTTGACAGTGATCCGGCCGAAAGTCGCATCCATAGAATAAAGCTCGTCATTTTCATTGCGAACATTTATATTGCATCCGATCTCGTACGCACCCTCAGCGGCATCGTCCTTTGCCTTAAGGGTGAAGCTTGCAATGTGACCGTTAGGGTCGGCGGGCGCCTCCCAAAGGATAACCGCATCCACCTCGTTTACGTCTGCAAGCGCACCGGGCGTATTGAACGTGAAATCAAGAAGCTCAAAAACGTCGCTGTCATACACGGGAATGAGCATCGCCGCCTGAATTGAGTCGGAATCGGAAACGATAACGTCAACCGTTACTGTTACGCCGCTTACCATAGATTCCGCAAAGGAAACTGTAACTGCTCCGGAATATGTATCATCGCCCGACACAACGCTTCCGTAGGTTGACCACACAGGCGCCGCAAATACAAGCACCATAGAAATAACGATTAAAAGAGTAGATATTCTTTTCATTTTTCCAAACCTCCTCTCTTATTAAGCCCAAAGGGTGGGCACGCCGTTTACATATCGCCAGTAGCTTCCCGCATTGCTTGAAGGCCTTGTGGCGGAGTAGAAATAGTGATTTGCATATATAAGCGGTGAGTTGCTATGTCCCAAATCAAGATATTCCCACTGTTCAAAATCTCCGCAGAAATACACATCCGACAGATTATTGCATGATGAGAATGCACTATCTCCTACAGTGTTAACTTTTACGCCAATAATCACAGATTTCAAACTGGTACAATTTGAAAAAGCTGAGCCGGATATAGTTTCAAGTCCACTACCGATCTTCACAGTCTCTAAATTTGCACATAGACCAAATGCCCACTGTTCAAGTGTTGTTACTGAATCGGGAATTGTAAGATTTTCAATTCCACTGGCATAAAATGCTCGTTCTGCAATAGAAGCAATTCCGTTTCCAAGCGTTACTGTGGTCAGATTTTCGCAACTTTCGAAGGCTGACTCTCCTATGCTCTTTACAGAATTGGGAACCGTCAGGCTCTTTATGTTACTGCCCATAAATGCATACTGCTTGATCGCTGTTATTCCGTTGGGTATAACGATGTCTTCCGCAAGGGTCTCATTTACATAAAGGTCTGCACCGTTGTACAAGGGATTCGATGTAAAATAATTAAAGTTGATCAAACACCACTTTGACAGGTCTTTAATATATACCTTGTTAAGATTTGTGCAATCAAAAAATCCGCGAATTGCAATTTCTGTTACACCTGTTCCCAGCTTCACAGTTGTCAGATTATAGCAGCTGTTAAATGCATCGTTTGCAATTTTTGTAACAGAATCGGGTATCTCAACAGATGTGATCTGCAGCTTATAATCGAAAGCGTATGCACCAATCTCCTTAACAGGCAGGCCCTTATATGTATCGGGAATTACAATATCGGCATCTGTACAAGTTCCAATACCTGTAACGATGTAGTAGGTACCGCTGCTATCCAGGGTGAATTCTAATTCACTCTCGGATTCTGCTTCCTCCCAAACTGTGGGAACGCCGTCAACGTAGTGCCAATAGTCATATTCCTCACTGTATGCAGGCTGTGTTTCGCAGTAATAGTAGGGGGACAGTGCCTTTATTGGATCATTATAATCTTCAATAACAACATTAGTCCACTGTTCGGGTGTACCACAGTAATATATTACCGACAAACCGGTACAACCACTAAACGCATCAACTTCTACGGTCTTTAATGATACAGGTATAACGATCCACTCAAGTATTTTACATGTATTAAAACTACCTTGTTCTATAGCGCTGACATTTGATTCGATAATAACTCCCTTCAGATTATCGCATCTGCAGAACGCATATGAGCCGGTTTTTGTCATAGAACCCGGAATAGTTATAATTTCAATACTACAACTGCTAAAAGCGTTATTAGAAATAGTAGCTGTTGAATTGCCAAAATTAATTTCCTTCAAATTCAAACACCAAGAGAATGCTTCTGAGCCAATTTTGGTTACTGAATCGGGAAGATTTAAAGCTTCAATATAGCTTAACTTAAAAGCATAATCGGAAATAACCTTCAGTCCTTCAGAAAGATTTACTGTGCTTAAATTCTGGCATCCATAAAAGGCATTCGTATTTATTTTTTCAACCGATCCGGGAATGTCTATAGATTGTATATGATTATTTTCTTTGAATGCAGAATATCCAATCTCCTTAACCGGCAAGCCTTTATGAGTTTCGGGAATTATGATATCTGTATCAGTACAACTGCTATCGATTCCGGTTACGGAATAATATGTTCCGTCGGAGCTGAGGGTAAATATCAGCCCCCGGGTATAGGGGTAGATATCTCCGCATCTTGTACATACGCCGTCAACGTAGTTGTGGCCGAGGGCGGGGATCTCTTCTCTATTATATTCCAGACATCCGTCAACGGTACACTTATATCCTGCGCTATAGCCGCGCTCTGTACAGGTGGCAGGAGTTTCGGGGATAAACACAACACTGTCGTGTATATGCACCCAACCGTCGTGCAGATCCTTGCGATAGTCGCAATTCTTGCAAAGTTCTGCATAGATATGGTGATTATATGTTATGCCGTCCTCATGTACCTGCTCTGTAAATACGTCCTCATAGAGGTCGTGGTCGAGCATCGGCAGCGTCTTTGTTTCGCTGTCTTCATGACCGCACTTGGCATGAGTACAATATCTCTTCTGAAGTCCCTCGGAGGTACATGTTGCCGCAGTTACAGTTTTCCACTCTCCGTAAGTGTGGGATTCAATATTTATACCTGTCTTTGTGCATACGGTACAGTTATACCAATGATCTGTCTCGTTACTGCCAAATCCGTTAGTATTATGGGTTTCCTTATCAAGCATCTCCCGGCATCCGTCATTTGCGCAGATACGGTAGTGATATACCTCGTCATATGACCAATCTGCGGAGTGATCGTGACCTGTTGCGGGGATGGTTATAGCGGCAGTCTTGTAGTGACAAACCGAGCACTCCTTATGAGCCTCACCCTCTTTTTCACAGGTTGCCTCAAGGTCGACGATCATTTCGCCGAAGGAGTGAAGGGCATTATCCTTGATCGAATCGCATCCGGGATTCTGACAAGTGCGGTAGTGACGGCTCTCGTTTGACTCCCACTCTCCGTAGTTATGACCGGGAGCTGTAATTACGTCTCTCTTTTCTGTGTGCTCACAGAAATTGCACGCATAATACTTATATCCGTCAGATTCGCAGGCAACGTCAACTGTTTTTACGTATACCATGATATGGCCTTCATACTGCTTGTCGCCGCACTTGCAGGAGCGGACGTGGTGCTCGTCGTCTACCTTTTCAAAGTCACCGTAATCGTGGGGAACTACGGGGATAGACTTAGTCTCCTTATGGTCGCATCCATCGCACTTTCGCTCTTCAGCGCCCTCTGCGGTACAGGTTGCATCCTTTACCCTTTCCCACAGACCCATAGTATGCTCTTCAACGTTTCTGCGGATACCGCATCCTTCGCGCTGACACTTTTCATAGTGCTCTGTATCTGTAAATGCATTTGCCCAAAGGTGGCCGAGAGGATCGCCCTCGTCAAATTTCTTCGTACGGTCACAAACGGTGCAGATGGCAGTTTTATGCTCGCCTACCTCGCAGGTCGCCTCAACTGTTACGTTTTCGCTCCATTTATGCGCATTTACATCATAATTCTCTTCACAGCGTGAGCAATATTTATAGTGCTCTGTTTCGTTTGAAAGCAGCTCGCTGTCAACGTGACCGAGGGAATCTACGTATCTTATTTCCTCATACTTACAAACAGTACAGTAATGCTTCTCTGTTCCCTTCTCGATACAGGTGGGGGCTGTGTCCTCTGCCCAATCGGTAAATTCGTGGTTGCCAAAGCCCTCTGTATAGTCGCAATCCTCGTTGAGACACTCAAACCAATGCTCCTCAAGGCTGATGGAATAGGTTTCAGACATACTATGCCCTGTAGCCTCAATTACTGCTGTTTCCGTATATCCGCAATCGCACTTTCTTGCCTTCTCGCCTGCTTCTGTACAGGTGGGATCATTTGTTACTGTCCAATTGCCGAATACGTGCTCTTCTCTGTAGTCAACGAAGTCACATCCGTCGCGCACGCAGGTCTTCCAATGGTGAGTATCATCGTTTTCCCACTTGGCACCTTCGAAGCTATGTCCGATGGGAGGGATAGCCTCTTCAACTCTGTATTCGCAAACAGTACAGATCTTATGCTTTGAGCCTGCACTCTCGCAGCCTGCAGGAGTGTCAATTACAAAGCTGCCGAATTTGTGATTTTCATTGTCGCTTTGATATGTACATCCGGGGCGCTGACAGCTATGCCAATGGGAAGTTTCATCGCTTGACCAAGGTGCATTCTCAAAATCGTGACCGAGGGCTTTTCTTGTTTGTGATTTAGCATAGTTACACACATCACATTTTGCTGTCTCTGTGCCGTCTTCTGTACACGTTTCGGGAATCTCTACTGTCCAATTTGTGTACACGTGAGTACCAAGGTACATATTAGCATTGCAATAGATGCAATCTTGATAATGACCGTTTAATGTACCGTACCAGTCACCGGCAACGTGACCGGGGCTCTTTGTGGTCTTTGTTTCTTTATATGAACATATGCTACAGGTACGCTTTTCTATCTTGTCACTCGTACAACTCAGCTCCTGAGTGGTTTCCCAATCGCCGAAGCTGTGTGCACCGTGTCCCTCTGTGTAGGCACAACGGGTACAATACAGCCAATGCTCGTCCTCGTCGCTTTTGTACTTGCCATCTACAACGTTGTGACCAAGCTCGGGCTTATACACATACGTTGTGTAGTCGCAACGGCTGCACTCCTCGTATTTATTATGACCGGGCTCTGTACAAGTAGGCGCCTTTGCATCGGTATATGTCAGCAGATGGGTTGCCGAAACGGTAGCTGTCTGCACATAGTGGCACTGAGAGCATTCTCTGTATTTTAAGCCGTCCTCTGTACAGCTTTCCTCCCTTTCTGTAACCCAATCAAGCCAGTCGTGACTCTGACTTTTCACGTATCCGCATTCAGGACGCTTACATACCATATAGTGGTATTCCTCTGTAGCTGTCCAGCTCTCGCCATCGTAGTCGTGGTTCTTGGCAGGAATAATATCTTTGTTAACTACCGTGTCGCAATTAACGCAATGCAGATAATTTCTGTATCCTTCCTCGGTACAGGTTGCATCCTTATTCTCAAGAACCCATTTATGTGCGTGGAGCACGTCTGAGTCGAGATCGGTCTCAAAATAGCCGCATACTGTGCAAAAACGCACGTGATATGGCTCAAGACTGCATCCGCCTGCCTCCACCTCAAACCAACGGCTGAAGGTGTGCGTGGCAGGAACGACCTCCTGCGCCTTAAGTATCTCACCGCAAACAGAGCAGCGAACGCCCTCTGTAAGACCGTCCTCGGTACAGGTGGGCTCCTTTGCGGGTATTATCTCCTCCTCGTGCTCTGTGGCAAGAGGATATCTTTCGGGATCAAGAGAATGGCGGAGCAAATACAATGCGTCTGCTTCGGTAAGCTCTCCGTTTCCGGTTACGTCCCCTCTCTGATATATTGGGTAGCTTTCGGGGTCTCCAAGGTGGTGCAGAAGATAAAGCGCATCTCTGCTGCCAACCTTTCCGTCGCCATCATAGTCAGCATGGAGCGCGGCCCATGCCAAAAGCGGCAGCACTACCAACACCGCCGCTACAATTGCTATCACAGATGTGATCTTTAATGACCGTTTCATTACAACCTCCGTTTATTTGCCATATATTGCTATAATGTAACAAAAAGCAATATATTATTGTCAATTCTATCACCTTTACCCAAAGTTGTCAATGATTGCCATAATTTAAAAACATTCTTCCAATCTTTTGTACATTGTAACAAAAGGGCATCTATCCCTTTGGTAACTTTTACGTAAGTGCAACCTGAATATATCCAAAAAAAAGCGACTATAATAGATTATCCCAATACTTTTCAAGGAGAAACAAAATGAATATCACAGATGTAAAGATCCGAAAAACATTTGACGACGGTCCAATGAAGGCAATAGCCTCTGTAACACTTGACGAACAGCTTGCAGTCCATGACATCAAGGTAATATACGCAAGGGATAAATATTTCATCGTAATGCCCTCCCGAAAAAATCCGGACGACACATACAGAGATATCGTTCATCCCATCAATGCATCCTTCAGGGGTGACCTTGAGGAGGCAGTACTCAGAGAATACGACGCTGAGCTGGTCCGCATAGCGGAGGACGATACCTACCGCGAAATGATCGGTGCCGAAGGCTGAAGATATCATAGGAAAAACTTAGCCTAAAGTTTTTTTGATCAAACCTTTGGCACATCACCGCAAATATAATACTACATTTCGGCAGAGATACCGTTCTTCTGCCGAATTTGTTGTATTACAGCATAAACGGAACAATATAACAGAAGAAAACCGACAAAATAGAAAAAAACAATACAAAAAAAGAGGCAAAAAAAGGCTTGACAAACAAGAAATGATGTGATAACATATTCTA
This sequence comes from Clostridia bacterium, assembly GCA_017482495.1. Lineage (GTDB taxonomy): Bacteria > Bacillota > Clostridia > Oscillospirales > CAG-272 > Avispirillum. The sequence continues at coordinate 10,913 of JAFUMU010000006.1, read as the reverse complement.
TGCCTTGGCAACAAGCTAAGGGCCTTTAGCTCAGTTGGTTAGAGCTACCGGCTCATAACCGGTCGGTCCTGGGTTCGAGTCCCCGAAGGCCCACCAAATAAAAAAGCACCCAATAGGGTGCTTTTTTATTTGGTGGGCCTTCATTTGACGGGGACTCGAAAGCCCGGTCGCATCGCGTAGCGGCGACTAAAATGCTCCGGGGGAGCATTTTTAGGGCGTAGAGCTAAGCTGACCACGAGTATTCGCTCCGTGTCGGACCGAGAAGGCGCAATGATTTTGCGCACCTGCGAGAGCAGGCACAAGTTACTGCTTCGCAGTGCTTTTTTATTTGGTGAGCCTTCATTTGATGGGGACTCGAAAGCAGTACTTCGCGTGAAATATAGCTTTGCCTCGTAGTATACTTGCGAAGTACCCGAAAAGCTACGCTTTTCTATTTCTTTAGCGGGCGGCGACAAAAACAGTCCGGTGGACTGTTTTTAGCCCGTAGAGCCGCCACCTCATATTCTTCAGCAAACATAGCTTGAGGTGGCGCCAAAAGCTTCGCTTTTGAATTCGTTGTGTCGGACCGAGAAGGCGCAATGATTTTGCGCACCTGCGAGAGCAGGCACCCAATATAATACCCCAAAACAAAAAACTCCCATTCGGGAGTTTTAATTATTTATCTCAGCCCTCCAGCTCCGCCTTTTCTGCCTTGGAAAGCTTATACGCCTTAAATTCCTGTGTAGGGTGGTGGATCAGTAGCCCCTTGGATTCGTCCTCCACAGGATACTTGTCCTCAAAGTGCAGAAATAGCACCAGCTCACTGTCCTCACCTATTTCTACATCACTGAAAACCAGCTTGTCATAATTATACATATACTTCTCGCCACGCTCAACTACCTCGCCCTCATACACCGCTTCTGTAGCCTTATCTACTATCGTGTACGTAAACTCCGTAGTCTCCGCTGTGTCAAAATATCCGTACAGGCTGTCATTGTATCTTGCTGTTATCTGTATCTCTCCGGCTTCCTTTATATATACAAAGCCATTGGCAGAATAGTATCCGTCATGAGTGAGATCCTCAGGCAGCTTGTGCGTACTGAATGCACTCTCAGGGTCAGCCTTATATGCAGCTACTGCACCCTCCGTGGCACGAAGCTCTGATAAAAGATCATTGTCCTCCATCATAAAGACTCTTCCTAAAATAGCTATGAGAAGCATAGCGACTATTACTATAAAAAAGTTTTTGGTGAATTTACCGATGTTCATATGCACCTCCGCAAAGGGGATATATGGATTATAACATATGAAAAAATTCTTTCAATATATTTTTTATTAATTTTTTTAGTTTTTGTTGACAAAAAATATTTTTTTATATATAATACTAAATTGCAGGCAATCGGCTTAATAAGAAAGGCGGTATAAAAGGATGAAGCTTGATATGACCCCCGTGCTTAATAAGAGAATGTCTGTGCTGGACTTCGAATTTACTCTCACTCCCGAAACCGTTGAGGGTGCATGTGATATTTCAGAAGAAATAGAGCTTACCTCTCCTATCCGTGTCCTTGGCAAGATTACGGATATTAACGGTTATATGACCCTGAAGGCGGAAGTGTCCGTGTCCTATGATACCGTATGCGACAGATGCCTCGCTCCACTTTCGGACGAGCTGACCTTTGATTTTGAAAGGACTGTAGCAATGAATGCGGCAAGCGTAGAGGACTGTGACGGCGACGACATAATCTGGATCAAAGAGGGTAAAGTAGACTTCGATGCCGATGTAATTGAGGAGCTGTCTCTCGAGTTACCCATTTACCATCTGTGCAGTGAGGATTGTCCCGGCCTCTGTTCAGTTTGCGGAAAGAAGCTTGACGGCGAGTGCAAATGCGCCGATAAAAAAGAAATCGATCCCAGGCTGGAAATATTTAAAAAACTACTTGAAAATAGCGAAAAGTAGTAGTATAATATCTTGTAATTATAATTTTACTGAGTATTTGTGGAGGTGTTCTCATGGCAGTACCGAAGAGAAAAGTTTCCAAGGCACGTAGAGATAAGAGACGTTCCAACGTATGGAAGCTGGATATGCCCGGCATGGTAAAGTGCCCCAACTGCGGCGAGTTCAATCTTGCTCATAGAGTATGCAGCGCTTGCGGCACATATAAGGGTAAGCAGATTATCGCTAAGGAAGAAGCGTAAGCTATTAACAGACCGCCTATACGGGCGGTCTTACGCTTTTATGGGGTGAAAAATATGAAATACGAACCGAAAAAGATAGGTAAAAAGCCTGAAGCTATTGCGATGATACTTTTCGCATTGTCAATGGTAACGGTTGTCCTGTCCAATGCAGTGGTCGGAGAGATGCAGTGGATATTCCAGATAGTAACAGTGCTGCTGCTTGGAATATTTATATATATCCTCGTGCGCTACAGCTTTACCAGCTATATGTATGAGATCAAGGCGCGTTCAAAAATGGAAACTCTTAGATTTGAGGAAATACCTGCAGAGCGACTACAGCTTTTCATTAATAAAAAGCAGAGCAGAAGCGGATACGCCACAGATTTTGTATGCACGCTTGGAGAGATAGAAAGCATCACACCTGCAAAAAAGGCAGGGAAAGTAAAGGGTAAGAGGTTTACATACTACAGGAATATGTCCGGCGGTAAAAATTATCTGCTGAAAATAAAAAACGCCCCTGACCCTATCCTTCTCTATCTGGAGATCAATGACGACGGAAAGGACTTCCTTGATTTTATCAACAACAGAATATGATAAAAGCACCCCTTGGCGGGGTGCTTTTTTTGTATCCGATACAGGCGCAGGAACAAGGCTTACACTCAGCTGTACCTATAGAGCGAGATGAAGCAACTCGCCCCACGGGTACAATCAGAGATCACTTTACTTGGTTTGCCTCTGCGATATATTTCTCTACGTACTGATAATAACTGCCGTCAATAATATATTTTGAGAGCAGGAAGCGGTCACGCACTGCCTTTTTATCTGCATTTATTTCTTCCTCTGACACCTGTTCATCCGTCAGCATTATGACCTCGTTATCCACTGCGTTGAACATATACTTATCTGTTATAAATCTTTCGTTTACAAGTATGGCGATACCCTCGGAATCGGAAAGCACATCCCTGCCCGCAAGAAGTCGCGAATCATATTCAAAGCCGAAAAGATTAAGGATGGTAGGCAGAATATCGACTGTTGAGCAAAGCTTATCAACGTAAACAGGCTCCTCCATACTGCCTGACCAGCAGATGAAGCTATTGCGGTATTTTTCAAAATCGGGGTCAACAGGCTTTCCTGCAAGCTCGTTATACTGCTGCTCGGAAAGTCCATAGGGATAGTGGTCGTTGGTGAGGACTATAACAGTTTTATCTGCGATTCCCTCCTCCTCAAGGCGCTCCAAAAGGTAGCTGAGCATATATTCCACTTCCAGGTTGCAGGCGATATACGCCTTAACGTCCTCGCTGTAGTCAAGATGCTCCACCTTGTCTCTGTGACGTGCGCTCATAGGATTGTCCCAATTATACTGATAGTGACCGCTGAAGGTCATATAATATGCATGGAACTGCTTGCCGGAGGTTATGTAGTCATCAATGGTCGCCTCTATCATCTCAAGGTCAGATGAGGGCCATCCTACCTCCATATCTATTCCGTTGTCAGGTGTTCTGAAGTCATAGCCCATATTGGGATGGGTCTCATTTCTCTGATAAAAGGTTCCGTTGTTATTATGATATCCATAGGAAACAACCCCCTTATATGCAAACATATTTCCGAGAGTATAAGGCATTACTCTGCTCTTTGAAGCAAGGAAGCTGGTTCCGCCCACGGCATTTCTTACAGGGTCGGGATAGAGACCTGTGCAGAACGAAAATTCTCCGTCGGTGGTGATGGATTCAAAGGAGCTGTAATAATTTTCAAAAACAAATCCCTCTGTGGAAAGCTTATAGAGGGTGGGGGTAAGCTCAGGGTCTATAAGGTAGTTCGAGAAGGACTCAGCACAGATGGTTATAAGATTGTAGCCCTCAAACATACCTGTATACTGATTTTTTGCAGTGGGGGCAATATTTGACACCATTCCTGTCAAAGTAGCAGGATGTGTACCCTCGTCAACGCTGTCAAGGATACTGTCAAAATCGATATCAAGGGAGTTATATTCTTCACCTTTGCCCCAATACTCAAATATCTTATCACGGTCTACATCGACCTTTTCAACCACCTCCTCGTACATTCCCAGCTTTACCTTTATCATCTTTTTTATTTCAAGACGGGTAGTGACAGTAACGCCGAGATTTTTTACCGAGGTGGTTGTGGGTGTTTTGTCGGAGTAATAGATATCGTACACTGTATACGTATCCGTACCGCCCAAAGGCAAAGTGGTAAGTGCAAGCATATGGGCAACAAGGAAGCATGCGAGCACTGTAAGTGTGCTTCCGACTTCAGCCTTGTCAAAGGTAAGCCATCCTTTGCAAGTTAAAACAATGCTGACTAAAAGAGGCAGAAAAAGGAAAATAATTCCCACGGCAGATGCCTTGATCGCTGTTATAGTCTGAGCGGCAAAATTGTTCATAACGTCCCCGCCCATTCCCATCATGGAAACGGAAAGAAATCCGCCGAACACCGCATAGTATACAAGCTGAACGCTGAAATATACTGAAAATACTGTTATGATAAGGTTATATGCGATCTTTGCCGCCGACTTGCGGGAAAGCATGGTTACGCTATGCACAAGCAACGCCACAGGCAGGGCAAAAACGACTGTGTATATAAATCTGCTGTCAAACGAACCGATGGTGAATATTCTGAGCACTGTTTCAAAATATACTATAACCAAAAAGCTGAACAGAAAGGTCACTGTTCTTTTTAATTTCATAATGTACCTCTTTCGGTTTTATGACTATATTATACAGTATGTAACACAAAAAATAAAGAGCAAATTAATATATACATATTTCCGCTTCAAAAGCTGGCACTGCCGCCGTTTTACAGAATACAACAAAAAGCCCGTTTCTTTTGAAAAGGGCTTTTATGTTATATCAATTCATTTTAGAGAGGACAACGTCAAATGCGTCGGCATAGTGACGGGCAATAAGGGCGCAGCCGTTATTATTGGGGTGAACTGCGTCCACAGACCACCAAAGGGAGGTGTGGTCGATACAGGCAGCGGCAAAAAGTCCGTCCATGGGAACGTAAACGTCCGCATACTCTCTCGCCAGCTTTCTTGTTATCATTATCTTGGGATCGATGTCCTCTCGGAAATAATCCTTATCCTCAGAGGGAAGCAGATACTGTTCAAGCATGATTATCTTTGCATTAGTCTCATTCTTGACTCTTTCAAGAATATTTCTGTAGTTCGCCTCAAAAACCTCATTGGGCAGCCAATCTCTGCGGTCGCAGTGATGCCATGTGTCGTTAACGCCTATCATAATGGAAACAACATCAGGCTGCCATTCTATACAGTCAGTTGTCCATCTGCCTACAAGGTCGTCTGTTTTATTGCCGGAAATACCGAAATTAAGGAAATCAAATTCCATATCGGGATGGCGCTCCTTAATAAATCTTGAAGCATAAAGGGCATATCCCCAGCCGATCTTACGGGGATCGTTTCTGTCGCGGCCGCCGTCTGTTATGCTGTCTCCCTGAAAAAGTATTCTCATAATATATTCCTCTTTTGCTAAATTATTTCTGTTGTTTTTTCTCTGCGGGGGTACAAGCCTCCGGTAAGGCGGCTTGTCCGCCTAACCCTCCCCAGCGGGGAGGGTGGACCGCGTTAGCGGTGGGTGAGGAGAGCCCTCACCATTTCAACTATTAATATTTGTTTGTTTTAATTAATGCTTTGTGTTAGGATTCTCCTCATCCACCACTTCGTGGTCCCCCTTCCCCGCTGGGGAAGGTTTGGATGAACGTCCCTCTGTCTCTGTAGGTGTAATACCTCTCAGCCCTCGTTCTCTCCGGTAAGATATCCCTTGTCGCTAAGGTCGGGGAAATTATGCTGACGGAGCACCTCATATACTGCCACCGCCACGGTATTGGACAGGTTAAGGCTTCTTTGGTCACTTTTCATGGGAAGCCTTACACATTTTTCATAGTTGTCCCTTAAAAAATCCTCAGGAAGCCCCTTCGTTTCCTTTCCGAAAAAAAGATACACAGGCAGAGGGTATGAAACGTCGCTGTAGCTTCGAGGGGCTTTGGTGGTAAAGCAATAAAATACCGCCTCGGGATTCTTTTCGAAGAAATCCTCTGCATTCTTATAATAAGTTATATCAAGGCTGTGCCAATAGTCGAGCCCTGCTCTCTTTAATTTGGCATCGTCTATTTTAAAGCCCAAAGGCTCTATAAGATGAAGACTTGCCCCCGTAACGGCGCAGGTGCGCGCAATATTGCCGGTGTTCTGCGGGATCTCCGGCTCCCATAATACAATATTAATCTTTCCCATATGAAAAGTATATCATTTTCCTAAAAAAATGTAAAGGGTTAAATAAAATTTACAAATAGGTATATTAATTTATATATATTATAAGGTATAATAGGTTGATTTAATATATTTCGGAGAAAGTAATGAGCATTTTTACAAAAATATTCGGAACATACAGCGATAGGGAAATAAAAAAGATCACTCCCATCGTCGATAAAATAGTATCTCTCAGCGATAAGTACAAGGCCATGAGCGACAGTGAAATGAAGGCTATGACAGATACCTTCAAGCAGGAGCTTAAGGATGGAAAAACTCTTGACGATATCCTTCCCGAGGCATATGCACTTGTGCGCGAGGCAGCAGACCGAGTGCTCGGTAAGCGTCCCTTCAGAGTTCAGCTTATGTGCGGTATCCTGCTCCATCAGGGAAGGATAGCGGAAATGAAAACAGGTGAGGGTAAAACTCTTGTTGCAGTACTCCCCTCCTACCTTAACGCACTTGAGGGCAAGGGCGTTCACGTTGTAACAGTTAACGAATACCTTGCTAAAATGGGACAGGAGGAAATGGGAAGAGTACACGAATTTCTCGGTCTCACCACAGGTCTTATCCTCCACGATCAGACAAAGGCTGAGAAAAAGGCTGCATATGCCTGTGATATCACCTACGCTACCAACAACGAGCTGGGCTTTGACTACCTTCGTGACAATATGGTCATCTATAAGGAAAACCAGACTCAGAGAGGACACAACTTCGTTATCGTTGACGAGGTGGACTCCATCCTCATCGACGAGGCGAGAACACCTCTTATAATATCCGGCCACGGCAACAAATCCGACGAGCTTTACGGAAGAGCTAATACTCTCGTTTCTAAATTCAAACGCTTCGTTATAAAGGAAATGGACTCAAAGGAAGAATATGACGAGGTAACAGAGGACTATATCGTTGACGAAAAAGCAAGGACCTGTACTCTCACAGCCCACGGTATTAAGAAGGCAGAGGAATTCTTCGGCATCGAAAACTTTTCCGACCCCGAGAACGCCGCAATCTCCCACCACGTTTATCAGGCTATCCGCGCACACGGTATAATGAAGCGCGACACAGACTACGTTATCAAGGATAACGAGGTAATGATAGTAGACAGCTTTACAGGCCGTATCATGCCCGGAAGAAGATATTCCGACGGACTCCATCAGGCAATTGAAGCAAAGGAAGGCGTTGAGATCAAGAGAGAAAACAGGACCATTGCCACCATCACCTTCCAGAACTACTTCAGAATGTATAATAAGCTCTCCGGTATGACAGGTACAGCCCTGTCCGAGAAGGAGGAGTTCGAGGGCATCTATAACCTGGACGTAGTAGAGGTGCCCACAAATAAGCCTATGATAAGAGTTGACCACAGCGACGTCGTTTACACAACAGTTGCAGGCAAGGACAGAGCCGTTATCGAGCAGATAAAGGAGTGCCATGCCAAGGGTCAGCCTGTGCTTGTAGGTACTGTCTCCGTCGAAAAATCCGAGCTTCTTTCCAAAAAGCTCAAGGCGGCAGGTATCCCCCACACAGTCCTTAACGCAAAGTATCACGATAAAGAGGCAGAGATAGTTGCTCAGGCAGGTAAGCTGGGCGCAGTTACTATCTCCACCAATATGGCAGGACGAGGAACGGACATCCTGCTGGGCGGTAACGCAGAATACCTTGCCAAGAGTAAAATGCGTAAGGAAGGCTACGAGGAAGAGATGATCATGCTTGCAACAGGCTCATCCCAGTCTGTTTCCGAAGAAGTCTTTGCCGCAAGAGAATATTATAAGACCCTCTACGATCAGTATCAGGAGGAGATACGCCCCGAGGCAGAAAAGGTTTGCGAGGCAGGCGGTCTGTTCGTTATCGGTACAGAGCGCCACGACGCACGCCGAATCGATAACCAGCTCAGAGGCCGAAGCGGCCGTCAGGGCGACCCCGGCGAATCCCGATTCTTTATCTCCCTTCAGGACGACCTTATGAGGCTGTTCGGAAGTGAGAGAATATTTAATATGGTAACACGCCTTGGCATCACAGAGGACGACCCCATAGATGCAAAGATCCTCTCCGACTCTATCGAAAGCGCTCAGAGGCATCTTGAAAGCAATAACTATAAGAGACGTGAAAACGTCCTTGCATACGACGACGTTATGAATAAGCAGAGAACGCTTATCTATCAGCAGCGACAGCAGGTGCTTGACGGCGTTTCTCTGCGTGACGCCATAGTTAATAAGATAAAGAGAACCATAGAAGCTGCAGTTACCCTGTATCTCCATGAGGACGATACGGAGCTGTGGGACCTTGGCTCACTTAAGGCAAAATATATGGGCCTGCTTTGCTCCGAATCCGACTTTGAGGATATGGAGGGAAGCGCCGCTCAAAAGAGAGAAAGCATCAAGGATACCCTTATAGAAAGAGCAATGAAGATCTATGAGGATAAGGAGCAGAACGTATTCGGCGAGGAGCAGTTCAGAGAGATCGAGCGAGTAATACTCCTTCGCAACGTTGACTCCAAGTGGATGGACCACCTTGAGGCAATGGATTCCCTTATGGAGTCTATCGGACTTCAGGCGTATGCCCAGAGAAATCCCATTACGGAATACCGTCTTGCAGGCGACGATATATTCTTCGATATGCTTGAGATGATCGACGAGGACACGGTACGTATGGTGCTCTCCGTTATGCCGAAGGAAGAGGTCAAGCGAGTTGAAGTAGCTAAGCCCGTCACAGCAGGAATGGCAGACGACGGAACACTTAAAAAGAAGCCCGTTGTAAAAAAAGCATCCGAAAAGATCGGCAGAAATGATCCCTGCCCTTGCGGAAGCGGTAAGAAATATAAAAAATGCTGCGGAGCGAAGAATAATGAAGAATAAGAAGATAAATATGGGGCTGCCCCTTGTAGCCCTTGGAATGTTCTTTCTTGTAAATCCCGTTATAACCATTATAGATGTGATACCCGACTTTATCGGATATATCCTTATGGTGTACGGACTTGATAAGCTGGCGGATATGGAGGACAGATTTACCCGTGCCAAAAGAAGCTTTTCCTTGCTTGCAATAATCAGCGCAGTAAAAACGGCTGTGTGCCTGCTTCTGCCTGTGCTTGACGGAACCTTCGTCATACTGTTCTCCTTCGTGTTTGCAGTAGGCGAGGCAGTGTGCTTTATCCCGGGTATGATAAGCCTATTCGGCGGATTCCATTACTACGGCATGCGCCATGAAAGCAATGCCTGCTACGGAGTATATAAGAAAAGAACCGTAAGCTATGTTAAGGCATACTCATCCGACTCTGTTCTTGTGTTCTCCATTATAGCCTTTGCCGTACGCTCTCTTGCCTGCTTCCTTCCCCAGCTTCCCATAATCCTGCAGGCGAGATCTACTATTACTATATATACAGGCGCACGTGTTGATTGGACGTATTTCGTCCCCCATTTCTATTTCTTTGCATCAATTATCGCCCTTGCGGTGGGTATTCCCTGGGCATTCAGAATGAGAAAATATATTCTCGGTATAGCATCGGATGAAAAGCTCATGACTACCCTCAACAGCCTGTATGATGAGAATATTGCAGGTGACGAAAGCCATTTTGCTGAAAAGAAAACTGCAGCGGTGAAGATACTCACTATCCTCGGCGCAGTGTTCTGCTTCAGTATCTATATCGACTACGTCAATTGGCTTCCCGGCGGCGTGGCAGGTGCATTTTTCGCTTCGGCTGCAATAATGATGAGGAAGCATTCTAAAGCGGCATTGCCCACAGCTATCACAGGCTTTCTCACAGTTATCCCCTCGTGTGCAGAATTGCTCAATCAGTATCTCTATACACAGCTTAGGTATACTCCCGAATCCTTCGCTAACGGAATCGGACAGTCTGAAAAAATGTATATCCCTATCATAATCTCCGAAATACTTACAGCAGTATTCCTTATAATAACCATTTGGCTCTTTGCGAAATGCCTTTCGGATATGATAAGAAGCCATTGCGCGATCTATGAAAAAGTGCTTCCGGAAACAAGAAGCGGCAAGGGTGAAGGACTTTGTAAAAGTATAACAGGAGCATATACCGTGGCATTTGCATTGATGACCGCAATGTGCGTTGCATCGGCGGCACACGGCATCCTTGCAGTGTATTACCCCGAGAGCTGGCTTATAAATGCATTTATAGGCGTTGCAATGCTGATATTCCTGATCAGAGCTATCAATATCGCCGACGACGATCTGTATGATAGATTAAAGAACAGAATGTAAAAAGGAGGTCATACCTCCTTTTTTCTATGCTTTTTTACAAAAGATATAGAAAAAGGGTAAAATGTTTTTTTTACAACCATAGGTGCCGCCGCAATACAAAGGGAATTATAAGAAAAACGTCATATCCGCAAGCTAAGCTCCCCCGTTTACCCGTAGGGTGGGGTTATCTCCCGCCGTTAAAATCTCTGTAATTGTTTCTCGGCGGCAGCAAGCCACCGCCCTACAAGGTAATGGGGCACGTTTACCAAAGCCG
>JAFUMU010000005.1 GCA_017482495.1 Clostridia bacterium | reverse complement strand
CGTGCGAGGCGGCGGGATGAGGGCATCCCGCCCTACAGAGACAGAGGACACGTTCACCGAAGCCGATTGATGCGGGCGATCGATGATCGCCCCTACAGGCTAAACGGGCGTCGCCACCGTAGGGGAGAGCATTGCTCTCCCGCTTGAATAAATTTAAGCCGTACGTACCCAAGACCCCTGTAGGGCGGCTTTAGTAAAGCCGCCGCAAGAATAAGTTTAAGCCGTACGAAACGGCGGGCTGACTCAGCCCGCCCTACAGATATAGGGCTACGTTCACCGAAGCCGATTGATGCGGGCGATCAATGATCGCCCCTACAGATATAGTGGGCATGTTCATCGTGCCACCTGCCAAAGAAAAAGAAACAGGCGCCGATCGTCCCCTTCCCATTGCCTTGCGGCGAAAGGTATGTTAAAATAAATAACAGAAAGTGAGGGGAAGTATATGCAGAGGATAATTCCCATGCCTCACATATGTGAGGAGAGAGAAGGGGCGTTTGCCTTGGCAGGCGCTGTGGTTTTTGTAAAAGAGGGAACTGATTCCCGAGTTATAGCAGAGGTATCGGAGCTTTTTGGCGGAAATATTAAGAAATGCGACGGGATGCCTGCAGGAAGAGCTGTTTTCGTGCATCATGGAGAGCTCGGAGAGGGCTATGAGCTGACTGTTACCTGCGACAGCATCGTTATTTGCGGCGAGGGAGCCGAGGGCGCCTTCTACGCTGTTCAGACCCTTCGTCAGCTTATGGGGGACTCTGTTCCCTGCTGTTATATCAAGGACCGCCCCGATCTTAAATACAGGGGGCTTTATCTTGACGTTTCCCGAGGCAGAGTTCCCACCCTTGCAAAGCTTAAGAGCATTGCGGACACTCTTGCCCGATATAAAATGAATTCTCTTCAGCTGTATATTGAGGATGCCTTCACGTTTCGTGAGCTTGAGGGCATTGCTGATGAGACCAATGCTCTCACTCCCGATGAAATAAAGGAGCTTGACGCATATTGCAGACAGCATTTTATTGATCTTGTTCCCTCCATGGCGTCATTCGGCCATCTTTTCACCCTTCTTCAAAGCGATCGCTACAATCACATCAGCGAGCTTAAGGGGCACAGGATGACGAGAAATTATTGGCTTGAGCGCCAATGGCACCATACTGTAGACGTTTATCATCCCGAGACCATCGAAGTAATAGGCTCTATGCTCCGTCAGTTTATTCCTCTTTTCACATCCGAATATTTCAACATATGCTGTGACGAGACACACGACCTTTGCAACGGCACGAATCTTGGCCGTGACAAGGGCGAGGCTTATTTTTACCACGTGGAAAAGCTGATTGATATAGTTAGCTCATACGGAAAGAAGGTCATGATGTGGGGCGACGAATGTATGGCCCGTCCCGACATGGCCAAGGAGCGTCTGCCTGAGGATGTTACTGTCCTCAATTGGTGCTACAGGCATGAGGTGGCGGAGTGGATCCCGAAAATGTTTTGGGAGCGCGGCTTTTCTCAGATATGTTGCACGGGAACCTCCGGCTGGGACAATTTTATCGAAAACATAAATATTTCCACCGGCAACATAACAAGCTTTGCCGCTCACGCGAAAAAATACAACGCCCGTGGGCTACTTAACACAAGCTGGGGAGATTTCGGTCATGTTTGCTCCTTTAATTGCAATCTTTACGGACTTGCATTCGGTGCGGAAAAATCATGGAACGTACTCTCTGACACCGATACGGAATATGAGACGGCTGCAAGCCTGCTTATTTACGGAATAAGAGAGTTTAATATGGCAGAAGTTTTGCGCCGTCTGGGCAAGGCTTCTCAGAGCTGCAGTTGGTCGGAATTTGTTATGTGGCATTCCGCAACTCATCTTGAGGGAGGGGATGCAACTCTTAAAATGGGCGGCGACCGTAACGGGGAGTATACTGAAGAGGATGTAAAGGCGCATATTGACATATGCCGAGAGGAAAGAGAACGGCTGGAAGCACTTGGCAGAGAAGACGCAGTTATTTCCGATCTGATACTTGCTTGTCGTGCATTAGAGCTTATGAACCGACTTGTGCTTTGTATTAACAATGCAGACGGATACGGCGACAGAACAGCGCTTCAGGTCGATATCAATAATTGGCTTGATGATTACAGTACCGCATGGCTTCGTGACGATAAGTCCTCCGATCTTTGGCGATTGCAGGAGTTTTTAGAAAAGATCACGGAATAGGGCTTATTCGTACGCTTCTTTAATTACGTTTATTCTGCAGACAAAAAAGACAGGTTGCCCTGTCTTTTTTTGTTATTTCATTTTTTCGCACAGCCACGGTATGGCGGACTCAAAATTGACTCCGTACCAACGCGCATCGGGGTCCTCAAGGGTTATCCTTGCGCATTCTGCTGTAAAATCTACCGCAAGAGTCAGCGATTCCTCAAGGGTCATCCCTCTGCACAGCCCTCCGACGCATGCTGATGCAAAAACATCTCCTGTACCGTGGAAGGTCTTATTAGTTCTCTTGGCAAAGTGGCTGAAGAATTCATCCCTTTCAGAGTCATACATAACAGCTCCCATCATACCTTCACAAGGCACTATGCCTGTAAGCACAGCTTTTTTTGCCCCAAGCAAACACAGGCGGCGAAGGATATCCTTTGTCTCATCTTCTCCCGTTACGTCTCTGAAGGGCTCTCCCAGAAGGTAGCATGCTTCTGTCATATTAGGCACGATCACGTCGGCCTTTTTACACAGCTCTGCCATTTTTTTGGCAAATCCTTCATCAAATCCGCTATAAAGCTTACCAAAGTCGCCCATTACGGGGTCGATGAATACCAAAGCGTTATTCCCGAAGCTATCTATAAAGTCTGAAACTATACTGAGCTGTCTTTCGGAGCCGAGATATCCTGTGTATATGCAGGAAAAATCTTCACCCTGATTTTTCCACGTTTCGGCAATGGGGGGGATCTCCTCTGTCAGGTCGCAGAAGGTGAAGCTGTCAAATGCGGTATGGTTACTGAGCACGGCTGTAGGTATAACGCACGCCTCTGTTCCCATTGCGCTGATTATAGGCAATGCCACTGTCAGCGAGCATTTTCCCATACAGGAGATGTCCTGTATCGTTATCATTCTTTTCATAACTCACCTCAAAATGTAAGAACACCCAAGTGTTCAAGGACGATCTTAATGCCGATTATTATAAGGATGATGCCTCCTGATCTTTCGGCATAATGCTTGAAACGGCTTCCGAAGATGCCGCCTATTTTAACGCCTATTGCGGATATGATAAGGGTGACGATACCGATTATTGCAACGCTGGCTCCGATAGGAGTTCCTGTGCCGTTTCCCTTTACTACTGCAAATGCAACGCCTATTGCAAGAGCATCGATGCTTGTAGCGATAGCGGGTATTATCATAGCGCGCGGGGCTACAGATGCCGCCTTGCAGTCGCATCCTTTCTCGCTATCCTTCTCAAAGGACTCCTTTATCATATTGAGTCCGATAAGCAAAAGCAATCCGAAGGCTATCCAATGATCAAATGCCTCTATATAAGAAGAAAAACGAGAGCCAAGCAGATATCCTATTGCAGGCATAAGTGCCTGAAATCCGCCAAACCACAGCCCCACAATAAGTGCATCTCTCACACGCACGCGGGTCATGGCAAGACCCTTGCATACTGAAACGGCGAATGCATCCATTGCAAGACCGAAGGCGATCATTATAACTTCAATTAGTCCCATAAGCTCCCTCCTATCCTTTAAAGGAAATTTTATCACACACTTTTCGCAAAGTCAATCGATAAATCGTATATTCTGCATTCGCTTGCCTACATGCTTTGACACCTTACCTAAAGGTACGTAACGTCACCGATCTTCATCCGGGGTGGAAGTCTTGGCGAATATAACCGCTGTTCCTACAGGGCGGGTTGCCTTACGGTAGACGGAGGTTTTAGCCTGACAATATGACATTTGCATTTTAATACCGTTTGCTCAACGGTTGAAAATGAAATACACCTTTATTGATATTCATCATTACAAAATATAGTTTACCTTCATTGGCGGAGAGGTTATATCTGCTATGTATTAACATTCACCTTACATAACAACAGGGGAGACACTTTTGGTGAAAAGCATCTCCCCTTATTATCAATTAATGTGCTCAGTGCACCCGTAGCCCTCGATTGCTTTGACTATTCTCTCAACTGTTTTTTCAAGGGGGGCTCTCTTACAGGGAACGGTGATATCCGCGTATTTTTCATACAGAGGTGTTCTTTGTTCATAGATACCTGCAAGGCTTTGGCCGGGCTCCATCACGATACCTCTTGTTTTAATATTTTTTACCCTTCTTTCGATTTCCGCAAGAGGGAGCTTGATATAGACTACAGTACCCAAGCTTTTCAGGTTTTCCATTGCTTCTTTACCGAAAATGACGCTTCCGCCTGTTGCAATGACACAGTTGTCCGCATTGACTGTGGATACCACATCGTTTTCAATGGCGGCAAAGGCGTCTGTGCCCTTTTCCGCTATTATTTTATAAAGCTCTGTGCCCTCTCTTTCCTGAATAAGCAGGTCTGTGTCACAAAAGCCCTTGAGCAGAGTTTTTGCCAGCAGCACCCCTACGGTGCTTTTTCCGCATCCGGGCATTCCGATGAGGATTATGTTATTTCCTTTCATTAAAAGGGTCTCCTTATGTTCAGTTTGTCGATAGGTGTTATTCCGCATTCGGCGAGCATTTTCATTGCATGGTTTTCATACTGCGTGCATATGAATGAATCAGGCAGGTGAGCATCAAGGCCCAATATAACGGGACATCCCATGTCTCCTGCTACCTCGAAAAATGCTTTCTTAGGATACCATCTGTTGCCCATAAGCCCAAGGAGGTTACATTCCACGGGGATTCCATCGTCTATGGCGGCGGCACAGATCTCGTATGCCGCTTTCTTTATAATATCCTCTGAACAGCTTACGTTAGGCAGGTCGGGATGGGCGATATATGAAAACAACCCTGTTTTTACCGCCTCCTTTACCTGCTCCACGTATTTCCACATGCTTTCCTCAGTGCATTGGGGTGAGCCAACGTAGACTCCGTCGTATTCGTTATTTGTAAAGTGCTGTCCCAATATAAGATAATCGGGCTTAAAGGTGCTGATATGACTGAGCATACTGTCGAAATGCCCGGGATAATATTCCACCTCAAAGCCTGCAAGGATATCCATTTTGTCCTTGTACTGCTCTTTAAGCTGACGAATCGATTCGAAATATCCCTCAGTTTCGCACGGTTTCATTCTAAACCAAGATTCAAATATTCCTTCAAATCCCGGTTGCGGTACATGATCGGCGAATCCGAGCTGAGCTATTCCGCTTTCATATGCTGCCTTGACGTAGTCAGCATCGTTGCCGTCGGCGTGATTACATCTTGCTGTATGGGTATGGTAATTATATTTCAAGGGTCTTTCCTCTCATTCAAGGTCTGTATAGTATTCAGATGCTGTGCCGGGAACAATGCCCGCCTCTCCTGTTGTCTGAAGCAGGTGATAGAAGGAGTCTCCCGTAATATCAGGTGCGTAGCAGTAGTATACTCCTCCTCCTGCGCTCACTATATTACAAAGAAGCTCTTCTCCGCGCATAAACCAATAACCCTCTGCTACAGTTCCTTCAGGTTCCGCATCGGGATCAGGCAGAATAGGGGTTCCGCTTTCACTGTATGAAAGGTGACACAGGATACCTACAGTCTTATCACCCACAGTGAGCTCTACAGGGTCACATTCGAACAGCTCTGCGGCAACATCCGCAAGGGCTCCCATTTGACCTGTGTACAGGCCTTTTACATATGTACCGTCAGTATTATTTATGAGTCGGTATATTCCTTTGCAGCCCTCGTCGAGATACCAATGCCCCTCAAAGGAATAAGCGAGAAATGCAATCCGTGCCCCGTCGCGCTCCACGTAATAAACCGGACAGCTCACCTCATCTATAGTTGCTGCGCCGTCAGCTTTTGTAATATCGGCACCTTCAAGGATATCGGCGGAAATTGCGGCGGCAATATCATTTGCATTGGTCATAGTGACTGATGCTTCTTCAAGCATCAGAGCGTCTGTTATATTATATACCTTAAGGACAGTTCCGAATACTCCCATATCCTCTTCTCCGGAAACAGTTTTTCCGTCTTCGGAGATTACAGGGTCGTTGATGCCTCGGAACATCTTGCACTCAACATATTTACCGCTTGCTGCGTCCCACAGCCAAAGATTATATTTTTTTCCTGTATCTGTTTCTGAATACAGATTCATAATATCGCTGTGCCCGTCAAGGTTTACATCTTTAAATTCGATGCTTTCGATCGCATTGGACGCCGCAGAGTCATATTCGATAGTTTGGAGAACTGTTCCGTCTCCTGCGTTGTTCCACAGGGTGATGCTTCCCACATCAAGGGCGTAAAGCAGCTTTGTCTCGCTGTTTACAAAGAAAAACGACTCATATTCAATAGAATTGCGCCAATCAGAGAGGGAAGCTGTGGTGTCTGAGGGACGCGTATTCTGTTGTGGCTTGCAGGCAACAAGTAAAGTTGCTGTCAAAATGGCAATCGCTGCTGTTAGTATTTTTTTATTCATATGTTATATCCTCGCATCATATAAAGGAAATCGGGACCCTGCAGGTCCCGATGATAGCTGTTATTCAGCGTCCTTGTCTGCTTCGTCGCAGAGTGTGCACTCGGGCTCGAAGTAGTCGTCGTCCATAGCCAGGGGATCAAAATCGCTTCCGAAACAATCCTGTGAGCAGTCGTCACAATCGCCGCAATCAAATGAAACCTTAAAATACTTCTTGAAGAATTTGTAGAGGATCACGAGAAGCGCGAAAATGATAAGTGCTACAGCGGCAGATATGGCGATTATCTTGCCTATACTGACTTTTTTCTTTTCGTTTTCCATAGTTTGTCTCCTTTATGGTTACTGCACGGGCAGTTTATTTTCATTTATAGTATAACACAAAATGTTGAAAATGCAATAGCAGATATGATTATTTTACCCAAAAGTAACATTTTTATAATAATATGTTTTGTAACAGTTTGTGCTTCTGTGAGAAGAAAAAGAATGAATGGTTTGAAAACAAGATAGAGCAAAAAAATTAAAATGATAAATGCGCTTTTAGCAAACTATTAACAAAAAATGACAAATAACTGCAAAATTAACAAATAAGCTTGCAAAAATTAATAAATCGTTAATAATTTGTGGAAGTCGCACAAGATGAAAAAAATAAACCCAAAAACTGTGTATTTTTCACAAAAAATCGGGCCGGTTTTCTACATTTACAAAACGTTAATATTTTTGTAATAAAGACAGAATTAGTAAATAATATTTACTAAATTCAACAAAAACACAACATTTTGAGGTTTAAAGACCCAACAATAACAGTATTTCCAAGGGAAAAGTAAATAAAAGTTACTAACATAACTAAAGGTGCGTTGGAGAGAAGGGGATGAGAGTACTTGAGTGTAAAATAATGTAAATATAACCATAAAAAGGGAATAAACGCCGTAAAAACACGAGCGGGGCGCGCGAGTATATTATATGTGTGAAAACTTGACATATAACGCCGCTCGGAGTATAATATTTGTATATATTATGGGAATAAAACATAGTTTTGGACCATAACCCCGAAGCGCGGCGGGAAATGCGGCGTCGGGGAAAAATGTGCGCGTGAGCGCAGGCAATTTGCAATATTTAGTTGCTTAAAAATAGGCAGGAGGATGGTACTTATGAGAGAAAAGACCAAAAAGCTGACAGCTCTTATGTTGGCTGTGTTGATGCTTTGCGGCTCGCTCTTCACAGTGAGCGCGGCTGAAGCAGGCACCACGGGCGACAAAGAAGCTTCTGACGCAATTTTCGAGACTCTGAATCTTATTACCTACGAAGCGTACAAGTCGAAGTACGGCTACGTAGAAGAGGATGACAGAGACGAGAACTTCTGGAAGGACTGGCAGGAACAGTCCGTAACAGTGAACGGTGTTGACTATAACGAAGAAAACACCACCGCTGAGGTAAGAGTTCTCGAGGATTGGGCAGGCAAGGAGTGCGTGCTTACCCCCGGTGACGGAGTTATCTCCTGGGATGTTGAGGTTCCCGCGGACGGTTGGTACACAGTAACCTTCGAGTATGCACCCTACTACAATGCTGACGAGACTATAAAGGAAGAGCCCAAGGCTGATATTGAGAGAATTCTCCGTATCAACGGCAACATTCCCTATAGCGAGGCCCGTTACCTCTGTCTCCAGAAGATCTGGGAATATGAGTATGAGGGCGACACGAGAGATACAGCATTCCCTCTCGACATCGTTGGTAACGAAAACGCGCCCGAGAGCCATATCGTATACGATTGGCAGAAGTACACAATGAGGGACTTCTACGGACGTTATACAGAGGAGCTTGAGTTCTGGCTTACAGCAGGTACGACAACTATTGCACTTGAAGGTGTAAGAGAGGACCTGGCTATAGCAAGCGTAGAGGTTCACACAGTTGAACAGCTCCCTACATACGATGAGATCAAGCAGATGTATAAGGACAATGGTTACAAGGTAGCAAGCGCTGATGCAGTGCTTATCGAGGGCGAGCTTCCCAAGTATTCCAGCTCCCTTATGATCTATCCTATCTACGACCGCTCCTCCGCTATTACAAGCCCCCAGCATTCTTCTCTTATTAAGAGAAATACTATCGGCGGCGATAAGTGGACAAGCCCCGGAAAGTGGATCCAGTATGAATTTACATGTCAGTCTACAGGTCTCTATGAGATCGTAACAAGACACAGACAGGACCAGCTCAACGGTATGTATACCTCCAGAAGCATTAAGATCAACGGCGAGTATCCCTTTGAGGAAGCAAAGAATCTCCGTTTTGATTTTAACAGCAACTGGCAGGCAGGAACACTTACAGACGGATATGAGTCTTTCCAGTTCTATTTTGAAGAGGGCGAGACATATGTTATCGAGTTTGAAGTAACACTTGGTAACATGGCAGAGATCATCCGCCGCGTGGATGATATCATCGACCACCTCAACACCGACTACATGGAGATCCTTAAGCTCACAGGTAATGATCCTGACGTAAACCGTGACTACGGTCTCAGCCGTATCATGCCCGATACAGTGGCAGACCTCGGCAGACA
This sequence comes from Clostridia bacterium, assembly GCA_017482495.1. Lineage (GTDB taxonomy): Bacteria > Bacillota > Clostridia > Oscillospirales > CAG-272 > Avispirillum. The sequence continues at coordinate 10,833 of JAFUMU010000005.1, read as the reverse complement.
GGCAATGAACCTTGAGCAGACAGTTGAATACATTTCCGAAATGAACGGAATCAAGTCTGATAATACAGCTACACTTGAGCAGGCAGCAGTTCTTGTAGAAAGAATGGCGTCTGATGAAGATGAGATCGCAGCGAACCTCGGTTCACTGAAGGAGTGGATCTCCTCTCTCGGTACATGGGTGTCCAATGCATCCGCTCAGTATGTAGAGATCGACTATTTCGTGATCCAGCCCGTAGGCAGTGAGCTTCCTCAAGCGAAGGACTCCGGCTGGCAGGCGTTTGTATTCGAGATGCAGAAGTTCTTCCAGAGCTTCTTCGCTGATTACAACTCCATCGGTACAGAGAGTAGCGATGCAGGAGCTATTTCCGTTTGGACATCCTCCGGACGTGACCAGGCTCAGATAATTAAGAATATAATTAATGAAGGATTTGCAAAAGATACAGGCGCATCCGTAGACCTTAAGCTTACAGCAGGCGGCGTGCTTCTCCAGTCCGTGCTTGCAGGCGTAGGACCTGACGTATCCATCGACTCCCAGAGCCCTATGGAAATGGCGATTCGTGGCGCTATCAATCCTCTTAATCAGTTTGACACATTTGATGAGGTAATGGACAGATTTGCAGAAGATGCGATCGTTCCCCTTACACTCTATGGACAGACATATGCAGTACCTACCAGCCAGGTAACCTACTTTATGTTCTGTCGAGACGACATACTGGGCCAGCTTGGCCTTGATCATCCCGAAACATGGGACGACCTTATGGCAATGGTTCCTGTACTTCAGTTTAATAACATGGAAATCGGTATGGCTACCGACTTCTCCATCTTCCTCTATCAGCAGGGAGGCGAGTATTGGAGAGATGAGGGTATGGCAACTAACCTCGACTCCACACTTGCACTTGACTCCTTCGAATATATGTGTAACATGTTTACCCAGTATTCACTGCCTGTACAGTTCGACGGAACCAACCGATTCAAGACAGGTGAGATGCCCGTTCTTATCGGTGGCCTTGATATGTACAATACACTTCAGATCTTTGCACCTGAAATCTCCGGTCTCTGGAGCTTTGACCAGATTCCCGGTACACCCGTAGTTGATGCAGAGGGCAACCCCGTTATCGATGAAGAAACAGGTAAGCAGAAGATCAACCGTGAATGTATCTCCTTCATGTCCGGTGTCGTAATGCCCGACGGATGTGACGATAAGGAACTTGCATGGGACTTCCTCGATTGGTACTCCGATAAGGAATTCCAGGTCAAGTACTGTAACGAAATGGTAGCCCTTCTCGGTCCCTCTGCTAAGCAGGCAGTGTCCAATCTCGAAGCGTTCAATGAGCTTCCTTGGACAGAAGCAGAAGCAGCGATCCTTAAGAAGGCATATTCCGAGACATTTGCATTTGAATACTATCCCGGTGACTACTTCATCACACGTTACACAGGCTTTGCATTCAACTCTGCAGCAACTCAGGGTGCAGACCCCTCTGACGAGATCCTGTCCTATGTAGCTGACATCAATAAAGAGATCACAAGAAAGAGAAAAGAATTCGATCTTATGATCGCTGACGAATGGGCGGCAATCAAGGAATATACAGGCTTCGAGACCACAGCAGAGTGGAGAGAATACTGGGCAGAGGAACGCGGTACTACAGTAGATGACAACACATGCATCAGAGACGAAGAAGATGCTGAGTACACGTTCAAGGATTGGATGGAAGAAAAGAAGATAACAGCAGACAACTATAACGAATGGCTCAAGGCCACAAGAAAGGGCTCTGTGACGATCTCCTATAAGGAATGGCTGGAGCAGTAACAAAACCTTCCTTATTATATATAAGAGTAAATAATTAAACGGAGGACAGCACCTGCGTTCCGAGAACGTCCGAAAAGGAACGCAGAGGCTACTGCTCCCGACTAAAAAATAAAACAGGAGAAAGAGAAATGTCTAAGAAAAAAGAAACTGTTGCGGTGCATAATATGACCAAAGCACAGTGGACATGGCATCTGATGAAGCAGTATAAAGTCGGATACTTCATGGTCATCCCCTTTATGATACTGTTCTTCACATTCACTGTCATCCCGGTCTTTGCATCAGTTTTCGTAGCTTTTACGGACTGGAACCTCCTTCAGACCCCGAACTTTGTAGGATTCCAGAACTTCATCACACTTTTCCTGAATGACGACCTGTTTATCACTGCTCTGAAGAACACTATCCTCTTTGCAGTAGTGGTAGGTCCCGCATCATATCTGATGTCATTCGGTATTGCGTGGTTCATTAATGAGCTCTCCCCCAAGATGAGAGCATTCGTAACCCTCATTTTCTATGCACCTTCACTTACATCAAGTGCATATACGATCTTCACCTATATTTTCGCAGGCGACTCATACGGACTTGTAAACGGTTGGCTGATGAATTTTGGCTTGATCGACTCACCTATACTGTTCTTTAAGACAGAATCATACATCATGCCTCTGTGTATCATAGTATCACTGTGGATGTCTCTTAACACAGGATTCCTTGCATCTATCGCGGGTCTCCAGGGCGTAGACCGTGCACAGTATGAGGCAGCAGCGGTTGACGGAATCACCAACCGTTGGCAGGAGCTTTGGTACGTTACCCTTCCTAACATGAAGGAAACACTGATGTTCTCCGCAGTACTTTCCATCACAAACGCGTTCAGCTTTGGTGGCGTTGTAACCACACTTGCCGGCAGCCCTCCCACAGGTTACGTTGGTTATACCATTTCTCACCATCTGGAGGAGTACTCCGGTGCCCGTATGGAGTTCGGTTACGCCAGTGCCATCTCCTTCGTGCTGTTCATTATCCAGATCGGAACTAACATGGTAATCAACCGCGCATTGTCAAAGGTAGGTAAGTAAGATGAGTAAGAAATTAAGAACAAGAAGACACAGAGTAGTTCTTAACCGCTCCGCCGGAGGAGATTTCGGTATCAACCTGATGCTGTTTATACTCGGAGCGATCATGTTCCTTCCTCTGTATTACGTAGTGATCCAGTCACTTAAGCCTCTTGATGAGCTGTTTTACTATCCTCCTAAATTTTACGTAATCAATCCCACATTCCAGAACTTTACAGACCTGTTCCAGCTTATGAGTGAGTCCTGGGTACCATTCTCAAGATATATCTTTAATACAGTGTGGATCACATTTGCAGGTACAGCAGGTAACCTTATCCTGTCCTCCCTGTGTGCATACGCGCTTTCAAAGATCCCATTCCCCGGACACGGATTCTTCTTCCAGCTCATCGTAAAGTCCCTGATGATCTCCTCTGCAGTAGCAGGTACGCTCCAGTTCGTAATCCTCACAAAGATGGGACTTATGGACAGCCAGTGGGCGATCATCCTGCCGACATGGGCTTCGACATTGGGTCTGTACCTGATGAAGCAGTTCATCGATGCAAATATTTCAACAGAAATGCTGGAAAGTGCACGACTTGACGGTGCAGGCGAATTCAGAACCTTCTGGTCCATCGCGATGCCCCTTGTTAAGCCCGCATGGCTTACACTTATCGTACAGTCCTTCCAGGGACTTTGGAATACAGGTGCATCCATATTCATTCAGAGTGAAGAGCTCAAGACTCTTAACTATGCAATGAGCCAGGTGCTTTCCGCAGGTATCGTTCGTCAGGGCGCAGTTTCCGCATCAACAGTAATCATGCTGATCGTGCCCGTAATCGTATTCGTTGTTTCCCAGAGTAACATCATCGAAACAATGGCTACCAGTGGTATGAAGGACTAAGGAGGAGCAGAATGAAAAAAGCAATAAGCGCTATTTTGATGGCTGTCTGCCTTCTTATGGTATTTACAACAGTAGCCTCGGCAGCAGCACCCTACCAGACATATACCTACTCCTCAACAGGATTCGTACTTACATCACCCGATGCATACGTACCCGACTCTGTAGTAGATGCATCAACATCCGGCGCACCTTTCGCTGATATCCAGGATATCGTTGTAGGCCCTGATGGCAACATCTACATTGCAGACGCAGGTAATAACTGTGTATATGTCCTTAGCAAATACTACAGACTTATCAAGACAATCGACTCATTTGTAAACGAGCAGGGCGTACCTGACAGTTTTGCAGGTCCTCAGGGTGTATTCGTAACAGATAAGTATGTGTATATTTGTGACACAGATAACAACAGAATCGTGCTTTTCGATCTTAACTATGAGTTCAAAAAGACAGTAGGTAAGCCCGAATCCAACCTCTTTACAGAGGGCGCGATCTATAAGCCCGTAGCAGTTGCAGTAGACTCCTATGACCGTATGTTTATCGTATCCTCCACAACATATGAGGGTATCATCGTAATGAACGACGACGGCGCATTCTTCGGCTTCGTAGGTGCTCAGAAGGCTACAGTAACAGCATGGCAGGCAGTGTGGAACCTCATTTCCGGAGATTCTAAAGACGAGGAAATGGTGACATCCACAGAGTATAACAATATTACAGTAGATAAGGACAACTTCCTCTACGTAACAACTAACTCCATCGATGAAGCATCACAGCAGAATGCTATTATGGGTAAGGACAAATCCGGAACATATGCTCCTGTTAAGAAGCTGAACGCATCCGGTACAGACGTTATGACACGTAACGGCTTCTATCCTCCCTCCGGTGAAGTTAAGGTATCAACATCCGCAACAAGTAAGATCCAGGGCGCATCCTCCATCGTAGACGCAGCCGTAGGTCCCGAGGGAACATGGTCGATCATCGATGATAAGCGTTCCAAGGTGTTCACATACGACAATCAGGGTAATCTTCTGTTTGCATTCGGTGACTCCGGAAGCCAGCTTGGCTCTATCTCCACAGTAACAGCCGTAGTTTATAATGGCGATGACATGATCCTTGTAGACAGAGATAATGCAAGCTTCACAATTTTCCGCAGAACCGAGTACGGTGACACACTTATAAAGGCTCTTGCCAGCCAGAACGCACGTGAGTACGGCGCTGAGGTTGAAAACTGGAAGGATATCCTTAAGAGAAACAATAACTTTGACATTGCATACATCGGTATCGCACAGGCGATGTCCCGTGACGGTGACCATGCGCAGGCAATGGAATACTATAAGGTAGCATATGATAACGGCGGCTACTCCAACTCCTTCAAGGAGATAAGAAAAGAGTGGATCTCCAGCTACTTCCTTATTATCCCCGTAGTGGTTATTCTCGTACTTTGGCTCGTATTCTGGTTCATGGGTTTTGCGGCCAAGAAGAACAGAGCAGTATCCCTCAAGGTTGGTCAGAAGAATATCACAGAAGAACTTCTCTATGCATTCCATGTTATCTTCCATCCTTTCGACGGATATTGGGATCTTAAGCACGAAAAGCGCGGCTCTATCCGCAGCGGCTTCCTTATTCTTATCGTAACGATCCTTGCATTCTTCTATCAGACAGTAGGTACAGGCTACATATTCGCAGGTAACGACGTTTCTACAGACAGCCTTGTAATGACACTTGCTTCCGTAGTAGTACCCGTAATGCTGTGGATCATAGCTAACTGGTGTCTTACAACACTGTTCGAAGGTGAAGGAACATTTGCAGACGTGTTTACAGCTACTTGCTACGCTCTCACACCTCTGCCTATCATCATCTTCCCTGCAACACTTATCTCTAACGTGCTTGTAGCAGAGGAAGGTGACCTTGTAACCATGGCGATTACTATCGGCTTTATTTGGGCAGGACTTCTCCTGTTCTTCGGTATGATGACAACACACGGTTACTCATTCAGTAAGAATATCGTAACAGTACTGGGTACGATCGTAGGTATGATCTTTATCATGTTCGTAGCAGTTCTGTTCACAACACTTCTCTCTAAGATGTTTACCTTCGTATACGGTATCGTCGACGAGATCCAGTATAGAATGTAAGTGAAAGGAGAATTGAATATTATGAAAAAGTTTATATCACTGCTCCTTGCTCTCATTACAGTACTGGGCTCATTCACAATTGTCTCCTATGCCTCAGCAGTTCCTGCAGCGGCAGCGCCTGCTAAGGGTGAAGATAAGGACAAATTTGAAGAAGACGGAAGCCTGAAGGCAGATTATTACATTAATAAAGCATACGAAACAGGCGCAGCCAAGCTCAAGGACATGGTAATGGTACGTGAGCAGAATGGCTTCCAGCTTTGGTATGAGCCTTATACAGGCGAGGTAGCACTTGTAGACCCCGATACCAAGGAAGGTATCTTCACTAACCCCTATGATGTAGCAGTTGGTAACTTTGCTGCACCTGCAACAAAGTATCAGCTTCTCTCACAGCTCGCAGTAACATTCAGCTATAACGGCGTTGAAAAAACAATGTACTCTTATACAGATGCAGCCCTCCTGGGTCAGATCACATATAAGAATATAAAGAATGGTATCCGTGTAGAATATGCTATCGGTGAGCTCCAGACAACACGTCTTGTACCCCGTATGATCTCAAAGACTCGTTTCGAGTCCATGATCATGAACAATATCACAGACCAGAAGAAGCTTAATAAGCTTATGCACTTCTACACTCTTAAGGACCCCAGCGATACAAGCCTTACAGAGTCACTTGTTAAGGAAATGCAGGCGGCGTTCCCCGTAACAAAGAAGTTTGCAGTATACGTTTGTGAGACAGATATCAAGGACAAAGAGCTCAAAGAGCTTGAGGATACCATCAAAACATACTGTCCTCTCTACACATATGAAGAGATGGAGCAGGACCATAACGACTGTGAATACGTAAGCCAGGACGTAGCACCTCCTAACTTCAAGATGGCAATAGAGTATACCATTACAGATACAGGTCTTGAAGCAAGACTTCCTGCTAACGGTATCCGTTTCGACGAAGAAACATATACACTTATCTCCATCAAGATGCTTCCCTATATGGGATGCGGTAAGGGAAGTAATGAAGGCTATTCATTGATTCCTGACGGAAGCGGAACACTTATCCGCTTTGAGGACCTGGGCGGTCAAACATATAATGTGTCCGGACAGATGTACGGCGCAGACTATGCATACCATACCATTTCCGGTCAGCATACAGAAACAATGACAATGCCCGTATACGGCGTTGTTGAAACTAAGGAAGTAGAGAAAAAGACAGGTGTTGGCGCAGCCGCAACTGTTGAAAAGGCAGAGGTTGAAAGAGGTTACCTTGCTATTATCACAGAAGGTGACTCCATGGCAAACCTCATGTGCGAAAACGGCGGTAAGATCCACGTGTTCAATAACGTGTACCCCATGTTCTATCCCCGTCCTTCCGACTCTTATAACCTTGCCGACTCCATTTCCGTGGGCGGTAACTCATCCCTTACAGTAACGTCCTCCAGAAAGTTTGCAGGCTCCTATAAGGTGCAGTACATCCTCCTCGGTACAGATTTTGAGGAAAAGGAAGGCTATGAAGCAAGCTATGTTGGTATGGCAAAGGCATATCAGGACTATCTTGAAGGCATCGGCGCTATTACCAAGATGACAGAGGACGAAGTTAAGGACGATATTCCTCTCTATATCGAAACATTCGGTGCTATCCAGACAACAGACAGAGTTCTCAGCTTCCCCGTACCTGTTGATAAGAACCTTACAACATTCGAGGACGTTAAGACAATGTATAACGAGCTTTCCGAGGAAGGCATAAGCAATGTTAACTTCAGACTCACTGGTTATTATAACGGCGGTCTTGACTGTACATATATTGCAAAGCTGAACTGGGAAAAGGTAGTAGGCGGTGAAGAAGGCTTCAAGGACCTGCTCAATTATGCATCCGAGAAAGACTTCGGCGTATATCCTGAATTCGACTTTGCATATCAGAGAATTTCCGACTGGTTTGACGGAGTATCTGAGAAGCAGCATCTTGTTAAGTCCATCGACGACAGATATATGTCCAAGAGAAACTATGATGCAGCAATGCAGTCCTTTGAAAGCGACTTTGCACTTGCGATCTCCGCAACAGTGTATGATCACTTCTACGATAAGTTTGACAATAACTATTCCGGCTACAAAGCAAGCAGCGTTTCCGTTTCCACACTTGGTACAGACCTGAACTCCGACTTTGACGAGGATCAGCCCTTCAACCGTGAGGACTCCAAGAACGCAACAGTAGAGCTTCTTGCAAAGCTGGACGAAAAGTACAGCGTAATGATCAACGGCGGTAACGCATACTCCGTTCCTTACGCAGATCACATTATCGATATCGCAACAGACTCCAGTAACCTGCTCCGCGCAAGTGAAACAGTTCCCTTCGTAACCATGGTACTTCACGGATATACGAACTATTCCGGCAGTGCTATCAACATGGAAGGCGATATCAAAAAGACAATTCTTAAGTCTATTGAGACAGGTGCATCCCTGTACTTCACACTTTGCTATGATAACACAACAGCGCTCAAGGAATCTGATGTGTACAATAAGTACTACTCTGTATCCTATGAGAACTGGAAGGAAGAGATCATCTCCAACTACAGCATCGTAAACGAAGCACTCCGCGATGTTCAGACATCCAGAGTAATCAACCATAGCTTCCTTGCAGGTAACTACCGTGCAACAGAAGGCGAAGAGGTTGACGACACAGCAGGATACGTGGTTAATAGCGGAAGCATCGTTTGTGTTGAATACGAGAACGGAACGAAGTTTATAATCAACTACAATTCCTTCGACGTAACAGCAAAGGATGCTGAGACAGGCGAAACATACGAAGTCGATGCTCTCGGCTTCGAAAAGATCGAAGCGTGAAAGGAGGAAGCATAAATGTTTGGCAGAAAAAGTGACAAAGAGCTTGGCGTAGTTAAAAAGAAGAGCAAAGGCGCTTCTTTGCAGGCTAAAAAGTCAAAGGCAGGTTGGTTTTTCATCGCTCCCTTCCTTCTTGGCTTTATACTGATCTATCTCCCTATCATAGCTGACTCCATTAAGTACAGCTTCCACGAGATCAAGATCATCAGCGGAGGCGGATACGACCTCCAGTGGGTTGGATTTAATAACTATATCACAGCCCTTTCAAGCGAAGAGTATATGACAGCTCTGCAGAACGGTATTACAGGCCTGATCGTAGATATTCCTACGATCCTCCTGTTCTCCCTGTTCATAGCGATCCTTCTCAATCAGAAGATGGTCGGACGTGCAGCGTTCAGAGCAATATTCTTTATCCCTGTTATTCTTTCAACAGGTCTTATAGCAGATATCGATGCAGGTAACGCGCTCAATGACTACATGGGCAACGAGGGTGGTGCCATCGATACAGGTGCAGGCGGAAGTGCTGTAGCAGAGATCGTATCTGCTGCAGACCTCCAGAACCTGTTCAACAACATGGTGGTCGGTAGTGAACTTGCAGTTTACGTAACAGACATGGTAAACAATATCTTTGATATCGTAAACCGTTCCGGCGTACAGATGCTTATCTTCCTCTCAGGTCTCCAGGGTATTTCCCCTGCAATCTATGAGTCCTGCCAGATCGAAGGTTGCTCCGCATGGGAGACCTTCTGGAAGATCACACTTCCTATGATTTCACCTATGATCCTGGTTAATGCGGTATATACGATCATCGACTCCTTCACAAGCGAAAGCAACGAGGTTATGAACTATATTGCACAGGTATACGCAACACCCGGTGTTGGTAACGTACTTTCCTCTGCAATGTCCTGGATGTACTTCCTTATCGTAATCCTTATCGTAGCAGTTGTAGCGATGGTATTCAGTATGTTCGTATTCTATCAGAGAAGAGATTAAGAGAGGAGGTACGTATAAATGACTAAACAGGTAACAGATGCTCCTAAGATCAAAAAGGAGTCAAAGAATAAAATAAAAGTTGAGTTTGACCGTACACCTCTGCTCGAGAGACTTAAGGCTAAGTTCCTTAACATGTATACAGTTAAGAACGTAGTGTGGTTCCTCTTCAGATTCCTCCTTCTTCTCGGCGTTGCATACGTAATACTGTTCCCCTTCTATTCGAAGATCGCGTCCTCCTTTATGAGCGCGCAGGACTTTATAGATGTAACAGTACGACTCATTCCTAAGTATCCTACCCTTGATACATACAAGGCGATCATAACAGAGAACGGCTACTTGTCCGCACTTCTCAATACATTTATCCTTGCAGGATCATGTGCGATCATCCAGACATTTGTTTGCTGCATAATCGGATACGGATTTGCGAAGTTTAAGTTCAAGTTCAACTCTTTCCTGTTCCTCCTTGTAATCTTTACAATGGTAGTTCCCCATTCAACACTTAAGCTCTCCATGTTCATGGAATTCAGATATTTTGATATTCTCGGTATCATGAACTTGCTGGGCGGCGGAGTAACCGACAGCATCAGTATCCTTGAAGATACATCTCTGAACCTCCTTAACTCCTACTGGCCTCTCTGGATCATGTCAGCTACCGGTCTTGCATTTAAGAACGGTCTGTATATCTTCCTCCTCAGACAGTTCTTTAAGGGTGTTCCCGATGAGCTTGAAGAATCCGCTTACGTTGACGGTGCAGGCGTGTTCAGAACATTCGTGCAGATCATTCTCCCCCTGTCAGTTCCCATGCTGATCACAGTATTTATGTTCGCATTCTCTTGGCAGTGGACAGATAACTTCTACACCGAAACATTCTTTACAACAACAGGTCCTACACTTATGCCCGATATCGTAGCAGTTCCCGTAACTCTCAATATCACAGGCGCTGCAGCAAGCCTCTATACAGCCGCTGTTACTAATACATGCGGCCTGCTGATCATCCTTCCTCTCGTGCTTATCTATGCATTCGCACAGAGATATATCATCCAGGGTATCGAGCGCTCCGGTATTACAGGCTAATTTTACCTTTAAGATCCTCCCGTCCTACGGGAGGATCTTTTTGTGGAAGTTTGT
>JAFUMU010000089.1 GCA_017482495.1 Clostridia bacterium | reverse complement strand
GTCTCGTCTCGCTCGACGATACCGCAGGTCTTTGTGTTCTTGAATGCATTGTAGATGTGCTCGGAGGCGTAGTTATTCTTGATTACCTTGTCCTCAACAACGCCCATGCCTGTTTCTTCAACAGCCATCTTTGCGAGGGGGATCCTCTGCTTGTTTGCAGCGGAGGCGGCGGCAAGGAATATCTTATCTACCTGCTCCTGTGTGTACTCTGCGAAGAGCTTCTGCGCCTCTCTCACTCTGGCGAAAGCGGCTTTAAGTTTTTCGGTGCTGTCCACGATCTCGTAGTTCTTCATAGTGTTTCTCCTTAATTTATTAAGCTGAAATACTCTGTAATTTGCGTAAGAACGGAATATTTATAAGCTGTTTCTACCGCATAATGCTTTATACGTATATTTTATAACGTTTTTACTCAGTTGTCAATACTATTTTACACTATTGTTAAAGTTTTGTCAATTGGTTTTAGACGATTTGTATAAAATACCGCACCCACACTGAAGTTGACAAATATAATAGTGCATTATAAACAATTAAATCAGCAATAATTTTGGTAAGCTTTTCATATTATATACATAATAAATAAATGCACATAAACACTGATCCATATACATTTCAAATATAAGACAAATACAAAAAACAAAGTATAAAAGTTCTGCACAGATCAGTAGAAATATTATTGTAGCCTATCCATCTCCCCTATGCCACGAGCAAAATGCAGTGCTGAAAGGGTTATTGATAATTTATTATCAAATTTATGCATAATCAACAATTGAAGACGAAGAAATTCTACAATTTACCGAAAATAATTAGTGCGAAATTTGTAGATTTTTTAACGGAGATATGTTATAATAATTTTGATACGGACATGACAAGCAATCCTCTGTCATTTCCGATATATCCGTAGGGGCTGTTCAGGTCTTTCCACGGACTTTCCGCTCCATGCGGAAATAACAGCAAATACTGCCGATGCGGCGGTGAAAATATTAAGGAGGCTAAAAAATGGCTTTTAAAAAGTGCGCAGTTCCTTTTGCCGGAACTGCTGAACAGGAAGCACAGCTCAAGGCTGTCATCGCTGACCATAAGGATGACCGTGGTGCGCTGATGCCCGTGCTCCAGAAGGCACAGGAGATCTACGGCTATCTGCCTATCGAGGTGCAGACAATGATCGCCGAGGGTATGGACATCCCGCTGGAGAAGGTTTACGGCGTTGTTACCTTCTATGCGCAGTTCTCCCTCAATCCCAAGGGTAAGTACAGAATTTCTGTCTGTCTTGGTACTGCCTGCTACGTTAAGGGCTCCGGCGATATCTTCAACAAGTTCTCTGAGATCCTTGGCATCAAGGGCGGCGAGATCACTCCCGATGGTAAGTTCTCTCTCGACGCTTGCCGTTGCATAGGTGCGTGCGGACTTGCTCCCGTACTTACAGTAAACGAGGATGTTTACGGTAACCTTACCGTTGACGATGTTGAGAAGATCCTCGCTAAGTATGAATGATCGCTGATAAATAAAAGTATTTTAACGAAACAGGAAGGATTAAGCTTATGATTAAGTCTATTGCGGAGCTTAACGCTGTTAAGGAAAGCGCAGCCGAGGTCGTAAAGACCCGTATCAACTGCGAAGACACAGGCGTCAAGGATGTCCTCATCTGCGGCGGTACAGGCTGTGATTCCAGCGGCTCCAAGAAAATTGTTGAATGTCTGAAGGAAGAGATCGCTAAGGCAGGCCTTCAGAGCAAGGTAAATGTAATTACAACAGGCTGCTTCGGTCTGTGTGCACGTGGTCCTATCATGATCGTATACCCCGAGGGTTCCTTCTACGCTCATGCATCTGTTGACCGCATCCCCGAGATCGTTGAGGAGCACCTCAAGAACGGCAACCCCGTTAAGAAGTACCTCTACGAGGAAACAGTTGACGGCGACACCATCAAGTCCCTCAACGACACTGCATTCTACGCTAAGCAGCAGCGTGTTGCACTGCGTAACTGCGGCGTTATCGATCCCGAGAACATCAATGAGTACATAGCTCGTGACGGTTATCAGGCTCTTTACAAGGTTCTGACATCCATGAGCCAGGACGACGTTGTAAACGTAATGCTCGCTTCCGGTCTGAGAGGCCGTGGCGGTGCAGGCTTCCCCACAGGCAGAAAGTGGCAGCTTGCTAAGGATCTCGTTAAGGACGCAGATCAGAAGTACGTTTGCTGTAACGCCGATGAGGGCGACCCCGGTGCATTCATGGACCGTTCCGTTCTCGAGGGTGACCCCCACGCTCTTATCGAGGCTATGGCTATCGCAGGTTACACCATCGGTGCTAACCAGGGTTATGTATATGTACGTGCAGAGTACCCCATCGCCGTAAGACGCCTCCAGAAGGCTATCGATCAGGCTGAGGAGCAGGGTCTGCTGGGCGACAACATCTTCGGTACAAACTTCAGCTTCCGTCTGGGTCTCAGACTCGGTGCCGGCGCATTCGTATGCGGCGAGGAAACTGCTCTTATGACCTCTATCGAAGGTAACAGAGGCGAGCCCCGTCCCCGTCCTCCCTTCCCTGCAGTAAAGGGTCTGTTCGACAAGCCCACAGTTCTCAACAACGTTGAGACATACGCAAACGTTCCCCAGATCATCCTCAACGGTGCTGAGTGGCACGCTGCTATGGGTACAGAGAAGTCCAAGGGTACAAAGGTATTCGCAGTTGGCGGTAAGATCAACAACACAGGTCTGGTAGAGGTTCCCATGGGTACATCTCTCCGTACCGTTATTTATGAGATCGGTGGCGGTATCCCCAACGGTAAGGCATTCAAGGCTGCTCAGACCGGTGGTCCTTCCGGCGGTTGTATTCCTCCCGAGCACCTCGATATCCCGATCGATTACGATAACCTCATCGCTATCGGCTCCATGATGGGCTCCGGCGGTCTGATCGTAATGGACGAGGACAACTGTATGGTTGACATCGCTAAGTTCTTCCTCGAGTTCACAGTTGACGAGTCCTGCGGTAAGTGTACACCCTGCCGTATCGGTACAAAGCGTATGTACGAGATGCTGGACAAGATCACAAAGGGCAAGGCTACAATGGAAGACCTCGACAAGCTCGAGAAGCTCTGCTACTACATCAAGGACAACGCACTCTGCGGTCTTGGTCAGACTGCTCCCAACCCCGTTCTTTCCACACTGCGCTACTTCAAGGACGAGTATATTGCTCACGTTCAGGACAAGAAGTGCCCCGCTGCTGTATGTAAGGATCTGCTCCAGTTCTCCATCATCAAGGACAACTGTATCGGATGCGGTATGTGTGCTAAGAAGTGTCCCGCTGACGCTATCACAAGAACAGATTACATCGCTCCCGGCAAGAAGCTTGCTGCATTTGAGATCGATCCCAACAAGTGCGTGAAGTGCGGTGCTTGTATGGACGGATGTAAGTTCAAGGCGATCGTTAAGGGTTAATGAAAGGAAGGAACAGTTAATTATGGTTAATATTAAGATAAACGGTATTGACTGCCAGGCTCCCGAGGGTTCTACCATCCTTGAGGCTTGCCGTCTTGCCGGTATTAGAATTCCTACCCTGTGCTACCTCAAGGAGATCAACGCTATCGGCGCTTGCCGTATCTGCGTTGTAGAGGTTAAGGGCGCAAGAAGCCTTGTTGCTGCCTGCGTATACCCCATCAACGAGGGCATGGAAATTTTCACAGCTACACCCAAGGTTATCGAAAGCAGAAAGACAACACTTGAGCTGCTGCTCTCCAACCACAACAAGTCCTGCCTCTCCTGCGTAAGAAGCGGTAATTGTGAGCTTCAGACACTCTGTGAGGAATACGGTGTTGACGCTACACGTTTCAACGGTGAGATGACCCGTTCTGACATCGATTGCAGCGCAGCTCATATGTACCGTGACAACAGCAAGTGCATCAGCTGCCGTCGCTGTGTAGCTGCCTGCGCTAAGACACAGGGCATCGGCGTTATCGGCGCTAACGAGCGTGGTTTCGCTACTGAGATCACCTGCGCATTCGATATGGCTCTTGCTGATACAGCCTGCGTATCCTGCGGTCAGTGTATCACAGCATGTCCCGTAGGCGCTCTCTCCGAGAAGGACGATACTCAAAAGGTTCTCGATGCTATCGCAGATCCCGAGAAGTACGTTGTTGTACAGGCTGCTCCCGCAGTTCGTGCATCCCTTGGCGAAGCATTCGGCTACCCCGTTGGCACAAACGTAGAGGGCAAGATGGTTGCTGCTCTCCGTCGCCTCGGCTTTGATAAGGTATTCGATACTAACTTCTCCGCTGACCTCACCATCATGGAAGAGGCTAACGAGTTCATTGGCCGTGTACAGAACGGCGGCGTTCTCCCCATGATCACATCCTGCTCTCCCGGATGGATCCGCTACTGCGAGAACTACTTCCCCGACTTCATTCCCAACCTTTCTTCCTGCAAGTCTCCCCAGCAGATGTTCGGTGCTGTTACAAAGACATACTTTGCAGAGAAGAACGGCATTGATCCCAAGAATATCGTAAGCGTATCTGTAATGCCCTGTACCGCTAAGAAGTTTGAGCTTGGCAGAGACGATCAGGCAGCAGCAGGCGTTCCCGATGTTGATATCTCCATCACAACAAGAGAGCTTGCTCGTCTTATCAAGAAGGCAGGCATCATGTTCAACCAGCTCCCCGACGAGAAGTGCGACAGCCCTCTCGGTACAGGTACAGGTGCAGCAGTTATCTTCGGCGCAACAGGCGGCGTAATGGAAGCTGCTCTCAGAACAGCTGTATGGACTCTCGAAGGCAAGAAGGACGGAACTCCCATCGAGTTCACTGAGGTTCGTGGCGTAGAGGGTATCAAGGAGGCAACATACAACGTTGCAGGTATGGAAGTTAAGGTTGCTATCGCATCCGGTCTTGCAAACGCTAAGGCTCTTCTCAAGAAGGTACAGGCTGGCGAGGCTAACTACCACTTCATCGAGATCATGGGTTGTCCCGGCGGCTGCGTAAACGGCGGCGGTCAGATCATCCAGCCCGCAGAGGTTCGTAACTTCACAGACATCCGTGCTGACAGAGCTAAGGTTCTTTACAGCATCGATGAGGCTAACACACTGAGATT
>JAFUMU010000088.1 GCA_017482495.1 Clostridia bacterium | reverse complement strand
CAACGCAGCAATCGATCTTGGGGATCATGCCGCCGCTGATTATGCCCTGTTTTTTAAGGTAAGGTATCTCACTTACACCTGCTGTACGGATAAGCGTGCTTTCATCATCCTTGTCCTCAAGAAGTCCAATGATATCAGTCATGAGGATAAGGCTGGATGCATGCATTTCAGCGGCAATTCTTGCGGCTGCTGTATCAGCGTTGATGTTATAGACTGTCTTACCGTCACCGCCCGTTGCAACAGTGGAGATAACAGGAATATAGCCGTTGTCCAGTGCAGTTTTGATAACACCCGGGTTTACTTCGGTGATCTCTCCTACGTAGCCAAGCTGCGGATCAAGCTCTTCTGCGACAAGCAGATTGCCGTCAAGTCCGCAGAATCCCATGGCGTTTCCACCGTGGCTCTGAAGCAGGGAAACGAGGTCCTTGTTGACCTTACCAGCAAGCACCATCTGAACGATATCTACAGTTTCTTCGTCAGTATATCTCAGACCGTTGATGAACTTGCTCTCCTTATTGGTCTTTTTAAGCATAGCATTGATCTCGGGACCGCCACCATGTACAAGAACTATCTTAATTCCGACCAAAGACAGAAGAACTATATCGCTCATTACGGCCTGCTTAAGCTCGTCGTTGGTCATGGCATTACCGCCGTACTTTACGACAACCACCTTGTCATGATATTTCTGAAGATAGGGGAGAGCCTCTATCATGACATTGGCTCTTACATCATAATCTATATGCATTATGTATAACCTCTCTTATGTTCTGTATTCTGCGTTGATCTTTACATATTCAAATGTAAGGTCGCAGCCCCATGCGATTGCACTGCCGTCTCCGCTGTGCAGGTCGATAAGCACCTTTATCTCGTCTTCGGAAAGTATCCTGGACGCTGTGTCCTCAGAGAAGCTGATTCCTGCACCGTCAACACAAACGGTAATCTTTCCGACTTCACTTGCAAGCTCTACGGAAACCTTGTTGATATCAAAATCTGCCTGCGCATATCCTATCGCACAGAGGATACGTCCCCAGTTGGCATCAGCAGCAAACATTGCAGCCTTTACAAGACTGGAGCCGATAACGGACTTTGCAACTATCTGTGCGGTCGCATCATCGGGAGCACCTGTTACGATGCATTCGAGAAGCTTTGTTGCACCCTCTCCGTCACGTGCTGTTTCACGGGCGAGGTTCATCATTACTGCATAAAGCGCATTTACAAAGATATCGTAGTTCTTGTCCTCGCAGTTGATCTCCTTGTTCTTCGCAAGACTAGAGGACATAAGGATAAGTGTGTCGTTTGTTGAGGTATCCCCGTCAACACTTACCATGTTGTAAGTGAGCGCATTTACCTTTCTGAGTGCTTTTTCAAGCAGCTCACGATTTATCGAAACATCAGTTGTGATAAAAGCAAGCATTGTAGCCATATTGGGATGGATCATACCGCTGCCTTTGGAGATTCCGCCGAGTCTGCACTTCTTACCGTCAAGCTCAAATTCAACTGCGAATTCCTTTTTACGTGTATCTGTTGTCATGATAGCTTCGCAGGCTTCTGCACTCTTATCTGCTGAAAGCTGTTCAACAAGAGAAGGTATCTGTGCCTTGATGGGCTCAATGGAAAGGGGCTGACCGATAACGCCTGTAGAGCCTACCAGAACATCCTTAACATTGATCTTAAGTTCAGAGGCTGCCAGCTCGCACATCTGTTCAGCGATCTCAATTCCGTTTTCGTTGCAGGTATTAGCGTTGCCGCTGTTTACGATAACAGCCTGCGCAACACCGTTACTGAGGTGCTTCTGTGTAACGAGTATAGGTGCACCCTTGACCTTGTTTGTTGTATAAAGAGCGGCAGCCTTGCACTTTTCAGAGCAGTAGATCAGGGCAAGGTCACGCTTTGTTGTGTTGCCTGCCTTGATACCTGCGATAACACCCGAAGCCTTAAAGCCCTGTGCTGCACAGACGCCGCCGTCTATGAAAGTATATCCTTCAAATTTAACCATCGTTGTTTCCTTTCGAATTATGTATATATCAGATAAGACCTGTTGTTTCATCAACGCCCATCATAATATTGAGGCACTGAACGGCTGCTCCGCTTGCGCCCTTACCAAGATTGTCAAGGCGGGAACAGATGATCATTCTGTCGTCATTACCGTTCACGAAGATCTCCATGTTGTTGGTTCCACTGAGATTATTTGCACCGATGAATCCATCCTCAGGAGCTCCCTCAGGCATGACTTTAAGGAATGTGCTGCCTGCATAATACTCAGCGAGTGCCTTACGTACATCATCAACACTGTATTTTTTAGTGAGAAGTCTTGTGTGGAGCGGGAGTGAAACTACCATGCCGCTGAAATAGTCACAGATAAGCGGATTAAAGGCAGGAGCATAATCAAGACCACAGATCTTCTGCATTTCAGGTAGATGCTTGTGCATCTGAGGAAGCGCATATTGTCTCGGAGAATCGTAATCAGCGGGACGATCAGCTCCCTCATAAACTGCGATAGCCTTCTTGCCGGCGCCACTGTAGCCCGATACAGCATGTACGGAAACAGGATAATCGGCTGGCATTATGCCAAGCTTAACAAGAGGGAAGACCATAGAAGCAAAGCCGCTTGCATAGCATCCGGGAACTGCAACTCTGTTCGATTTTTCTATCTTGCTTCTGAACTCGGCTGAAAGCTCAGGGAAACCGTAAGCCCAGTCGGGATTGGTCCTGTGAGCTGTGGAAGCGTCAATGATACGAACTCTGTCATCTGCGAGGGAAACTGCTTCGATAGAAGCAGCGTCAGGCAGACAAAGAAATGTAAAATCAGAGCTATTTATAAGCTTCTTACGTTCATCCAAGTCTTTTCTTTTATCCTCATAAATACGGAGCAACTCGATATCAGTACGTCCTGCAAATCTCTCCATTATCTTGAGACCAGTTGTACCTTCCTGTCCGTCAATATAAACCTTAACCATTATGAATTGCCTCCAGTTTTGTTCTTGTCAATTCTATCTGTTTATTTACACTCTCTGGAGAGGGCCCGCCGAAGGAAAGACGCTCCTTTACGCAAGTGTCAAGGCTGATAGCCTTGTATACATCCTCGTCAAAAAGCTCTGTCTGCATTTTGTATATATCAAGCGGAAGCTCCTCAAGAGTCGTGTTCATTTTAATACACTGTGCAACCAGTCCACCTGTGATCTTATACGCATCACGGAAAGGCATACCCTTCTTTACAAGGTAGTCAGCGCAGTCTGTAGCATTTATAAAGCCTCTGGCTGCGGCATTTCTCATATTATCCTTGTAGAGTGTCATTGTTTCAAGCATAGGAATAAAGGGAATAAGGCACATTTTCAGTGTATCCACCGCATCGAAGATTGCTTCCTTATCCTCCTGCATATCCTTGTTGTAGGCGAGGGGAAGACCCTTCATCATTGTGAGCAGGGTAACGGTGTCACCGATGACTCTGCCCGTTTTGCCACGGATAAGCTCTGTTACATCAGGATTCTTTTTCTGCGGCATAATGCTGGAGCCGGTTGCATAAGCATCGTCAAGCTCAATAAACTTGAATTCCCAGCTGCTCCACAGGATTATCTCCTCGGAGAAGCGAGAGAGATGCATCATACAGATAGCAATTGCACTTGCAAGCTCTATACAGCTATCTCTGTCGGATACGCCGTCAAGTGAGTTCACCATAGGTGAATTCATACCAAGAAGCTCTGCGGTTCTGTGGCGATTGATGTCATAGGTAGTACCTGCCAATGCGCCGCTGCCGAGAGGGCAGACGTTCATGCGCTGAGCGATCTCATTGAAACGTTCGATATCCCTCAGAAGCATCTGTGCATAAGCCATCATGTGATGACCGAAGGTTATGGGCTGGGCACGCTGAAGATGTGTGTATCCGGGCATTATCGTTTCGGTGTTTTCTTCAGCAATATTGCAAAGTACAGTCACAAGCTGTGCAACAAGGTCAGAAAGAGTCTTGATCTCATCACGAAGGTAAAGTCGGATATCAAGAGCCACCTGATCGTTTCTGGAGCGTGCTGTATGCAGTCTTTTACCCACGTCGCCAAGGCGCTTTGTAAGCTCTGCCTCGATAAACATGTGTATATCCTCTGCTGTCATGTCAAGCTGTAAAGCTCCGCTGTCGATATCAGCAAGTATCTCTTTAAGTCCGCCGATAAGCTGCAGTGAATCGCTCATGCTTATTATGCCCTGTTCACCGAGCATGGTCGCATGTGCAATGCTGCCCTCAATATCGTGTCTGTACATTCTTCCGTCGAAAGATATCGAGGAGTTGAAGTCATTTACCTTGCTGTCAACATCCTTTGATGATCTTCCTGCCCACATCATTTGTGCCATAATTTCAACCTCATACCTATTTATAAAAATGGATTTAGAGCGGAAAGGCTTAAAAGCGCATTACAGTGCTTCAAACTTTCCCGCCCTAAAGTAAAATTCAATTACTTATTGTTTCTCTCAGCATCGAGAAGTGCCTTAACCTTGATCGGCAGACCAAACAGATTGATAAAGCCTGCAGAATCCTTCTGGTCGTAAACATCATCCTCGCCGAAGGAAGCAAAGTCCTCGCTGTACAGTGTGTAGGGAGATGTTACACCAGCGTTGATGATATTGCCCTTGTAGAGCTTCAGCTTAACCTCACCGGTGCATGTCTCCTGTGTCTTGTCAACGAAAGCATCCATAGCCTCACGCAGGGGAGTGTACCACTGACCGTTGTATACAATGTCAGCATATTTCTGAGCGAGACCGTACTTGTAGTGCTGAGTCTCCTTGTCGAGACAAATGGTCTCAAGAACTTCATGAGCATGGTAAAGAATAGTACCACCGGGGGTCTCGTAAACGCCTCTGGACTTCATACCAACAAGACGGTTCTCTACAACATCAAACAGGCCGATACCGTTCTCGCCACCGATCTTGTTCAGTGTCTTGATAAGCTTAACGCCATCCATTTTTTCGCCGTTGAGCGCTACAGGGATACCCTTTTCAAAGGATATTGTGATATATGTAGGCTTGTCGGGAGCCATTTCGGGAGAAACACCGAGCTCAAGGAAGCCGGGCTTGTTGTACTGGGGCTCGTTAGCGGGATCCTCGAGATCCAGTCCCTCATGAGAGAGGTGCCACAGGTTCATATCCTTGGAGTAGTTTGTTTCTCTTGTGATCTTGATGGGAACATTGTGTGCCTCTGCGTACTCGATCTCCTGGTCTCTGGACTTGATATCCCAGATTCTCCATGGAGCGATGATTGTCAGATCGGGAGCGAGAGCCTTGATAGTCAGCTCAAAACGAACCTGGTCATTACCTTTACCTGTACAACCGTGGCAGATAGCGTCAGCACCCTCAGCTCTTGCAATTTCTACAAGACGCTTAGCGATAGGAGGACGTGCAAAGGATGTGCCGAGGAGATAACCCTCGTACTTTGCACCAGCCTTGAGCGTGGGCCATACGAAGTCATTTACGAATTCATCCTGGATGTCCTCGATATAAAGCTTGGTAGCACCTGTCTTCTTAGCACGCTCTTCAAGACCTTCGATCTCTGCGTCCTGTCCTACGTTACCTGCAACGCAAACAACTTCGCAACCTGCGTAATTTTCATGCAGCCAGGGGATGATGATAGAAGTATCAAGACCACCGGAGTAAGCAAGTATTATCTTTTTGATTTCTTTAGCCATGATTTTATGTCTCCTTTGTTAAAATATAAATTAATTACAATAACAATTATACTCCTTTTTACGTAAAAGTCAAGCGTATTTATTCAAAGCACTGTATATTATGCACATAAATTTGTGCTTTTACAAAGAAATATACATTATCAAACAAATCAAAGTTCTATTATAACACCGTACCGCAATGTCCGAAACCTTTTGCAGAGCGAATTACAAACAAAACGGTCCGATGCTTACCGTACGTTATACCGAAACAAATATTCATAGATATGTATAAAATTTTTTGCTTTTTTGAGTTGACATTGTTTTCGTTCATTGGTATAATATAAACATGAACAAATTGCTGATAAGGAGGAATTATGAAATGCAGATGAATGAGAAAATTGAGATCATGCTTTCACGAAAGCGTATGCATAAGGTAGATCTTGCTGAGAATGTCGGAATAACATATCGTGCTTTTGCTAACTATATGAACGGAACTCGCAGACCACGTGGCGAGATACTAAAAAAGATAGCATGTGAGCTTGATCTTACACCTGAATTTCTTTTGGATGACAACAAGGAAATAGAGCTGACTATTGAGGAAAAGTTTGTAAAACGCACCTGCAAAAGCGACAAGGACAAGACCGCAGCGTTGCAATTCCTTAAGGAAACAAGAGGTCTGTTTGCAGGAAACTCGCTGTCTGAAGAGGATAAGGATGCGCTGTTTCAGTGCCTTATTGAAATTTATAATGACAGCCGTTCTGACCGCTCATGAGTATTGACTATATTATAACTGCTGCGGAAGATATCAGAAAGAATTTCGGCGGAAGGAATATCTATGAAACTGCCGAGAACTCGGGCGCTAAAGTGTGGTTCAGACCGCTGGGGCAGCTTAAAGGCTTTTATGTATTTGAAAACGGTCGCAGATATATCGTTGTAAATAACCAATTGAATGAAAGTATGCGCCGTCTGGTATGCGCCCATGAATTGGGACATGATACGCTTCACCGTGAGCTTTCTATTGGTGGTATACGTGAAAGCACTATGTTTCTCTCGAATAATAAGACTGAACGTGAAGCAAATCTTTTTGCCGCTGATATGCTACTTACTGACAAAGCTGTCATTTCCGAGCTTGAATACAACAACGAACCTGAAACTGCCGCATACAACCTTAATGTCCCGATAGAGCTATTGGAATATAAGCTTGAGATATTGTCATACAAGGGATATAACGTAAACTACTTGTCGGTTCGAAATGACTTTCTTAAATGATGTTCTGCAAATGACTGCATAGCAGGGAAGACCTTACGATGATTTGGTTAACCGAAATATAACACAGCCGCCTTGCATATTAAGGCGGCTGATGTTGTTTTGTTATTCACCCATGAACATTATAGTACATAG
>JAFUMU010000087.1 GCA_017482495.1 Clostridia bacterium | reverse complement strand
AGATCACCCTCTTTGCAACAGAGATCATCATGGATAGTTCTGTCGGAGGTATAGAAGAAACAGCAGGCGATCCCGCAGAGATCGACGCTAACATCTTCCTGGATTAACAACAAAGAGAAAGGCGCCATCGAAAGATGGTGCCTTTTTTGTATTAAAACGCCGAAAAAGCGAATACATTAAGTATATTTTAAAAGAAATATATCAGATAGTATCGGATAATGCACGATAAAGGCTGCCCACAGGCAGACCCATAACATTGTAATAATCTCCGTTTATGCGCTTTACAAGCAGTGCGCCCCTGCCCTGTATTCCATAAGCACCCGCCTTGTCCATAGGCTCACCCGAGGCAACATAATCCTCTATCTCCTGCTGAGTAAGCTGCCAGAATTCCACCTCAGTCTCCTCGGCAAAGCAATTCTCACTGCCATCGGGAGATATGATGCACACCCCT
This sequence comes from Clostridia bacterium, assembly GCA_017482495.1. Lineage (GTDB taxonomy): Bacteria > Bacillota > Clostridia > Oscillospirales > CAG-272 > Avispirillum. The sequence continues at coordinate 7,372 of JAFUMU010000087.1, read as the reverse complement.
GTGAAAACACTGTGCTTTCTGCCCGAAAGAGCGTACAGCATATCCGCTGCATCCTTTTCATCCGTCGGTTTTCCAAGTATCCTGCCGTCGATAGCTACCACTGTATCAGAGGCGATTATCGTCTCGTTTTTATACTCTCTGTATATTTCTGCCGCTTTTTGTCGAGAAAGCAATATTACTGCGTCTTCAGGAGAGATACCCTCGGGGAGTATCTCCTCTCCCTTTGCAGGGATAACACGGAAATCATCTGTAATGAGTGAGAGAAGCTCACGGCGGCGTGGTGACTGACTTGCAAGTATCATTTTTTGTTCTCTGCCTTTGTATGTTCGGGGTTGAAAGGATGATCTGCGCCATAGATATCATTATAGTTCTTTATGCACTGCTTGATTACCTCGACGGCCTGCTTCTGACCCATAACCTCATTTACGGCAGTGGTCTTACCCTCAAGCTGCTTGTACACAGAGAAGAAGTGGCGCATCTCCTCAAAGATGTGGCTGGGAAGTGCCTCTATTCCACGATAAGCGTTGTAGTTGGGATCCTCAAAAGGTATGGCGATGATCTTCTCGTCGTTCTTGCCATTATCCAGCATAGTGATAACGCCGATAGGATAACACTGCACCAGCACCAGCGGATCGATAGGCTCGTTACAAAGCAGGAGCACATCCAGAGGATCGCCGTCATCTGCAAGGGTACGGGGGATAAAGCCGTAATTCGCAGGATAGTGGGTGGATGTATACAGGATACGGTCAAGGATGATGAGACCTGTCTGCTTGTCAAGCTCGTACTTCTTCTTGCTTCCCTTTTCTATCTCGATAACTGCAAGGAAGTCGTGAGGGGTGATCCTTGCGGGATCAACGTCATGCCAGATATTCATAGTTATTCCTCTTTTCTTTATATAAGTACCTTTATGTGTATATTATACTGCTTTTACGTGGGAAAATCAACAGTCTTTTTAAAAAAATCAAGCGCCATCGGAGTTATCAGCTCTGACGGCGCATTTTATATCACTTTTTCCATGTAGCAGGTGTGAACAGCACCAGCATCGGGAACAGCTCAAGTCTGCCTGCAAGCATATCAAAAATGAACACCAGCTTCGACGGTATGGAGAAGAACCCGAAATTACAGGTAGGGCCTACCATCTCAAGACCGGGTCCGATGTTGTTTATCGTAGCGGTAACGGCTGTAAAATTCGTGATGAAGTCGTGGTTATCAAAGGATATCGCAACTATTGAGAACACAAATATCAGCACAAAGCTTACCATATACACATTCACAGAACGCAGTGTCTCGTGCTCCACGATATGCCCGTCGATCTTGAGTTTCTTAACCTCTCTCGGATGGATAAGAGTACGAAGCTCCTTGCCAAGGCTCTTGAACAGTATGATGATACGTGAGACCTTGATACCGCCGCCCGTGCTTCCTGCACAGGCTCCGATGAACATGATAAGCACCAGCACATTCTTGGAAAACTCAGGCCACAGGTCAAAATCCACCGTGGAAAATCCCGTGGTGGATATCAGCGATGCAACCGTAAACGATGAGTGTCTCAGCGCCTCTCCCACTGACTCAAACAGCGGTGAGATATTTATGGTGATGGCGGTTATAGCGGTCGCCACGATGATAAGGAAGGTCCTCACTTCAGTGGTAAACGCATCCTTGAATCTGCCCAGCAGGATAAAGAAATATGAGTTGAAGTTGATGGAAAAAAGCAGCATGAACACCGTAATAACTATCTGGATATAAGGTGAAAAGCTTCCCATACTGGAATTGAGGAAACCAAAGCCGCCTGTTCCCGCTGTCGCAAATGCTGTGTTTGTCGCTTCAAATATCGTCATTCCTCCGCAAAGCAGCAGAATAAACTCTATCACCGTCAGCACGAAATATATTGCATAAAGGATAAGCGCAGTAGTACGCACACGAGGTACCAGCTTACTTACGGATGGACCCGGGCTCTCCGCACGCATGATATGCATATTCTGACCGCCTGCAAGCGGCAGAAACGCCATAATGAACACAAGCACGCCCATGCCGCCTACCCAATGGGTAAAGCTTCTCCACATGAGCATACACTTAGGTAGTGCCTCAACGTCCGAAAGGATAGAAGCTCCCGTAGTTGTGAAGCCTGAAACCGTTTCAAATAGCGCGTCCACATAATTGGGAATAGCGCCCGACAGCCAGAACGGCATCGCACCGAAGATACTGAGTATCGTCCAGCTCAGCGCAACGATAACAAAACCATCACGTGAATAAAGCGTTGTGTTTTTACGCTTTTTAAAAGTCAGCAGCCTGCCTATGATAAGGCAGAACACTGCCGTACCCACAAAGTGCCATGCTTCAACTTCGCCGTAAACGGCAGCAGTAATAATCGGAACCGCCATAAACGCCGCTTCAAATGTAAGCAGCCAGCCTATGACATAGGTGATCATTTTAAAATTCATCAGACCCTCCGCTTACTTAAGGATATCCGTAATATCGTGCATCTCAATGTGGTTTGAAACTATCACCACAGAGTCGCCGGGCTGGATGGTGTCATTACCACGGGGGATGATGACCTGTCTGCCACGGAGTATCGCAGCGATAAGCACGCTGGCGTTGAATTTCAGCTCAAACAAGGGTACGCCCACAACAGGAGATCCCTCCTTGATATGGAACTCCGCCGCCTCTATTTTGCCCTTTACGATATTGTACAGGGTCTCAACGTTGCTTCCGATAGTATTTTTCATCGCACGGACATAACGCACGATCGTTTCACATGTAATATTCTTGGGATAGATGATAGTATCAAGATCAAGGTGCTTTATTACATCATCAAAATCGATACGGTTTATCTTGGTTATCAGCTTGCCCTTGCAAACACGCTTCGCAAACAGAGAAAGGAAGATGTTCTCCTCATCAAGATTGGTAAGCGCCACCAAAGCGCCTGCGCTTTCAAGGCCCTCCTCCAGAAGCAGTGCCTGCTCTGCGGCGTCTCCGCAGATTATGCTGACATCCTCAAGCTGGGAGCAAAGCTCATCACAGCGCTTTGGATTTTTCTCTATCACCTTTACATTGATATTTCCCGAGCGCCTCAGTATCCTGCACAGATAATTCGCTACTCCTCCTCCGCCGATTATCATAACATCCTTGACGGAATTCAGCTTATAATCTATCTTTCGGAAGAAATCGTTGGCATTCTTGGGCGTTGCAATAAGGGAGATAACATCCTTTTCCTCAAATACAAGATCGCCGTTTGCGATAAAAGCGTCGTCCTCTCTCTCAACAGTGCAGATGAGGACATCACACCTGAATTTATTCGCAAGCTCCTTTACCGCGCAGCCTACAAGGGGACTGCCCTCGGGCAGACGGAACTTCATCATCTCCACCCTGCCCTTTGCAAAGGTGTCTATCTTCATAGCCGAGGGGAAGCGCAGAACACGTGCTATCTCCGCCGCTGCCGCAAACTCAGGGTTTATTACCATCGCAAGACCCAGCTCATCCTTAAGGTAGGGGGCTTCTGTATTATATTCGGGACTTCTTACACGTGCGATGGTCTGGCAGTTACCTGCTTTCTTCGCAATAAGGCAGCACAGCAGATTAAGCTCATCTGAATCAGTTACTGCTATAAGCAGATCAGCACGGTCTATATCAGCCTCCTGTAATGTAGCATGGGTAGCTCCGTTACCCACGACACCCATTACATCGAACTTTGAGGAGACCTCGTTCACCTTATCAGCTGAAAGATCAACTACAGTTATATTGTTGCCCTCTTCGTTGAGTTCTGCTGCCAGAGCAGAACCAACCTTGCCACATCCCACGATGATTATATTCATAAAATGCTCCTTTATTGCTCTCGATTGGATCAACATTATTGTTATGCATTAACACAGATATATGATACACCATTTTTACGATATTGTCAACTGACAGCCCGTAATTATCCTGATATAATATTAAACCGCAAAACCCCCGATGTTTCCATCGGGGGTCGTTGTTATTGAGTTGTGCTTTGAGAATTAGCCCTCGAACTCAGCCTTGTACATCTTGTCCATTTCAACAAGGTGCTTGTACTTGTCCTTAGCGTTCTTCTCAGCGATATCGAACAGCTCAGTTGCTCTCTCGGGGTTAGCACGCATCAGAGAGTTGTAACGTACCTCTCTCATCATGAATGCCTTGTAATCGCCTGTGGGAGCCTTGCTGTCGAGAGAGAAGGGAGACTTGCCCTCTGCTGCAAGAGCGGGGTTGAAGCGGAACAGGTGCCAGTAACCAGCCTCTACTGCTTCCTTCTCAACCTGCTGAGCGATGGTCAGACCGCCCTTGATGCCGTGGTTGATACAGGGAGCGTAAGCGATGATCAGGGAGGGTCCGTCATAAGCCTCAGCCTCTGCGATAGCCTTCAGACACTGGTTCTTGTCAGCGCCCATAGCGATCTGAGCAACGTATACATAGCCGTAGCTCATAGCGATGCCTGCGAGGTCCTTCTTCTTAACGTCCTTACCACCAGCTGCGAACTGAGCAACCGCACCTACGTTAGTAGCCTTGGAAGCCTGTCCACCTGTGTTGGAGTAAACCTCTGTATCGAATACGAAGATGTTAACGTTCTTGTGGGAAGCGATAACGTGGTCAAGTCCGCCGTAGCCGATATCGTAAGCCCAGCCGTCACCACCGAGGATCCACTGGCTCTTCTTGGAGAGGTAGTTCTTAGCCTTCAGGATCTCCTTAGCGCCTTCGCAGTCGCAAGCGGAGAGTGCATTTACGAGAGCCTTTGTAGCGTCAGCGTTAGCCTTAGCGTCATCCTTTGTAGCAAGGTATGTGTCGATAAGAGCAACTGTCTCGGGCTTTGCAGTTTCCTTGAGAGCCTCGAGCTGCTTCATAGCTCTGTTTCTCAGTGTATCCTGTGCAAGGAACATACCGAGACCGAACTCAGCGTTGTCCTCGAACAGGGAGTTGCCCCAAGCGGGACCCTTGCCTTCCTTATTCTTTGTATAAGGAGTGGAGGGAGCGGAGCCTGCCCAGATAGAGGAGCAGCCTGTTGCGTTAGCGATGTACATTCTCTCACCGCAAACCTGTGTGATCAGCTTAGCATAGGGAGTCTCGCCGCAGCCTGCGCAAGCGCCGGAGAACTCGAGCAGGGGCTGCTTGAACTGGGAGCCCTTAACTGTTGTATCAGAGAACTTAGCAAATACCTCAGGCTTGTCGGAAACTTCCTTAACAGCATAGTCGAATACTTCCTGCTGCTTCTTGTCGAGCATTTCCTCGATGGGCTTCATAGCCAGAGCCTTTGTCTTTGCGGGACAAGCCTGTACACAAGCGCCACAGCCTGTGCAGTCCAGAGTGGAGATAGCCATTGTGTACTTCAGACCGGGCAGACCTGTTGCGTCCTTAACTACTGTACCTGCGGGAGCAGCAGCAGCCTCAGCGTCGTTGAGGATCATGGGACGGATTACTGCGTGAGGACATACGAAGGAGCACTGGTTACACTGGATACAGTTCTCGGGGATCCACTCGGGAACGTCAACAGCGATACCACGCTTCTCGTAAGCAGCAGCACCCTGGGGGAATGTACCGTCAGCCATATCAACGAATGTGGATACGGGCAGCTGGTCGCCACGCTGTGCGTTTACGGGGATAAGGATATTGTTTACGAAATCAACAAGCTTCTTGTCATCGCCTGTTGCAACGTTAACGGGCATAGCACCCTCAGCGTCAGCCCATGCAGCGGGAACGTCAACCTTAACTACCTCGCCTGCACCTCTGTCGATAGCAGCGTAGTTCATGTTAACGATCTCGTCACCCTTCTTAGCGAAGGACTTGTAAGCAGCCTGCTTCATGTACTCAACAGCCTCAGCAGCGGGAATGATGTTAGCGAGGGAGAAGAATGCGGACTGAAGAACAGTGTTTGTCTTGTTGCCGAGACCGATCTCCTTAGCTACCTTGATAGCGTTGATGATGTAGAAGTTGATGTTGTTCTTAGCGATGTAAGCCTTAACGGGAGCGGGAAGCTTCTCGTCAAGCTCGTCAACTGTCCACTGGCAGTTGAGCAGGAATGTACCGCCGGGGATAACATCCTGAACCATATCGTACTTGTCGATATAGGAGGGGTTATGACATGCAACGAAGTTAGCCTTGTTTACAAAGTATGTAGACTTGATGGGGCTCTTACCGAATCTCAGGTGAGAGATGGTTACGCCGCCGGACTTCTTGGAGTCATAAGCAAAGTAAGCCTGAGCATACATATCTGTGTGGTCGCCGATGATCTTGATGGAGTTCTTGTTAGCACCAACAGTACCGTCGGAACCGAGACCCCAGAACTTGCAGCATGTTGTGCCTTCGGGAGTTGTGTTGGGGTTCTCTGTGATAGCGAGGGAGAGGTTTGTAACGTCGTCCTCGATACCGATCGTGAATACGGGCTTCTCTGTGTTGTTGTAAACTGCGATGATCTGAGCAGGGTTGCAGTCCTTGGAACCGAGACCGTATCTACCGGAGAATACGGGGATATCCTGGAACTTGTTCTCCTTCTTGAGAGCAGCAACAACGTCGAGGTACAGAGGCTCACCGAGGGAGCCGGGCTCCTTGGTTCTGTCGAGAACGGAGATCTTCTTAACTGTTGCAGGGATAGCATCAACAAATGCGGAAGAGCAGAAGGGTCTGTAAAGTCTAACCTTAACGAGACCAACCTTGCGGCCCTGAGCCAGCATGAAGTCGATTGTCTCCTCGATAGTGTCACAAGCAGAACCCATAGCGATGATAACTTCCTCAGCGTCGGGAGCACCATAGTAGTTGAACAGCTTGTAATCTGTACCGATCTCAGCGTTGACCTTGTTCATGTACTCTGTAACTACCTCGGGGATAGCGTTGTAGTACTTGTTGCAAGCCTCACGAGCCTGGAAGAAGATGTCGGGGTTCTGAGCTGTACCGTGGAGAACGGGGTTCTCGGGGTTGAGAGCTCTGTCACGGAATGCCTGGATGGAATCCCAGTCAACCATCTTGGAAAGTGTATCGTTGTCCCAAACCTCGATCTTCTGGATCTCATGGGATGTTCTGAAGCCATCGAAGAAGTGCAGGAAAGGAACTCTGCCCTTCAGTGTAGCCATGTGAGCAACCGCACCGAGGTCCATAACCTCCTGGGGGTTGGTGGAGCACAGCATAGCGTAGCCTGTCTGACGGCAAGCGTAAACGTCGCTGTGGTCGCCGAAGATAGAAAGTGCATGAGAAGCAACTGCACGAGCGGAAACGTGGATAACAGAGGGAAGCAGCTCACCTGCGATCTTGTACATATTGGGGATCATCAGGAGCAGACCCTGAGAAGCGGTGTAAGTTGTTGTCAGCGCACCTGCGGACAGGGAGCCGTGAACAGCACCTGCAGCACCTGCCTCGGACTGCATCTCAACTACCT
>JAFUMU010000086.1 GCA_017482495.1 Clostridia bacterium | reverse complement strand
ATATTCATCGTATCCGCACGGGATATATCCGTTACCTCATCAAGTCTGCACACAAGAATCCCCGACCCTCCCACAGCAGGAGATATTACACTTCTCATTGCTCTTCCCTCTCCGTCGGATGCTACAACGGAGTAGGGCGCAAGACAGCTTCCTCCCGAAAGCCATCCAAATGTATCATATGAATTTCTGAAATCCCAAAGTGAGCATGTGCCTGTATATTCATGCGGCTGTGAAAGTATGTCAAAATCGTACACTACCGTTTTAGAGCTCTTAAGATCATTTACCAGCTCTGAAGTTTTACCGTCGGTAAAGCCTTCCATACAGTAGATAACAGAAGCTATATCAGCCTTTGTTGCTGCATCGTACACGATCTTATATTGACTTTCGATAAAGTCCCGATAAAATATGGTAATATTCTTAAATCCCGAGCCGGAGGAAGATGCACTGTCAGCAATTACTGTTGCTTTAACAACATTACCTTCGCTCATTTTGCATTCAAAATACATTCCGACATTTTTCACGCAATTATATTTATTATAATATGCAGTCATGACTGCGCTTGCGGTCTGATCCTCGCTTACGGACATCATTATACCGCACCCCGGAGCTTTATGCCGCACTGCTCCCTTAAGTCTTGCAAGAAGCTCGGAAGCCTGCATTGCACTTGCCGCATCCCCCTTATATGGATATTCGGAGAGAAATATCATCGCTTCCGCATCCGGAAATTTTTCTGCAAGACAAGATGCCGCAGCACACAGCATATTCTCGTACTGATCCGTCATTTCCTCGCTGTCACACATAAGTCTCAGAAAAACAGAGGTATCTGCCGAGGTACAGAAGCTTATCTGAGACTCCAGCTCATCCAGTCTATCGCGGTCAAAATAGTATACAGAATCCTGATAATTATATCTGAGTGTCTTCCCTCCTTCTGAAGATGAACTTAAAAGCTTAGACGGGAACACATCAAGAACAACTCTTTGCGCTTCGGATGCAAAAACCGTTACCGCTCCTGCATTACTCAAGCCCACAGCACATCCTTGCGACACCACCGGGCTCTCTGAGCTCTCATAGGCATAAACTGGAGCTGTAATGGGTGTGATATTTTTCTTTTCGACCAAAGCAATGAGATATTTATATCTTGTATGGTCATAATCCACAGAGGCGCTCAGGGTAAATGAAGTAGAAATACTTATCTCAGCTTCAGCCTCCTTAAGCTCATATGGAGCATCGCTGTCGTAAGGGATCTTATAAAGAGCAAGCTTTGCCTTAATATGCTCAACTACTGTGTCAGAGGGTATGCTTCCCTTCAGCCTGACCTTTTTGCCGTCGTAGGTACAGCTTTCCACACTTCCCACTGTTCCCTTGATCTCTCTCACGTTAACAGTATCAAGAGACAATATAGTTACAGAATTAACGCCGTCTGCCTCACCTGCGGAAAATCCGAGTTTTACCGTATCATACACCTTAGGAAGCAAGAACGAATACTCAGCTTCACCCTTATAAAGAGCAGAGCTTCTGGCCTCACCCGTCTCATCGCCTACAGCAGTTATGATTCCGCCGAAAGGACTTGCAACCCTCACAGTTACAAGAACAGCTTCCCCCTCATACGGAGCCTCCAGATAGCATGTAACATAAGAGGGCTCCTTGGATGCGACAATATTGATACGGTCATCCTCAGAGACAGCATTAACGGGAATTTCTATTTTGTTTGATTCAAAAAGATCTATATAGCTATAGCTTCTGAAATCATCCGCATATACTCCCAAAACGGTACATGACTGAAGGATGCTTTCAGAGGTGATGGTCAATGTTATTGCGGTCGCTTCCTGTGCTGCCTCCTCAGGAAGCTTGAACCTTACAAGGCTTCTTCCTGAGCTTATCCCTTCTGCTGTATCCTCATAAGTACCTGCAGGATAATGATATTTTACCGTAATACTGCATTTCCCCTTGGAGGTAACGGATACATCAAAGCAAAGCTCGTTATATTCCGATAATTCAAGCATTTTTTCAGGCTCATATGATACAGCCATTGAGGCTTTACGGCTTTCTGCAACTATATACAGAGCATTGGAGGAGCCCGATCTTCTTACAGAAATGCTGTCAACATTGTATTCAGACGACCAATCCGAATCATTAATAATGTCAAGCTTTATTGCATTTTCCGTATCAAGGCTTTCATGACCTGAAACATATGCTCCCACAGCGTAGACTGCAGTTGCCCACAAAGTAACAAGCGCAATAAAAAAAGCAATGATCCTTTTCATTATCGGATACCTCCCTTCACATTTTTATTCAGTATAACACATTTTGACGTAAATTTGTTAAGAAATTAAAAATACATCACCGTTAGCGCAAAGTTTTTAAAATACACTTGAAAAAAGTAAGTATTTATAATACAATTAATAAAATATATATTTTGGGAGATTATTATGAGACTTCCTGTTTCAATTCAGTTGTTTTCATTTAGAGACGATCTTGAAAACGATGCAAGATCAGTATTTAAAGCCCTTAGCGAAATGGGCTATGAAGGTATAGAGCCCTACGGGGGCAAGGATCTTTACGGTTACTCTCTTGAAGAGTTCAAGTCAATGATGGACGAGCTTGGTCTTAAGGTCCCCTCTGCTCATATAACCTATGATACTCTTATGAGAGACCCCGACGATACACTTTCTTTCCACAAGGCATTAGGATGCCAGTATCTTGCTATACCCTTTATGGTGCCTGAAAAGCTCCCCGGAGGCAGTGAATATGAGGGTGTGGCAGAAAATATCGACATGCTGTGCAGTAAAGCTCAGGAATACGGTATCACCCTTTGCTATCACAACCATGAAGGTGAATTTAAAAAGATCGGTGACAAATATATTATGGATCTTCTGCTTGAGGATATTCCCGCTCTCAAGGCTGAATTCGATACTGCATGGATGGCTGTTATGAACCAGGATCCCGCAGAATATATGCTTAAATACAAAGGCAGATGCGGCGTGGTCCACATCAAGGATTTCTACCGAGAAAAGGACGTAACGGAGGGCAGAGGCGAGCTCCGTCCCGTGGGATACGGCATTCAGAAAATGCCTCATGTCATAGATGCAGCAAAAGAGGCAGGCGCGGCGTGGCTTGTAGTTGAGCAGGATAATGCCGCATTCGGTCTTTCTAATCTGGAATGTGCAAAAATGTCTATCGAATATCTTAAGTGGATAAACAGATGAAAAGAATAGCTGTTATTCTTGCTGTGCTCCTGCTGTTTACAGGATGCAGAAAAATAGGTGATGACGGAAAGAAGGAGTATGAGGATTCTACCGATATCATCACAACACATCAGAGCACTGAGCCTGTTACGGAAGCCGACACTGAGCCCGTCATTGACGAGACAAACGACGGAGTAGTATCCATTCTTATGGCAGGAGATGTCCTTTTGCACGATAAGGTCGCGGCTTCCGGAAAAATGGATGACGGGACATACAACTATGACCATATGTTTGCAAATGTAAAGGATGAGATCGAGCGTGCAGACCTTGCACTTGTCAATCAGGAGGTCATCCTCGGAGGCCGTGAGCTGGGACTTACGGGATATCCCAGCTTCAACGGAGCATTTGAGGTGGGAGACTCCCTTGTGGCAAGCGGCTTTGACGTTGTTCTTCACGCAACAAACCATGCACTTGACAAGGGAAAAAAAGGACTTCTCTCCTGCATCAGCTTCTGGGAGGAAAATTATCCTCACATCCCTTATCTTGGTATTGCCGACACGCAGAGTAAAGCAGATGAGATATATGTAACGGAAAAGGAAGGTATAAAAATAGCCATTCTCAACTATACCTATGGAACAAACGGCATTCCCCTTCCATCCGATATGCCCTACTGCGTCAATCTGCTCACATCATCAAGAGTGAACGACATAAAAGCCGACATTGCAGAGGCAAAGCAGAAAGCCGACTTCGTTATAGTTGCTCCTCACTGGGGTACTGAATATGTACTTTATGCAGATTCAAATCAAAAATACTGGACGGATCTTTTCTTTGAATGCGGAGTCGACCTTGTCATAGGTACACATCCTCATGTTGTACAACCCGTTGAGATGATAACGGACGGACAGCATGAGATGCTGGTATACTATTCCATCGGCAATTATATCAACGCAACAGCTCAGACAGGCGCAGGAATTGCCAACAGAATGCTTGGAGTTCTTGCGGACGTTACCATTACCGACATGGGAGATGATGTGAAAATTACCGATTACGGTATAATCCCAATCGTGGCCCATGTAAAAAGCGGTCCCGGAGGATGTACTGTTTATAAATTAAGTGATTACACACAAACCCTTGCACGCGAAAATGAGATAATCTATTCTGACTCCTCATTCTCTCTCAAATATATGCAGGATCTCGCAAAAAAGGTGTTCGGAGAGCTGTACACCGACTGAAAGGATATGATCTGACTTGAAAAAAATCGTTATAGGAATCGATGTGGGAGGAAGCACTACAAAAATAGTGGGATTTGATATAAGCGGAGAAGAAAACCTCCTTATTGAGCCCATATTCGTCCGTGCCACCGACCCCATAACCTCCATATACGGAGCATTCGGTAAGTTCACAGATATCAACGACCTTGAGCTTTCCGATATTGCAAGAGTTATGATAACAGGGGCAGGCTCATCATACGTTACAAAGAGCATATACTCTCTTAAATGTGAGCTTATCAAGGAGTTCCGTTCCATCGGATTGGGCGGTCTTTACCTCTCGGAATTTGACCGAGCGCTTGTTGTCAGCATGGGAACAGGTACCGCGCTTGTATACGCAGAGGACGGTAAGGAGCCGGAATATCTGGGTGGAACAGGCGTCGGCGGCGGTACTCTTGTAGGACTTTCCAAGCAGATGCTTGGAATGAATAATGTCGAGCACATAGCGGATATTGCACGTGACGGCGACATACGAAAGATCGACCTTAAGATATGCGATATCACCAACCAGGATATTATTCCCGGCTACAGCGATGTTATGACAGCTTCCAACTTCGGTAAGATAAGTGATATTGCAACAAAAAATGATATTGCATTGGGTCTTATCAACATGGTCTTTGAGACTATAGGAATGGTAAGCGTTTTTGCCGCAAGAAATTTTGATATCAAAAATATCGTCCTTACAGGAAACCTTACAAGTGTCCCTCAGTCTGCTGAAGTTTTTGCCAATCTTAACAAAATGTTCGGTATGAACTTTATAATTCCTAAATATTCACAATTCGGCCCTGTTATAGGCGCAGCACTTGCAGGCTGCGATATGGAACGCTCAAAGGATTGAGCTTTAACACTAACAGTAAAACGGCAGAGATCCGCCTTGGCGGATTTCTTGCTTTTTTACTGCTGTATAGATAGTTTTTGAGGAGGTGAAGATATGATCCTTATAATAGCGGAGAAGCCAAGCCTTGGCAGAAATATATGCGATGCCATCGGAAATATGAAAAAGCAAAACGGATACTATGAAGGAGAAAATTATATAGTCACCTGGGCACTCGGTCACCTTTTTCAGCTTTTCGACGTTGAGGATTATACAGGCGAAGAAAACGTCAGCTGGCGTCTTGACAACCTTCCCTTCTATCCCGAGAATTTCAGATATAAGCTACGTCCCAAAGGTAAGAGCAAAAACGTTGATCCCGGAGTTGAGAAGCAGTTTAAAATAATAGAGCGTCTTTGCAACAGAAGCGATGTTGATAAGATAGTAAACGCAGGAGACGCTGACCGCGAGGGTGAGATAATCATTCGACTCTGTATCGACAATGCACTTAAAACAAAAAAGGAGCTTTGCAGGCTATGGCTTCCTGACCAAACAAGGGAAACCATTCAATCAGAGCTCTCAGCTCTCAGAAACAGCAACGACTACAACGACCTTGCGGCAGAGGGCTTCTCGCGAACCTTCGTAGACTGGCTCTATGGTATTAATCTCACAAGATATGCGACCTTGAAATCAGGTTCACTGCTTCGCGTCGGAAGAGTTATAATCCCCATAGTTAAAGCCATATACGACCGTGATATGGCGATACGAAATTTTGTTCCTACTACCTACTACGGTATCGTCAGCAAGGCTGATACCAAAGGAGAAACAGTAGAGCTTGTAAGTACGAGAAAATATGCAAAGGAAGAGCTTGAAAAGGCGATGCGATGCTGCAAGGCTTATAACGATTCAGAGGCTGTTGTAACGGGCAGAACATCAAAAAAAGAAACTCTCAGTCCCGGAAAGCTCTTCTCTCTTTCCAAGCTGCAGAACCTCCTTGCAAAAAAATACAAAATGTCCATGGACACATCTCTCAAGATAGTTCAGGACCTTTACGAAAAGGGATATCTCACCTATCCAAGAACCAACTCGGAATATCTTGCTACCGCGGAAAAAGGCAAGATATCTAAAATAATCGACAACATTGCCGCAGTTGGATATCCCGTTAAATTTAAAGACAAAAAAACCATATTTGACGACTCAAAGATAGAGTCCCACTCGGCGCTTACCCCCACCTTCAAGATACCCAAAAAGGATGCCCTGAGTGAAGACGAATACAAGGTATATCAGACCGTTTTCCGCAGATTTGTTGCAGTATTCTGCTCGGAGGACTGTATCGCACAGAAAACCGAAATAAAGGTGAAGGTTGGCGAATACGAGGAGTTCACTCTGAAGGGTACTGTTATCCTTGAAAAGGGCTGGACGAAATTCGAGGATCCGCCCTCAAAGAACAAGGTGCTTCCCGATCTCAAAAAGGGCGATATAGTAAACATAGATTTTCAGCCCAAGGAAAAAGAGACCACGCCTCCAAAGCATCACACAGTTGAAAGCCTCAATAATTTTCTTAAAAATCCTTATCGCGACATTAAAGAAGCTGCAAAGGAAAGTGAGTCTGAAGACGATATGGAGGAGTACAAGGCGATCTTTGAGGGTGTTGAGATAGGCACCGAAGCAACAAGAACAGGCATTATAAAAAATGCTCAGGATTCGGGATACATAGAGCTGAAAAACAACAGCTATTATATTCTCAACGGCGGAATATTCCTTATTGAAACCCTGCAAAGGCTTGGTATCAACATGGAAAAGGAAAAGACCGCACACCTCGGCAGAGCGCTCAAGCAGGTATACAGACGCGAGATAACCGTTAATGACTGCGTAATGCTTGCTCAAGCCGAGATAAGCGAGGTCTTCGGCAGTCAAAGCGCACTTCTCCCTCCCGACGAGGACAGAAATATCGGTACCTTCCGCGACAAGGTCGGCGTTTGTCCTCTTTGCGGTAAAGATGTTATCAGGGGCAAGTACAGCTACGGCTGTATGGGCTACAAGGATGGCTGTAAATTCAAGATAAGCCTTGAAATCTGCAAGCGCACCATTCCAATTTCAGCAGCACGTGATCTGCTGACAAACGGCAGAACAGTTAAGCTAAAGGGCTTTATCTCAAAAAACGGCAAGCCCTTCGACGGATCACTCCGACTCGACGGCGACAAGGTAGTATTTGATTTTAACTGATGATATGATTACGGTGGAAACCTCTCTTTCGGAGAGAGGCTTTCCCCCGTTCCCCCTTCCAGAGAACTTTGAATAGGAAACATTAATTAGCGCGCTGTATTTCGCGCATTCCCGCCCAAATTGCATTTGGGGTAAGGAAAAGAAGAAGGATATGCATACGTAAGCGAGCTTCCGTTTGCATATCCTTTTTCTTTCCCTCGCGACATCCGTCGCTTTCGGGAATACTTACTTTGTCTCTGCTTACAGTGGATTCGTCAAACCCAAGCCTCCCTCCGCGAGGGAGGTGTCACGCTTTGCGTGACGAAGGGAGTAAGCGTAAAGTAATAATTATCTTTATCTTCACCCCCTTGAGCTCTAAAGATGCCCATTTAGGTGAACAAACCCGAGAGAAATGCCTTCCCGAAAAAATGCGAAGCATTTTGTCTAAGGAAAGAATGAGGGAATGAAAACAAAAGCTCGCTTTTGTTTTCATTCCCTTGTTCTTTCCGATGCGACCTTGGTCGCAATCGGGAAGGCCTTCACCTTTCCCGAGGGCAAGATAATGCAGAATTGCTACGTGGATACCTTTTTCGCTTTCAATACCTTTTAGCTACAGAATATCCTAACCACCAAAATAAGCGTTAGTCGAAAAGGTTTGGGGGCGTGGGGGACTTTCCTCAAAAGTCCCCCGCAAAAAAAGAAAAATGGGACCTTCCTAAAAGGTCCCCGAAAAAAATCTTACTCTTCTGCGATCAAAAAAGCGAATTTTGCTTTTACAGCATCTGCCAGCATAGCTGTAGGCACCTTTACCTGATGTCCTCGCTGACCGGCTGAAACACATATCTTTTCAAATTTTTCTGCGCTTTTATGGATAACTGTGGGAAAGAGCTTTTTCATACCGACGGGAGAGCATCCACCGTGGATATATCCCGTAAGAGGAAGCAGTTCCTTCTGTTTTATCATTGCAACTGACTTTTCACCTACAACAGATGCCGCCTTTTTTAGGTCAAGTGTTTTGCCGACAGGCACGACGAACACGTAATAATTACCTTTTGAGGAAACAGTTACAAGAGTTTTGAAAACCATTTCTTTATCCTGTCCCACAAGCTCTGCCACCGTAACTCCGTCAGTTACCTCGGGATCATATTCATAATGCTCATACGGGATCTTACTGCGTTCAAGCATTCTCATTGCATTTGTTTTAAATACCGCCATTATCTGTAAACCTCCTTTAGCACTTCGCCCACAAGATCTGCAGTTTCTCTTGCAAGGGGGGCTGACTCGCCGTAGCGAACGGCTGCCTTTTCTCCTGCAAGTCCATGAACAAGCACACCGAGACCCGCCGCCTGAAAGGCTGTAAGTCCCACACCTCTAAGGGCTGTTATTACTCCGCTGAGCACATCTCCGCTTCCTCCCTTTGCAAGCGCAGGAGAACCGCTGACATTAACAAAAAGCTCATCGCCGTCAGTTATAGCAGTAAATGCATCCTTAGCTACGCATATAACGTGATGCTCGTTTGCATAATCCGAAGCGATCTCCCAATGGTCGGCTTTTATCTCATCTATATCAAGCCCGGTAAGCCTTGACAGCTCCATTGGATGAGGGGTTATTGTTACGGATACCTGCGCAGGAAATTCAAGGTGATGCTTTGCTGTGAGATTGAGCGCATCTGCATCAACAGTTATTGCTCTATCTGTATTTCTATATACAAATTCCAACATTTTCAGCGCGCTCTCGCTCATTCCCATTCCGGGGCCTATACATATATTATATGCTCTGCCTATGGCACAACCAAGCTCCTCATAATCCGGCTCGTTCCAATCTACGGCTGTTACTATCGCTTCGGGAAGAAGCACCTGCAACGGAAGTCTGTTTTCAGTTGCGGTAACTATCTCAACGATCCCCGCTCCGCATCTGTATGCGGCAAGAGCTGAAAGATATACGGCCCCGCACATTCCCGGAGCACCACCTATTATTACAACACGACCGAACATGCCCTTATTACACAGTCTTGGTCTTTTAGGCAAAAGACTAAGGTCGCTTTTTTCATACACATAAGGCACCTGCCAATCCACGCCGTCGTACCTATCTGCAGCATCGCACGGTATTCCTACATCAGCGCATACTATCTTTCCGGAATATTCTGCGCCTTCTCCAAGCAAAAGCCCTCGCTTATAAGCCGCAATAGTCACCGTCACATCAGCATACACGGCACATCCCAGTACCTCTCCGTTGTCCGCACATATTCCCGAGGGAATATCCAGAGAAAGCACAGGTATATTACTTTTATTTATCCTATCTATTATATCGGCATTACTGCCGTCTATATCCCTTGACAGACCGATGCCGAACATTGCATCCACTATGGCAGTATAATTATCGGACATTTCACCGACAAATTCCACATCTGTCTTTTTTGCTTCCGCCAAACGTTTTGACGTCTCATCCGTACAGCTTTTTTCGCTTCCCACGAAAAGCACATGAGCTATGTTACCTTCTGCGGCTGATAACATTGCCGCAATTAGTCCGTCTCCGCCGTTATTTCCCCCGCCGCACACAAAAAGCACCCTTGAAGCATCAAACTCGCTTTTGAGCACATTATAAACAGCCTGTCCTGCTCTCATCATAAGCACGCTTGAAGGTGTTCTTGAAACTATTTCGAGCTTATCACAGGCTTTCATTCTTTTTGCACAAAGTATTCTCTTCACAGTACATTCCTCCTGAAAAGCAATAAGGCGGAGAAATATTTCTCCGCCTTTATTATATTACAATCCGAATCCGCCGTCAATACCGATAGTCTGACCTGTTATATAGCATGCTTTATCACTTGCAAGAAAATATATCAGCTCTGCTGTTTCGTCGGCTGTACCAAGTCTGCCAAGGGGTATATCCTCACATATAGCGTCAAGAGTTTCTCTTCCCAGTAAGGCATTCATATCCGTTGCGATAACGCCGGGCTCAACGCAGTTTACTCTCACTCCTGAGGGAGCAAGCTCCTTTGCAAGGGCCATGGTAAGCCCTCTAAGTCCTGCCTTAGCCGCGCTGTATGCTGTTTCGCACGATGCCCCCACGCGCCCCCAAACAGAGCCCACGTTTATCATAACACCGTTTTTTCTTCTGACCATAGTGCGTGACGCTTCACGGCAAAGCACATAGGCAGATGCAAGATCGGTATTTAAAATATTACTTAGTGCACCGTTATCAGTATCACATATCTGCGCTATCAGAGCAACACCTGCACAATTGACCAGCACATCTATTTCACCGAGAGCTTTCTCTGCTTCACAATATGCCCTCTCTGCCTCGCTAACAGATGAAAGGTCAGCTTTGATGGCAACTGCCCCAAAATTCTCTGAAACTGATCTTGCTGCATCGCCATTTGAGCAGTATACAAATGCTATATTATGACCGTTTTCAGCAAACTTTTTCACAACAGCAGCACCTATACCTCTGCTGCCGCCTGTCACAAGAACATTCATCAGACCTTTGCCTCATTTTTCATATTATCTGCTGCGCAGGAAAGCATCAGCTTTATTCTGTTTTCCTGATTAATCCTTGTTGCACCGGGGTCATAGTCAATAGCAACTATATTGACGCCCGGATTACGCTCCTTGATTGGCTTCATCATACCCTTACCCACTATATGATTGGGCAGGCATCCGAAGGGCTGTGCGCATACGATATTAGTTACCCCCGAATCGATAAGCTCAAGCATCTCTGCGGGAAGGAGCCATCCCTCACCCATCTTCGTTCCGATGCCTATATAGTCCTCAACGAGGCTTCTTGTATGATCGATAGGTGTAGGCGGAGAAAAATCACTGTTTTCACGGATGGCATCTATAAGGTCCTGCTGTTTTTTACACAGAAAGTCGTAGACCCATTTCATAACTCCGGACTTCAGCTTACCCGTTCCGTAAAGCTGTGTATCGACTATGCCGTTATACACGCAGT
This sequence comes from Clostridia bacterium, assembly GCA_017482495.1. Lineage (GTDB taxonomy): Bacteria > Bacillota > Clostridia > Oscillospirales > CAG-272 > Avispirillum. The sequence continues at coordinate 10,196 of JAFUMU010000086.1, read as the reverse complement.
ACAGGCAGAAATCCACCAGTCCCGGCATTGACACCTCTGCTCCCTCTGCCACAAGGAAATCCTCAAGATGATTATTTCCAAGGGGAGAAAATTTAACGAATATCTCGCCTACTATGCCGACTTTTATCCTCTGTTCCTTAGTTCTCTCAAGATTATGAAAGTCGGCAACTATATCTCTGTAGTTCTGCTTGACCCTTTCATATTCCATATTACCGCTTGACATTTCCTCAACGAGGCGCTTTGTCCACATATCGCAAAGAGCATCCGCGCTGCCCTCCTCTACCTCATAGGGACGGCACTGGTTACGAAGCAGCATAAGCAGGTCTCCGTAAAACACAGCATACACCATCTGTCTGAGCATAGGCAATGTTATCTTAAATCCGGGGCTTGAATCAAGTCCTGAGAAATTAAGACTTATTACAGGTATATATCCGTATCCTGCCTTATCAAGTGCTTTTCTCAGGAGAGATATGTAATTGGAAGCTCTGCAGCCGCCGCCTGTCTGAGTCAGCAGAAGCGCCACCTTATGAGGGTCGTACTTTCCGCTTTCGATGGCGTCGATAAACTGTCCGATTACAAGAAGTGCAGGATAACATGTATCGTTATGTACATATTTAAGTCCGCTGTCAACAACGCTCTGGCCGTAGTTTTCAAGAAGCTCTGCGTTATATCCGAAGTTCTTCATAATACGGCACAGCATTTTAAAATGCATAGGAAGCATTGTGGGAACAAGGATGGTATAGTCCTTTTTCATCTCCTTGGTAAACTGAACCACGCTCATTATCTCGCCTCCCTTTCTTCCATTGCGCCCATAAGGCTTCGTAGTCTTATTTTTACTGCGCCAAGGTTGGTTATCTCGTCTATTTTAAGCTGCGTATACAGCTTTCCACGGCTTTCAAGAAGCTCTCTTACCTCGTCAGTAGTTATAGCGTCAACACCGCATCCAAAGGAAACAAGCTGAACAAGCTGACAGTTATTATGGGTAGCTGCATATTCAGCCGCGCGGTAAAGCCTTGCATGATATGTCCACTGATTAAGAACATTTACATCAGGTGTCTCGGAAAGGTCGGAAATACTATCCTCACTAACAACCACAAATCCAAGAGTATTTGCAAGACGGTCTATTCCGTGGCCGATCTCTGAGTCAGTGTGATAAGGTCTGCCTGCAAGTATCATCACAGGCTTGCCTGTATCCTCGCTGTATTTAAGAGCTCTCTTGCCCTCACCTCTCACATCCTCCATCCATTTGCGGTAGTCTTCAAGTCCGATCCTTACTGCCTTTTTCACCTCAGCCTTGGTTATTCCTTCAAAATGCTGACTGAGATACTTATGTAGTCCTCGCGCAAGCTCCTTTTCTGAATTGATATTCAGATAGGGATAGAGAAATTTTACCTGAGACAGTGATTCAGTATTGCCTCTGAGAAGCTCGGAATAATATGCAACCACGGGGCAGTTATAGTGATTAGTGGCACTGTGCTCGTCAATATTATATGTAAGGCAAGGATAGAAAATAGCATCAACTCCTGCCTCTACAAGCTCCTCTATATGTCCGTGCATAAGCTTGGCAGGATAACAGGCAGTATCTGAGGGAATACTGAACTGTCCCTTTTGATAAAGCTCCTTACTTGACTGACCTGTCAGCATCACCTTAAAGCCGAGGCTTCTGAAAACGCTGTGCCACAAGGGAGCAAGCTCGTACATACCGAGAGCAAGAGGAAGTCCCACTGTACCTCTGTCGGCTTCGCCGCTCTTAAGCGCAAGCTCTGCCAGCTTTTCTCTCTTATATCTATGAAGATTAGGAATCTCGGCTGAAGCACTCTTAAGGCTTCCTGCGCCTCTTTCACACTGATTTCCCGAAACGAATCTTACTCCGCCGCTGAATATGTTTACAGTAAGCTGACAGCGATTCTCACACTTATGACATCTTGCCGCCGTTGCTGTATGTGTAAAGGAACGAAGTGCTTCGCGGGTAATAAGTCCTGATTTCTCGAGGGCTATATTCTTAATATACAGAGCAGCACCGTATGCGCCCATGAGTCCTGCTATAGTAGGTCTTATAACGTTTTTACCCAGCTCTCTTTCAAATGCTCTGAGTACAGCATCGTTATAGAACGTACCACCCTGCACAACTACATTATCTCCAAGCTCATCTGCACTTCCCGCGCGAATGACCTTATATATTGCATTTTTAACAACGCTGACAGAAAGACCTGCAGATATATCCTCAACACCTGCTCCGTCTTTCTGCGCCTGCTTAACAGATGAATTCATAAACACGGTACAGCGGCTTCCAAGGTCAACAGGTGCCTGTCCGAAAAGTCCCAATCTGGCAAATTCAGGTGCCGTGTATCCCATTGACTTTGCAAAGGTCTCAAGGAAGGAGCCGCATCCCGAGGAGCAGGCTTCATTGAGCATTATCGAGTCTATTGAATTGTTCTTAACTCTGAAGCACTTGATGTCCTGCCCGCCGATATCAAGAATAAAATCCACCTTGGGTTGGAAATGTCTTGCGGCAGTGTAATGTGCGATAGTCTCAACTATACCTCGGTCCACTCCGAATGCGTGGCAGATAAGCTCTTCACCGTATCCGGTAACAGCACTGCCTGCGATCACTATTCTGTCGCCGCATTTTTCATATATCGTCTCAAGCTGAGCTCTTACTATTTCAACAGGATTGCCCTTGTTTGAATCGTAGTACGTATAAAGAAGATTGGCGTCCTCATCGATAAGCGTCAGCTTTGTTGTTGTACTTCCGCAATCGATACCAAGATATGCTTTACCTTCATAAGTCTCTATATCTGCCTCAGGTACAGAAGCCTCGCTGTGGCGCAGAGAAAAAGCCTCGTAATCACTGTCGCTTACAAAAAGAGGTGCAATATGGCTTACCTGTATCTTCTGTGATGCCGCTCCCTCAATTTTTGCTATAAGCTCCTCGCCTGTCATTTCATGGGAAGCCTCATCAGCATAAAGAGCCGCACCGAGAGCAACGGAAAACCTTGCATAATCGGGACAGAGTGCATGCTCCTCGTCCAGCTTAAGAGTCTCCTTGAATCGGAGAAGGAGTCCCTTGCAGAAATAGAGAGGGCCTCCAAGGAACATGACCTTACCCTCGATCTTTCTGCCCTGCGCAAGTCCTGCTATAGTCTGATTGACCACAGCCTGATAAATACTTGCGGCAATATCCTCTTTTCTTGCTCCCTGATTAAGAAGAGGCTGTATATCTGTTTTGGCAAAAACACCGCATCTTGATGCAATGGGATATATTCGCTCGCTTTTCAGCGAAAGCTCGTCAAGCTCATCAGGTGTAACGTTAAGAAGTGTTGACATCTGATCTATAAACGCTCCCGTACCGCCTGCACAGCTTCCGTTCATTCTCTCGTCAGTACCGCCCTTGAAGAAGATGACCTTTGCATCCTCACCTCCAAGCTCAATAACGGCTGAGGTATCGGGAGCAAGAGTTTTTACGACCTCTCCCGTTGCAAAGACCTCCTGCACAAAAGCAAGACCAGCGGCATTTGCCATACCGAGACCTGCCGAGCCTGAGATCGCCACCTTTATTTTTCCACAGGAAAGGTATTCCTTAGCATCTCTGAGAAGCTCAAGAGTTTTAGCCCTTACCTGCGACAAATGACGTTCATATCTGCTGTAAACAACGTTACCGCCGCTTACTACAACTACCTTTGCAGTAGTTGAACCTATATCGATACCCACAAGGGTCATTTCAGAAGGATTTTTTATCAGATTCTCCATTATTTATTCCTTTCTGAACTCATACTTAATATTCCACACATCTTGTATTATACCATCATTTTTTGAACCTTCATATTAATATGAAAGAAACTGAATATTAAAATTGTAAATTTTTTATTAATTTGACGTTTGTCACGACAAATTGACAAATGTTGCTGTTTTCAACATCATTATTCGAGAAACAGGTTAAAATACGAATAAGCTTTAACATTATACCCCATAACCGAGCATTCAGCGCCAATGGGAATATCAGACACTTCAAAAACTGTTGCACTGCCATGATAAGATGCAGCTCGCCTCACAGCCTTCCCGTACACATCAGCACAAGCACACACCTCGTAAACTTTTGCCTCAGCCACCGCCGCCAAGCAATACTGATCGTCAACATCAAATGCCAAAAATCTCAGTCCCGAAAGCTCCAGCGCTTCCTCTGACCACGAATAATACCCTGTACCGCCAAAAAAATACTCTCTCATACGCGCATATTCCGCTGCAGAAACAAAGGAATATTTTCCTCCGTCACCGTGACACAAGCAAGTATGCCTGAAGGAAAGGGGGACAAATCCGCGCTTTTTATAGTATTCGGAAAGCGATCGTGAAGCAGGATGAAGCAATACACCACAGTCATTTTTGTCACAATGAACTTTGATATACTCAAGGATGGCCGAGCCAACACCTGCATTTCTGTGTTCTTCGGAGGTTGCGACAGCGTAGCAATAGTACATCTCGTCGTCTCCTTCAAGGCGAAGCAGATGTGCCGCTCCTAAAACCTTACTACCGGAAAAAGCACATACTGCACCCGCATAAAAATTTGAACTAAGCACAGCATCTATAAACACCTCACTGTCGCCAAAAGCCTCTGTCCACAAGCTCTTTATTTCATTAACAGGAAGTTCAGTATCTTTTTCTATCAATTTGACCGTATAATTCATAAATCCCACCTCTTTTGTTAATTATATTTTCAGGAAATCATAATGTCAAGTCTATAAAGCACAGTTTTTTGGTCGTAAAACCTTGACATAAACCAAGTAATTATTTATAATGATTATATATGTAACTGCAGCGCAACGCAGTGCGTCTTTCAAAGCGCTGACACGGTCAAAGAAGTACCGTAAAGCAAAGAAAGGATTTTTAAGATCTATGAAAACATACAACAACCTTCTGCCCTATCAGGAGCCCAAGTTAGTTGAAAACTTCCGTCAAATGGCACAGTCCAATGCGGATGTATACGGCGATAAGGATTTTTATATCTACAAGCAAAAGGGCGAAACTGTCACAGTTTCCTACACACAGTTCAATAATACTGTAAAGGCATTCGGTACAGGTCTTCACAAAATGGGCCTTGCAGGCAAGCACGTAGCTATAACAGGTGATACACATCCCAACTGGACAGCAGCCTTTATTGCTGTGCTTTCTGTTGGCGGTGTAGCAGTTCCCCTGGACCGCGACCTTGACGCCAAAGAGGCTGCTGACTTTATGAAGCTGGCTGATTGCTCTGCTGTTGTATATACAGGTTCTCTCAATAAAAAGATAGAAGCAATGATGGACTCCATCGATTTTCTTGATTTCATCATTCCCATTTCTCCCGACAGCGAAAGCGATAAGCTGACTCCCTTCGATAAGATCGCCGAGATCGGTCAGAAAGCGATCGACGAAGGCGACGATATCTTTGATACAACAGAAATCGACATGGATAAGATGAGCATCTTGCTCTTCACCTCCGGAACAACAGGTACAAGTAAGGGCGTAATGCTTTCTCACGGAAACCTTGTTTGCTGTGTAAATGCTGCATGCAACTGTACTCAGTATTGTATGGATGACAAGTTCGTTTCCGTACTTCCCATTCATCACACATACGAGCTTGCAACAGGCCAGCTTGCGCTGTCTAACCAGGGTGCTTCTATGTATATAAGCGACGGCCTCAAGTACGTTACAAGAAACTTCAAGGAAGTCAAACCCACATCTCTTATCCTTGTCCCCCTCTTCCTCGAGACAGTTCACAAGAAGATCTGGGACGAGATCAAGCGCAAGGGTATCGAGAAGAAGGTTAGAGCAGGTATGGCATTCAGCGATTCCATGCTTAAGATGGGTGTAGACCTCAGACCCAAGCTCTTCGGCGAGGTTACAGCGGCATTCGGCGGCAACCTCCGCAGTATTATTTGCGGCGGCGCACCTATCGATCCTCAGATCCTTCGCGACTTCTATTCATTCGGTATCACAGTTCATCAGGGCTACGGTATAACAGAATGCTCTCCCCTTGTAGCAGTTAACCGTCCCGGAAAGATCAAATTTGACTCTGTCGGTCAGGCTGTAGATAACTGTGAAGTAAAGATCGTTCCCTTGGAGGATGGCGACGGCAAGAGCGACGAAGGCGAGATCCTTGTTCGTGGCGGTAACGTAATGCTCGGCTACTATAAAAACGAGGAAGCTACAAGAGCAGCATTCACATCCGACGGATGGTACCGCACAGGCGACGTTGGTAAAATGGACAAGAACGGCTACATCACCATCACAGGCCGTCTCAAGAATATAATTATCGCATCCAACGGTAAGAACGTATTCCCCGAGGAGATCGAAGAGCATCTGATGAAGATCGATGCTGTCAAGGAGTGCGTTGTAGTCGGCAGAGAGGAAGCAGGTAACGTTACCATTACAGCAGTTATCGTTCCCAACCTTGAGGTACTTGGCGAAAACTCCTCCGACACAGCTATCAGCTTTGTTCTCAAGGAGGCGATTGCCCAGATCAACCGTACACTTCCCCCTTACAAGCACATCAATAAGTTTGAGATCCGCCATGAGGATTTTGAAAGAACTCTCAGCAAGAAGATCAAACGTTTTCTTGTTAAATAATAAACTTGACTTATAAATCAAAGGAGTATTTAAGATGTTTGAAAAATTCAAGGAAATCCTCGTAGAAGAGCTTTCTGTTAATCCCGACGATGTCAAGATGGACGCTGAGCTTGTTAACGACCTCGGTATCAATTCTCTTGAGCTTGCTGACCTTGTTCTTCTTTGCGAAGAGCGCTTCGACGTTACAATCGACGACGACGATATCCAGAAGTTCACAACTGTAGGCGACGTGGTTAACTACATGTCCGAGAAGGCAAACTAATTTATAAAATAATGGGCTACATTTATCCGTAGCCCATTTTTTAAACATACGGAGAATAATTATGGAAATCACAAAGGTTAATATACGCGGTGTTGATATTGCAAACGTTACTATGGACGAGGCAGATGCATTTATCCGCGAAAGAATGGATGCGGACGAGGCTACAGCCGTATATACACCCAACTCCGAAATAGTTCAGCTCTGCATCGAGCAGCCCGAATTCGCTGCTCTTATCAACAAGGCAGAGCTTATCGTTCCCGACGGCATCGGAGTTGTCAAGGCGGCAAAGATACTGGGAACACCTATCAAGGAAAAGGTTGCAGGATTCGACCTCGGCCTCAGAGTTATGGCAATGGCACAGGAGAAGGGATATCCCATATTCCTCTTCGGAGGCGCTGATGAAACAAGATGCGAAAGCGGCGTATCCATAGCAGATCAGTGCGTAAAAGTCATGGAGGAAAAGCTACCCGGAATCAAGTTTGCAGGAACAAGGCACGGATATTTTAAGAAGGACGGAGAAGAAAACGACGAGACTATCCGCCTAATAAACGAATCCGGTGCAAAGATCCTTTTCGTATGCCTCGGCTGTCCCGCTCAGGAAAAGTGGATCGATGCCAACAGAGACAGATTACCCGATGTCAAGCTGTTTATGGGTCTCGGAGGAAGCATGGACGGATATACAGGTAACGTGAAGAGAGCGCCCAAAGTGTTTATTGACCTTGGACTTGAATGGTTGTACAGACTTCTCTGCCAGCCACAAAGAATAGGAAGAATGATGAACCTTCCTAAATTCTATTTCGGCACGTGGGTGTATAAGCTGAAAAAGAAAAAATGATATATATAGCCTTTGAAAAATGTGAGGATAATATTACATCGCAAAAAAAAGCCGCAAAAAAGGCGAAGAAGCTGTTGTTCTCTCACTTTGATATAAACTGTGAGACTGTACTTTCAGAAAACGGCAAGCCACAGCTTGATGATAACAGATATCATATATCATCTTCTCATAGCGGAAATGTTGCAGTATTTGCACTCAGATGCAAGGAAGAAAAATATGATCTCCCCGAAAATGTATTTACAGTTTTTGAAAACGGAGAAGGCGATATTGGTATCGATGTAGAGCTTATACCCGACAATAGACAACTCGATCGGCTAAACAGAATATCTGTGAGATTTATGAAACGGAAATTCGCAAATGTTACAGAGCTTATAAAAAAATGGACACTGTGCGAAGCTTATACCAAGCTTTGCGATATCCCCCTTGCAGACTCATTTAAAGCTCACATAACGGCAACACCGGCATACTGCGGCACAGTGTCCTTTGATGATAAAGAGTATTATCTCACTGTTCTCGTATAAACACTATAAAAAAAGACTGATGCGTGCATCAGTCTTTTCTTTGTTTATTCAAGCGTGGTGACAGCTATATAAAAATCGTTCATCTCTTTCTGAATGGCCGCCTTGTTGCGGTTGTAGGCAGAAGCCATCGTGGAAGGATTTGCACAGAAATTATCTATAACTGACGATGCAGTGGCAAATCCTGCAATATTACCGATCTCAAATCGGGCAGTTGAGTGGATGAGCTCGATCATCTCAAGCTGCATACTTGTGTCGTTAAGCCCCTCCATAAGTCTGGACTCAATATATGCGGGGAGCAACATCTCGTTTGACTTCGCAGCCATATAATCAAGGATAACTCCCGTTCTTACCGCTCCTGCATCACTTACTGTTACATTATAATATCTCGGAAGTGCAAAAATGAATGCATTGCGGCTGACCATAGAAACATACTGCTCCTGTACAGCATCATATTTAGGCGCAGGAAGGATCCATCGGTCATCTTCCATCTCGACCATAGAGCTTTCCGTCGCACAGTGAGAGGTTGCAGACATAAAGAGAGCATGCCCTTTTCCAAAAAAGGATCTTGCATACTGCCATCCGTCGTCGTAGCCGGTATAATCTCCGCCTTCCATAATCTCTTCATAGCTCTTAACATATTTACTGTTATTGAGAACTTCATATGTGTCCTTTATAACGGTCATAGATCTTTCGCTGTAGATATTAGGCTCAAATCCTGATTCGGACTCTATTGTGTAGAAGATACCGCATCCCTCAAGATAGCCTCTTGATGAACCTCCTATCAAGCCGTAAATGTCATCCTTTGTTATGGTACTTGAGCCATCAGTATCAACAGATACAGCCTGGATCATCTCAAGCATTTTGTCATACGTCCAATTTCCGTCTACGACCATATTATAAGGTGAACCGAAGTCGTCCTCAACTCCGTAGTTTTCCGCAATAGTCTGATTATAGAAATAACAGTCTGCATTGCTGATCGCTGACATGGTTATGTCATTCGAGCTGACATACTGCTTTCCGGAAACAGTCAGATCTTCAATAGTTGAAGGGCGCCAGTAGGACTTGGAATAGTCAACATATTCAAGGTCGTTAAAGTCCATAAGATACCCTTCAGTTATGCAAATACCAAGCTGTGAGCCTGCGGCATAAACTACATCGTAGCTAAAATCGCCTGCCAGGTTGTACTGACTGAGCACCTCTCCGGCATTACCGCCGGATGCGACATTTGTATCAATGCTTATATTAAACTTGCTTTCAACATCGAGGTTACGCTCAAATATCTTATCATTGATACACTCGCCTGTGTATGACTCTGCGTCAATATAACCGCCGTTATAATGATAGAACATTGAGCCATATTCGACAATAAGAAAAGTAAATGACTGGCCGCCATAGTTAAATTCTGAGGATACAGGCCCTTTTTCAGGCTCATCAGCACCTGAATCGCTTGAAGTAGTATCCTTTTCTTTCACAGAATCAGTTATCTTGCCGTTGATTATGTAAAAACACTCATTTTCCTCTCCGTCAATACATATGATACGTATTTCAAGCTCAGTTTCTTTGAGCGCCTTTTTTGCATCCTTGTAAGGTCCGTCTATGATCTCCTCGGCATATTCCTTCATTTCTTCCACCGACGAAAATTCATCTGCGCTGAAGGTAGCCTTGACGCGGTAAAACTCCTCCCCGTCATCTGCAACCTTTGTTTTATACTTTACCTTGCCGTCGGAGGCTTCATCAAATATTTCGTCCGCCTCATCTACGGCAGCATCAAATAAATCGCTGTTGTTTTCTTCTTCCTCATGTGAACACGCAGACATCGAAAACAGCATCAGGCAGGCAAGAATACAACATATTATCTTTTTCATAATAACCTCTTATATCAGCCTAAAGATATTACTTTATTATAGAACGTATCAAGTGCAGTTTCCATCTTAATAACGTTTCTGTCATATGTAGATCTTGCCATAGAGGGCTTCTT
>JAFUMU010000004.1 GCA_017482495.1 Clostridia bacterium | reverse complement strand
TTTTAGCCCGTAGCGCTAAACTGACCACGAGTATTAGCTTCACGTCGGACCGACAAAGCGCAAATATATTTGCGCACCATCCCAACAGGGATGGTTTTTGTTTTATATCGTACCGCTACCGACAGGATTCGAAAGCTGTACTTCGATGAAGTTTAGCTTTTCCTCGTGGTTTGATCGCGAAGCACCCGAAAGGCTCCGCTTTTCCTTTTCTTTAGCTTGGCGGTGACAAAAACAGTCCGGTGGACTGTTTTAGCCCGTAGCGCTAAACTGACCACGAGTATTAGCTTCACGTCGGACCGACAAAGCGCAAATATATCCCGGCACCTGCGAGAGCAGGCGGCGCGCCATGAAAATAATCACTTTTGTCTACCGATAAAGGTGACTTTTTTCAATGATATCCGCTCCTTGCGAACGGGTGATATATCTTCAATATGATATCGCTCTGCGAGCGATGATATATGCCTTCGGCATATGAAGGAACGGACATTATATCATATTTGCAGAGCAAATATATAATCCCTCCTGCGGAATTGATGATATACGAGGCTTCGCCTTGATTTGATTGCTGAAAAGTAATATAATCAGTTTGATAAATGAGTATTTAGCAAAGGAGTTTATTGGTATGAGTAAAGCATATGAGTTTTTGAAAGAGTGTGGTTCTTTCTTTGTTTTATCTATTAGTGGTGATTATCCTGCAGGCAGACCTTTCGGTGCAATTATGGAAGTGGGAGAAGATTTGTATTTAGCTACGAATGATATGAACCAAGCACATAAGCAAATGAGAGCAAATGAACACATACAGATTGTTGCAAAGAAACCTACATCAAGAGAATGGATTAGAGTTACTGGACTTGCAGCAGAATGTGATGATAAAGACTTAAAGCAGAGAATGCTCGAAGAATGCCCAATCTTGCAGCAGAGATTTGGAGCTGTCGGTATGGAACATTTCATTATGTTCAAGGTCAAGGTTGAGAATGTAGAAATCAAGTAAATTCCAATTTGTCGAACAGAGCAGATACGCTACTTTTGGTCTTTCTTACCCTCACTTATACTACTTTTAGTCGCTCTTTCGCATAAAACCAAGCCATCCTTGTTGGGATGGCTTTTGTTTTTATATCGTACCTCCAATACAAAGCCCGATTTTCAAACAATTTGTGAATTTTCACAAAAATCCGTTTACCTATGGAAATTTATAAAACAATGTGATATAATGTGTAGGTCTATTTATGTCCAATTAAGAAAGGCGGATCAATATAATGAACAAAAGAACTCAGAAAAAGAGTGCAAATAAGACAAAAAAGATCCTCGCAGCAGTTGCGTGGATCCTTGCCGCAGTGATCGTTCTCGGCGTTGTCGGCGTGTACTCCTACGTTAACAGCGGCGCAGTTGCAAGAAACACTGTTGCTGCAAAGACAGAGAACTTCAAGGTCACAACAGCTATGATGACCTATCTCTACAACAACATCTATCAGAACTATATGCAGAGCATGTCAAGCTACGGCAACTCCTCTACAATGTCCGGACTTATCCCCGACACAAGCAAGCCCCTTGACCAGCAGAACTACTATTCCGGTCAGACATGGCATGACTACTTCCTTGAGGAAACAAGACATCAGCTTGAGGACGCTCTCGTTCTTGCAGAGGCTGCTGTCGCTGCAGGCTATAAGCTCTCAGATGATGATAAGGCTGACATCGATGAAACACTGAGCTTCCTTAAGACTAACGCAGAATCACAGGGAGTTTCTGTTAAGACCTACATTAAGACTATCTACGGAAACGCTGTTGACGAAGCAACTATCCGTCAGTGTCTTGAGATCCTTAAGCTCGCTGAAAACTACAGCTCCGATCTTGTTGACTCCTACAGCTTCACGGAGGAAGATTGGAACAACCATTTCAAGGAGCACGAAGAGGACTTCCTTAAGATCGATTACCTGACATTTACATTTGAAGTATCTGAAACCGACGACAAGAAGTCTGATAAGAAAGAAACAGATACTACATCCGACGCAGATACAGAGGATGCAGATTCTGACGACAGCAAGGAAGCTGATTCCGAAGATAAAGACGACGAAGAAGAGCCCCCTGTTGAAGCAACATACGCTGAAGAACTTTCCAATGTAGAAGCAGAGGAAGGCAAGACAAAGGCTGATGCATTTAAGGCTTATGTCAAGAAATACCTGACAGAGGTCAAGTATAAGGATATGACAGAGGAAGAGCTTGAAGAGGACGAGATCGATATCGATAAACTCGTTGAAAACTGCCTGGTTGAAGCAAGCAAGGTAGATACAGACAGTGAGGATGAGTTCACCAAATGGGCTTCCGATGCTGCAAGAGACCCCTATGAGACAAAGGTGATCAAAAGCTCCGACAAGACTAAGTATATGGTATATATGATCCTTCCCGCAGCCGAGGACGACCTTGAAGGAGAGAACTACACTATCAAGTACAGAGAAACATATACACTTAAGAACTTCCGCTACATTCCTGTAGCGCTCGATTCTTCCAACACAGATACTAAGGCAGCTATGGCAGCAGCCAAGGAAGAAGCACAGGCTATCCTTGATGAATTCAATAAAAACGCTTCAGAGGACGGATTTGCTAAGCTTGCCGACGAACACGGCGACGGAAGTGTTGAAGGCGGACTTATTGAAAATGCTGAAAAGGGCATCATCAACGACGAAGCAAGCGAATGGCTCTTCGCAGAGGGTCGTAAGGCAGGCGAATGCACCATCGTTGAATCTGAAGGCTACGGCTGCTACATTCTCTACTACGTAGGTGACGGAGATCAGTGCTGGCAGGGAGATGCTGACACAGCACTTAAGACAGAGCAGTACGAAAGCGAAGTGAAGGTATTTGAGGAAACACATAAGGTAACATTCTATAAGAAGGGCGTTAACCTCGTTAAGTCCGTATAAGATGTAACTAAATTCCATCCGATGAAATGGGCTGTCCGCCCGGTTAGCCGAAGCGGACAGCCCTTGCTTACTATAAGGAGATTTTTATGGCAAAAAGAATACTTGCAATAATACTATCGGCGCTGATGCTCTTCTCGCTGTTTTCCTGCACAAAGAACGAGGGGGACGGCGATGATGCCACCGAGGTAACAAAGGAGATCAATCCGCTTCCTGTTTTGAAAACAGAGAATTTTGAGGTCACCGTTTCCATGATGACCTATTATTTCAACGCCTACTACCGTAGCTTCGTTAAGCAAAACGAAGCCAACCTGACCGCATTAGGTCTTAATACTACCGCCGACCTGAAAAATCAGAAATACGATGATGACTACACATGGTTCGATTATTTCTGCTTCGTTTTAGCAGAATCTGTTCCTCAGCAGCTCGCCCTTGCAGAGGCCGCAAAGGCTGCGGGACATGAGCTTTCAGAGGACGATAAGGCGTATATTGAAAGCGAAATGGAAAAGCTCAACAAAACAGCCGAAGAAGCAGAAAAGCCCATTCAGTATATAATCACACTCAACTACGGCGATGCAGTTAATGAATTGACAATAAGAAAATGTCTGGAGCTTACAAGATATTCAAAGTCATACGGCGACAAGCTCGCTTCTCAGTACAGCTTTTCTGACGAGGAGCTTGACAGCTATTTCGAAAAAAACGCCAATACCTTCCTTTCCTTCAACTACATCCGATATCAGATAAATAAATGTGATGTAGAAAAGGTCAACGCGGATTTTTCCTCCTGCGTTACTGAAGAGGATTTCGTGAATATGATCAAAAAATATGCAAAGGAAGCAGTTTACGATGCGGATGACGAGTATATGGAAGAGCTGCTTGACGATTGCTACGTCTACGGCGCCGCATATAACGATACATCAGACTTTGCCAAATGGGCATTTGATAAGGCTCGCAACGCATACGATATTTATATCAAGAACATAAACGACGACACGGTTCTTGTGGCAATGGCTCTTCCCGGCAGCGATGAAGCATATAAGGGCTCACCTGTACTTTGGAAGGATATAACTCCTCTTCATAATATAAACAGCATCATTTTCTCTGCCGATGAATACGGTAACGAAAAGGACGCAAAAAAGAAGGCTGAGGAAATCTTCGAAAGATATAAGAACGGAGAAAGCTTTGCAGCATTGATGGAGGAATGCGAGGGCGGCAGCTCGAGCAACCTTGTCAGGGGAAATATCCCCACCGAGATAGAAAAATGGGTGTTTGACGAAGCTCGCACAGAAGGCGAGGTGGGCTTGGTCACTGTAAAAAACAGTTCCACATACTTGCTTGAAATGAGAGCTGACGGCATTCCGGCATGGAAGCACTTCACTCTTGATGCTCTTAGAAACGAGACCTTTAACAATGAAGTGGCAGAGCTTGTAAAAAATACCGCAATGGAAGAAAACAGCGACGGTTTCAGCCAGATCACAACTATTACAATGGATTAAAATACCATAAAACTATTGCATTAAATTCTTTTGCATTATATAATTAAAGAGTAAAATATTATCTAAGGGAGACAAGATCATGAAAATCATTCCTACCCCCAGAGAAGTCATCGCAGGTGAGGGCACACTGCAGCTCTCCGAGCTTTCCGCTATCAAGATACAGCTCGGAAGCGACCTGAGAATGACTAAGATCGCAACTAAGGTTCGTAACGAGATAATGGAGCTTACAGGTGCTCCCCTTAAGCTTATGGCTGCCCCCTGTGCTTGCTCCGATACTCCTATCCTCTATATTAACCATGGCGAAGACGGCGAGGCTTATACACTCACCATCGACGCTAAGGGTATCACAGTTAAGGGCGACGGCGCTCACGGTGCATATAACGCTATGCAGACACTCCGCCAGATCATTCATGAATACGGCGATGCTCTGCCCTACGTAACTATCAACGACGCTCCCGATTTCAAGGAAAGAGGCTTCTACCACGATATAACAAGAGGTAGAGTTCCTACTCTTGAAATGCTTAAAAAGACCGCTGACGATCTTGCATACTATAAGATCAGCCAGCTTCAGCTTTATGTTGAGGACGCATACGAGTTTGTAGAATACGACGGTATCATGCAGGCTCATGAGGTTCTTTCTGCTGATGAGGTTACAGCACTTGACGATTACTGCTACGATAACTTCATCGAGCTGGTTCCCTCCCTCTCCACATTCGGTCACCTTTATAACCTTCTCCAGAGTGACAAGTGGCGCCACCTCTGCGAATATGAGGATTGGCATCCCTGGCAGCACTTCTGGCTTGAAAAGATGGCACACCATACTATCGACGTTTCCAATGATGAATCCATCAAGGTAGTCGGCAGTATGATCGACCAGTTCATTCCTCTTTTCCGCTCCGAGCGCTTCAACATCTGCTGTGACGAAACATTCGACCTTTGCCAGGGCAGAAATAAAGGCAAGGATGAGGGCGAGGAATACTTCAAGTTCCTTAAGAAGATCATCGAGCACGTAAACAGCCGCGGCAAAACTGTTATGATGTGGGGCGATATCGCGCTTAACCACCCCGAAAAGCTCTGCGAGATACCCGAGGGCACCATCATGCTCAACTGGACATATGAAAAGAATCCTATGGAGGAAAAGGTTGAAACACTGGCGAAGGCCGGCATGAAGCAGATCGTTTGTCCCGGCACATCCAGCTGGAACCGCTTCATCGAAGAGATCGACCGCTCCGAGGGCAACATAACAAAGCTCGTTGACTACGGCGCAAAGTGGGGCGCAGACGGTATCCTCAACACAAACTGGGGTGACTTCGGTCACATCGCACCCTGGAACTGCAACCTCTACGGTATGGTTATCGGCGCAGAAAAGGGCTGGAACGCAGACGGCGTTCTCACAGAGGAATTTGAAATGGCTGCAAGCAGTCTGCTGTTCGATTCCGATGAAATCAATATGATCGACATCATCCGTACAATGGGCCGCTGCGAGCGCACATGTGACTGGATGCTCTTCGAATACTGGTACAGCGCTAACACAGTTGAAGGCAGAACAACACGCCTTGAGCTTGATGCTGAAAAGGCTATCGCTAACAACGCTAAGCTCGACGAGGTTATCGCAACTCTCAAGTCTATCTCCGAGACAGACGACAGATACGTTGACCTTCTCCTCGCTTGCCGCGCTATTCAGATCATGAACCGTGTTCACCTCCGCATCAACTGCATCCCCGGCTACGAGGATGGTGAGGCTATCCTTCGCGACGTTGAGGCTTGGCTTCCCGAATACCGTGCAGCTTGGCTCAGAGAGAACAAGCTCAGCCAGCTTGACAACGTTGATAAGTTTATGCGCGAGATCCCCGTTATGCCCGTAAGCTCTATGGCTGAGGCTGACGTTGCCGAAACATTCCAGAGAAATTCTTAATCAAATATCCTACATAAACGGGAGGCAGGCGTGCCTCCCGTTTTGTATTGTAAATAAAGGCACAGACCGTAGAAAGTAAAGGTTGATATGACAAAAAACAACAATTATCTTGAAAAATAAGAATTCAAATGCTATAATTACCCTTACCTATCATACAACATATTGCTTTGGAGACAGATAATGGATAATTTCACATCAAAGCTGGATGAGCTCAATGAAAAATTAAAAAGCGAAGAGACCCGTCTTGAAGCTGTTTATAATCATATAGGCAAGCTGTATTGCACAGTTTATAAGGATGCATACACACAGGATTTTGAATGCCTGATGGAGCTGAAAAATGAGCGTGAGGCTTCAATCAAAAATATAAAGGACAGCATTCGCAAGGAAAAGGGACTTAAACTGTGTCCTAAATGCGGAAGCGAGTTTCCGATCGCAGACGTGGTGTGTCCCTCCTGCGGTCACTCCACCGAATCCAGTAATACCATAAGCCCTGCAAGACTTACCTGCCGTAACTGCGGTTCTCTCATGCCGGGAGATCTGAACTTCTGTATGGAATGCGGCACACCTCTTGTCAAGCCTGCAGCACCTGATAAGCAAGCGAAAAGATTCTGCCGCAAATGCGGAAGCCCCACGGATCAAAATATGATATTCTGCGTATCCTGCGGAACAAGGATCTGAGGAGGATGTAAATGTACTGCGGAAAATGCGGACTTAAACTTGCAGATATAGATTACTACTGCCCCAACTGCGGATTTGACACAGGAAGGAGACCTGAGAAAAAACCTCAGAAAAACAACAACAGACTGACGATACTTATCGTACTTGCCGCAATAGCTGTTTTTCTCATAATAGCTGTGGCTGTACTGCCAAATCTGCTTCTTTACCTCAGAACACCCGAAATGGTGGCTGATAAGTATATTACAGCCATTATGGAGGGCGACGGAGATGATGTGGCATCACTTATCCATGATGACGTGTGGGAAGCCATCATCGATGAGCTTGAGGACTATTACTACATAGATCATAGCGATGAGGACGAGGCCATAGATTACATAGACGATGAGCTGTACGATTTTCGTGACTATATCGATGATATGTATAACTATTCCTATTATAAAAAATGGGACTGGAATTACACCGCCACATACTCTGATATCTATGATACTTCAGATGTCAGAGAGCTTAATAAGGAAATAAAAGAACGTGATATATACGGCGTTAAGGTTACGGATGCAAGGCGTATGGAAGCAACCATCACCGTTCATTCAGTAAACGGCTACGAATCCCACAACATAGTAAAATACTTTACTGTCGTAAAGATCAACGGCATATGGTATCTGTACGAAAACTAACAGGACAAAAAAGAGGACTCTTACAAGTCCTCTTTTTGTATTTTTCTATTGACATAAACAATGCTTTGCATATAATTAGTAGTAGTTTTCTGAAAGGAGTACGGTATGGAAAATCTTATTTTCAGTCTTAACGCCACAATGCCTGTGTTTATAATGATGGTGCTGGGATCTTTCCTTAGATGTATAAGAGTCGTGGATGACAGCTTTGCTTCAAAAATGAATAGATTTGTATTCCTTATCCCCCTTCCATGCCTTCTTTTCAGCCAACTCTCTAAGGTAGATATTGATGCTGCACGGAATATAAAATTTGTGGCGTTTTGCTTTTTCTCAACTGCTGCCTGTATAATAATCGCTTCCCTTCTGTCGCTTTTTATAAAAAATAAAGCCCTGAGAGGCGAATTTGTTCAGGCTTCCTACAGAAGCAGTGCCGCTCTTTTGGGAATCGCTTTCATAGAAAATATTTACGGGAACGCAGGCTTTGCTCCACTTATGATAATCGGAAGCGTTCCCCTGTATAATGTAATGGCAGTGATCGTTCTTTCAGCTACCTCACCTGCCGAATCAGAAAAAAAAGCTGACAAAGCTCTTATGATAAAGACCGTAAAGGGTGTGCTGACTAATCCTATTATAATAGGAATTGTATTGGGACTTCTGTGGTCCGCCTCAGGACTCAAGGTCCCCAATATACTTGATAAAGCAGTTAAAAGCATCGGTAATGTGGCAACTCCTATGGGACTTATTGCAATGGGCGCATCCATAAATATAAAAAAAGCGGCAGGAAATATTATCCCGGCAGCAGCAGCAACCTTTATGAAGCTCATTGGCTTTGCGGCAATTGTAATGCCCTTTGCAATTCTTATGGGCTTCAGAAATGCAGAGCTTGTGGCTATCCTTATAATGCTGACCTCAGCTACTACAGTAAGCTCCTTTGTTATGGCAAAAAATATGGGACATGAGGGAACACTTACCTCATTCACAGTAATGCTCACCACCGTTCTCAGCGCTTTTTCCGTTACATTGTGGCTGTTTATACTCAAAAGCGGAGGGCTTATATAAGCATCGACACATCACCGCTTTAACTTATTAAAAAAATGAAGAAAAAATGCTCAAAATTCCTTGACAAAAGAGACAAAACATTGTAAAATAATTAGCAAGTTATTAAATGCGATGACGGAGAAACAAAATTACATTGTTCATTTCAGAGAGCTGTCGTCCGGTGCAAGACAGTATGACTTTGTGACATAACTCCTCTCCGTAGCAGTTGGCTGAACAGAATATCCGAGTAGGCTTCACCGGGTCCTCCCGTTACAGAGGAAGAGCATGATCTGTGCTCTGTAAAGCGGATGAATTTTTCATCAAGAAGAGTGGTACCGCGGAGAATATATATTATCTTCGTCTCTTTTGTACATTAACATCAGGTTATTTGTGCAATGGGGATTTTTTAATTTTTAAGCCCCGCACAAAAAGAAAGGGATTAAAATGAACGGATATCAGAAATACGAAAAGCAGTTTTTCCCCGTCCCCGAAGCCAAAGCTTCGTGGATAAATAAAACATATATAGATAAGGCTCCCATTTGGTGCAGCGTTGACCTTCGTGACGGCAACCAGGCACTTATCACTCCCATGAATCTTGAAGAAAAGCTGGATTTTTTTAAGCTTCTCGTTAAAATAGGATTCAAGGAAATAGAGATAGGCTTCCCCGCCGCAAGCGAAACAGAATATGAATTCTGCCGCACACTTATCGAAAAGAATATGATTCCCGACGACGTCCGTATCCAGGTACTTACCCAATCCAGAGAGCATATTATCGCTAAAACATTTGAAGCACTGAGAGGAGCTAAAAACGCTGTAGTCCACCTCTACAACTCTACCTCCGTTGCTCAGAGAGAGCAGGTCTTCAGAAAGAGCAAGAAAGAGATCATCGATATCGCCAAGTTCGGCGCAAAGCTTTGCAAGGAGTACAAGGCAAAAACTCCCGGCAACTTTATGTTCGAATACTCTCCTGAAAGCTTTACGGGAACAGAACCTGAATTTGCACTTGAAATATGTAACGAGGTCATTGACATATGGCAACCCACAGCCGATGATAAGGTCATAATCAACCTACCTGTTACAGTGTCGCACTCTATGCCTCATGTCTACGCAAATCAGGTGGAATATATGTCCAACAATCTGAATTGCAGAGAAAACGTTATCATCTCACTCCACCCTCATAACGACAGAGGATGCGCCGTTGCAGACAGCGAAATGGGTCTGCTGGCCGGCGGCGACAGGATCGAGGGTACTCTCTTCGGTAACGGCGAGAGAACGGGTAACGTTGACATAATCACCCTTGCAATGAATATGTATTCTCAGGGCGTTGACCCCGAGCTCGACTTCACAAATATTCCCGAGATAGTGGAGGTCTATGAAAAGGTCACAAGAATGCATGTATACGAGCGTCAGCCCTACAGCGGTCAGCTTGTATTTGCAGCATTCAGCGGATCACATCAGGACGCAATCGCAAAGGGTATGAAGTTCAGAGAGGAAAAGGGACAGAACATTTGGAACGTTCCTTATCTTCCCATCGACCCCACAGACGTTGGACGAGTGTACGAGGCAGACGTTATCAGAATCAACTCCCAGTCGGGCAAGGGCGGCATCGGATATCTGCTTGAAAAAACATATTCCCTCACACTTCCTCCCAAAATGCGCGAGGTATTCGGATATAAGGTCAAGAGCATTTCCGACCACGCTCATAAGGAGCTTATGCCCTTTGAGGTGTATGACATTTTCATGAAGGAATATGTAAATATAGAGAGATGCCTTACCGTAAGCGAAGCCCATTATCAACAGCTTGAGGGTGGTATCAGAGCTAAGATCACACTTACATACAACGGAGAAACAAAGGTTGTTGAGGCAGACGGTAACGGCCGTTTGGATGCAGTATCCAATGCAATAAGAAGCGTCGTCGGTGCCATCTACACTCTCGACTCCTACACACAGCACGCACTTGAAGATGCAACAACCTCTCAGGCAGCATCCTACGTCAGCATCAAAAATATTGACGGCGAGCTTTTCTGGGGAGTTGGCATCAACCGAGATATTATCGTTTCATCTGTTAAAGCACTTGTAAGTGCAGTTAACAGACTTATTGAAAAAAGATATAAATAAGGCACAAACACAAAAAGGAAGTTTTTTAAGAATGAAATTAACCGGTTCACAAATAATCGTTGAAACACTTATTGAGCAGGGCTGCGATACCGTTTTCGGATATCCCGGAGGCCAGGTTCTCAATATCTACGACGAGCTGTATAAAAACAGCCACCGTCTCAATCACGTGCTCACGGCACACGAGCAGGGCGCGTCCCACGCAGCCGACGGCTACTTCAGAGCAACAGGCAAGGTTGGCGTTTGTATCGCAACCTCCGGCCCCGGCGCAACAAACCTTGTAACAGGTATTGCAACAGCAATGCTTGACTCCGTTCCTATGATCGCTATCACAGGTAACGTTCCCTGTGACCTTATCGGCCGCGACTCCTTCCAGGAGATCGATATCACAGGTATCACTCTCCCAATTACAAAGCATAACTATTTCGTTAACGACGTAACTCAACTTGCAGACGTTATAAGAGAAGCCTTCAGACTTGCCAAGTCCGGACGTCCCGGTCCTGTGCTTATCGATGTTCCCAAGGATATTCAGATCGCACAGTGCGAATTTGAAAACAAGCCTGTTGAAGCACCGTTTGAAAACAAAATTGCAGACGAAGCATCCATCGATGCCGCAGTTGAGCTTATCAATAAGAGCAAGCGACCCTATATCTACCTTGGCGGCGGCGCAATAGGCTCCTGCAAAACAGAGGACATCCTCGCTTTTGCAGAAAAGATCGACGCAGTTATCGGATGTACACTTATGGGCCTCTCCGCAGTACCTACAGACAATCCCCGTTTCCTCGGTATGCAGGGTATGCACGGACACTACGCATCCTCTATGGCGCAGAACAATGCCGACCTTATCCTCGGTATCGGTGTTCGCTTCAGCGACAGAGCTACAGGTAATAAGGCTAAATATGCTAAAAAGGCAAATATCATCCACCTTGACGTTGACTTTGCGGAAATCAGTAAAAACATTCCTGCACACGTTGGTATCTACGGAGATATAGGAGATGCTTTCGCAAGGATCGCAGAAAAGTGTGAAAAGAAGGACAACTCCGACTGGATAGCACTTGTTAATAAGCTTGTAGCAAAGGAAGAGTCCAGATACTTTACAACACCCAAGCTCACACCCAAGAACCTTATCGACACTATCAACGAGGTCGCAGACGACGATACTGTTATCGCAACAGACGTTGGTCAGCATCAGATGTGGGCAGCTCAGTATTGCAACTTCAAGAAGCCCCGTAAGTTCGTTTCCAGCGGCGGTCTCGGCACAATGGGCTTCGGCCTCGGCGCTGCGATCGGCGCGGCTGTGGGAAGCGGACATAAGACAGTCCTTATCACAGGCGACGGCAGCTTCGGTATGAACTTAAACGAAATGGCAACAGCCGTTTCCACAGGAGCCCCCGTTACTATCGTTCTCTTTAACAACGGCGTTCTCGGTATGGTTCGTCAGTGGCAGACCCTCTTCTTCAATAAGCACTATTCCAACACAACTCTCGAAAGAAAGACCGACTTCGTTAAGCTGGCCGAGGCATTCGGCGCAACAGCTTTCAAGGCGGAAAACCACGCAGAGTTTGAAAAGGTGTTCAGAGAAGCGTATGCCATCGACGGTCCCACACTTATCGACTGCACCATCGACGAGGATGAATTTGTTCTTCCCATGCTTCCTCCCGGAGGAGCTATCGACGATATCATCGTAGGACTGGAGGACATTAAGAAATGAGCAAGAAAAATCAGTTTACAATAGCTGTATACGTTGAGAACAAGTTTGGTGTTCTTACAAGAGTTACAAGCATGTTCACAAGAAGAGGCTTCAACATCGACTGCCTTACGGTTGGCGAAACAGAATGCCCCGAATATTCCCGAATCACCATCACAATGAGCGGTGACGGCTACGCTAAGACTCAGATGATCAACCAGCTCCGTAAGCTCTTCAACGTTATCAAGGTAGAAGAGCTTGAGCCCGAAACATCAGTTAACCGCGAGCTCGCACTCATTAAGGTGAAGAACAACCCTGAGACACGTCAGGAGATCATGAGCGCAGTAAGCATCTTCCGCTCCAACATCATCGACTATTCCCCCGCCGCTCTCTGTATAGAGATCACAGGCGACCCCTCAAAGATCGACGCCTTCATCGAGATCATGAAGCCCTTTGAGATAATTGAAATGTGTCGCACAGGTATCCTTGCCATCGAGCGCGGAAGCGGTACTCTTATGAGCAAATAATTATTTTTTAAACATACACTTTTTTACATATTTAAGGAGATTTAAAACAATGGCTAAAATTTATTATCAGCAGGATTGCGATCTTAACAGACTCAGCGGCAAGACAGTTGCCATCATCGGTTACGGCTCTCAGGGTCACGCTCACGCACTCAACCTTAAGGATTCCGGCGTTAACGTTATCGTTGGTCTTTACGAGGGCTCCAAGAGCTGGGCAAAGGCTGAAAGCCAGGGCGTTACAGTTATGACAAGCGCTGAGGCTGCTAAGGCTGCAGACGTTATCATGATCCTCATCAACGACGAGAAGCAGGCTAAGCTCTACAAGGAATCCATTGAGCCCAACCTTACAGAGGGCAAGACACTTGCATTCGCTCACGGCTTCAACATCCACTACGGCTGCATCAAGCCCCCCAAGAACGTAAACGTTATCATGGTTGCTCCTAAGGGCCCCGGCCACACAGTTAGAAGCGAGTACCAGGCCGGTAAGGGTGTTCCCTGCCTTATCGCTGTTCATCAGGACGCTACAGGCGACGCTCTTGAGATCGGTCTTGCATACGCTCTCGGTATCGGCGGCGCACGCGCAGGCGTTCTTGAAACAAACTTCCGTACAGAAACAGAAACAGACCTCTTCGGTGAGCAGGCTGTTCTCTGCGGCGGTGTTTGCGCACTGATGCAGGCAGGCTTCGAAACTCTCGTTGAGGCAGGCTACGACCCCAGAAACGCATACTTCGAGTGCATCCACGAAATGAAGCTCATCGTTGACCTTATCTACCAGAGCGGCTTCGAGGGCATGAGATATTCCATCTCCAACACAGCTGAATACGGCGACTACATCACAGGTCCCAAGATCATCACAGAGGATACAAAGAAGGCAATGAAGAAGGTGCTCTCCGATATTCAGGACGGTACATTTGCCAAGGACTTCCTTCTCGATATGTCCGATGCAGGCAGCCAGGTTCACTTCAATGCTATGAGAAAGATTGCAGCAGAGCATCCTGCAGAAGTAGTTGGTAAGGACATCCGTAAGCTCTATAGCTGGAGCGACGAGGATAAGCTCATCAACAACTAATTTATTAAAGACATCTTATGCAGGGAAAGCTTTCTTACAAAGAGAGTTTTCCCCGCACCCCTTTCAGAGAACCTGAAGCAGACAAACATATTCAGAGCACTTTCTGAATACGGAGGAAATAACAATGATTAAAGATACAATTGTAAACGGATTTAACAACGCTCCTCACCGTTCACTTTACCACGCACTCGGACTCACCGAGGAGGAGCTGGATCGTCCCCTTATCGGTATCGTTAGCTCACATAACGAGATAGTTCCGGGACATATGAACCTTGATAAGATCACAGAGGCAGTTAAGCTTGGCGTTGCCATGGCAGGCGGTACTCCCATAGTGTTCCCCGCAATCGCTGTTTGCGACGGTATTGCAATGGGACACACAGGTATGAAATATTCTCTTGTAACCCGTGACCTTATCGCCGACTCAACAGAATCTATGGCTCTTGCTCACGGATTCGACGGACTTGTTATGGTACCTAACTGCGACAAAAACGTTCCCGGCCTTCTTATGGCAGCAGCAAGACTTAATATACCCACTATCTTCGTTTCCGGCGGACCTATGCTGGCAGGACGTATCGACGGCAAGAAAACAAGCCTTTCCTCAATGTTTGAGGCTGTTGGCGCATATTCTGCCGGCAAGATAGACGACGAAAAGCTGAGAGAATACGAGCTTAAGACATGCCCCACCTGCGGCTCCTGCTCCGGTATGTACACAGCAAACTCTATGAACTGCCTTACAGAAGTTCTCGGTATGGGTCTCAGAGGCAACGGCACTATCCCTGCTGTATACTCCGCAAGAATAGAGCTTGCAAAGCACGCAGGTATGCAGATTATGGAGCTTGTTAAAAAGGATATCCGTCCCCGTGACATTATGACAGCAGACGCTTTCCATAATGCACTTACAGCAGATATGGCTCTTGGCTGCTCCACAAACAGTATGCTCCATCTTCCCGCTATTGCAAACGAGTGCGAGGTGGACTTCGATCTTAACTGGGCAAACGAAATAAGCGAAACAACTCCCAACCTCTGCCATCTTGCACCTGCAGGCAGAACTTATATGGAGGATCTTAACGAGGCAGGCGGCGTTTACGCCGTTCTCAACGAACTTAGTAAGCTTGGTCTCCTTAAGACAGATGCTCTTACCTGCACAGGTAAGACTGTTGGCGAAAACATCGCAGACGCAGTTAATCTTGATCCCGAAACCATCAGACCTGTCGAAAATCCCTACAGCAAAACAGGCGGTATCGCAGTTCTCAGAGGTAATATCGCTCCCGACGGTTGCGTTGTTAAGAGAGCGGCCGTTGCTCCCGAAATGCTTGTTCACGAGGGTCCCGCCAAGGTGTTCGACAGCGAAGAGGAATGCATCAAGGCGATCTACGGCGGCGAGATCAAATCGGGCGACGTTGTTGTTATCCGCTACGAGGGTCCCGCAGGCGGCCCCGGTATGAGAGAAATGCTCTCCCCCACATCCGCAATCGCAGGTATGGGACTTGACAAGGAGGTTGCTCTTATTACGGACGGACGCTTCTCCGGCGCAACACGCGGCGCTTCCATCGGCCACGTTTCTCCCGAGGCTGTTCGCGGCGGTCTTATCGCATACGTTAAGAACGGCGATATGATCTCCATAAACATTCCCGAGTATAAAATAGAGCTTAAGGTCTCCGATGAGGAGATCGCAGCCCGCAAGGCTGAAATGCCCATTAAGCATAAGGAAAACCTCTCCGGCTATCTTAAGAGATATTCCAAGATGGTTTCCTCTGCCGACAAGGGCGCTATAATCAACGTAAAGTGAGAGATTTACACGAGAAACCTTTTTGAGGAAAAGGTTTCTCGAGCTCTTCCAAAACCTTTTTAACTAACGCATATAAGGTGCACCGTTGCTTCTTATCCAAAAAGGTTTGGAGAGAGCCCGAGAGGTCCTTTCCTTAAAAGGTCCTCTCGAACAAAACCAAGGAGTACAAAACCAAATGGCAATGACAATGACTCAGAAAATACTTGCGGCTCACGCAGGAGTTGACAAGGTTGAGGCAGGCGAGCTGATACTTGTTAGTCTTGACAGAGTGCTGGGTAATGACATTACCTCACCTGTTGCCATCCGCGAGTTTAATAAAATGGGAGCAGAGGACGTATACGACAAGGAAAAGGTTACCATGGTAATGGACCATTTCGCTCCCAATAAGGATATAAAGGCGGCTATCCAGTGCAAGATGTGCCGCGACTTCTGCCGCGACAAGGAGGTTACACACTTCTACGACGTTGGCGATATGGGAATAGAGCATGCGCTCCTTCCCGAGAAGGGACTTGTAGTTTCCGGCGACGTGGTTATCGGCGCCGACTCACACACCTGTACATACGGTGCACTTGGCGCATTCTCCACAGGCGTAGGCTCAACAGATATGGCTTGCGGTATGGCTATCGGCAAGGCATGGTTCAAGGTCCCCTCTGCCATCAAGTTCAATCTTACAGGCAAGCTTGGCCCCCACATTTCCGGCAAGGACGTTATCCTTCACATAATCGGCAAGATCGGCGTTGACGGTGCGCTTTACCGCTCAATGGAGTTTGCAGGAGATGGCGTAGCAGAGCTTTCCATCACAGACAGACTTACCATCTGCAATATGGCCATCGAAGCCGGCGCAAAGAACGGTATCTTCCCCGTTGACGAAAAGACAATCGAATATGTTAAGACTCACTCCGACAGAGAGCCTGTTATATACGAGGCAGACGAGGACGCACAGTACGACGAGGTATACGACATCGACCTTTCCTCTATCCGTCCCACAGTTGCATTTCCCCACCTCCCCGAAAACACAAAGACAACAGACGAGATCGACACAGTTAAGATCGACCAGGTAGTTATCGGCTCCTGCACAAACGGATACTACGAAAATATCAAGGAAGCGGCAGACATTATCCGCGGCCGCAAGGTTGCGAAGGACGTTCGCTGCATCGTTATCCCCGCAACACAGGAGATCTACCTCCGCGCTATGAGCGAAGGCCTTCTTGCCGACTTTATCAAGGCAGGATGCGCCGTTTCAACACCCACCTGCGGTCCCTGTCTCGGCGGACATATGGGCATACTTGCCCCCGGTGAAAGAGCTGTTGCAACAACAAACCGTAACTTCGTCGGCAGAATGGGCGATCCCACCTCCGAGGTATACCTTGCATCCCCCGCAGTAGCGGCGGCAAGTGCGATTCTCGGAAGAATTGCTTCTCCCGAAGAGCTTTGAAAGGAGATATGGCAATGAAATTTGACGGAAAAGTTATTAAATACGGCGACGACGTCGACACCGACGTTATCATCCCCGCAAGATATCTTAACACTA
>JAFUMU010000085.1 GCA_017482495.1 Clostridia bacterium | reverse complement strand
TTGAGGGTGAAGAGGGCTTCAACCATATCGAGGAATACAGCGACGGCACCACCGAGCGCGGTAAGAACCTCAGACGCACTCTGTGCGAAAAATTCCATTTTGATTCTCTTGAATTCCAGTCTCTCGACGGAATAATCAAAGCTATCGGACTTCCTCCCTGTAAGCTGTGCACATATTGCTGGACAGGTAAGGAATGATGTCTTGTAAGTAACAACGATTTTAGAAAGGAATTCCTTTGTT
Source organism: Clostridia bacterium (assembly GCA_017482495.1). GTDB lineage: Bacteria > Bacillota > Clostridia > Oscillospirales > CAG-272 > Avispirillum. Next base: position 29,117 of record JAFUMU010000085.1, on the reverse strand, counting down.
ATGAATACAAAATCCATGAGCGAAAGCTACGCAGCTGCCGGCGTTGATATTACAGCCGGATATAAGGCAGTTGAACTTATGAAGAGCCACATCAAGCGCACAGAGAACGACGGCGTTATGAGCGGCATCGGCGGCTTCGGCGGCCTCTACCGTCCCGGCTTTGCAGGAATGAAGGATCCTGTCCTTGTTTCAGGTACAGACGGCGTTGGTACAAAGCTTCGTATGGCATTTATGCTTGGTAAGCACGATACAGTTGGTATTGATTGCGTTGCAATGTGCGTTAACGATATTATCTGCTGCGGAGCGGCTCCCATGTTCTTCCTCGACTATATCGCTTGCGGCAAGAACTATCCCGAAAAGATTGCTTCCATTGTTTCCGGTATTGCAGAAGGCTGTGTTCAGTCCGGCGCGGCTCTTATCGGTGGTGAAACAGCGGAAATGCCCGGATTTTACCCTGTAGACGAATACGACCTTGCAGGCTTCTCTGTTGGCATCGTAGACCGCGAGAAGATCGTTGACCCTTCCACAGTTAAGGAAGGCGATGTTATGATAGCTATCCCCTCCAGTGGTGTACATTCCAATGGCTTCTCCCTTGTTCGTAAGGTGTTCGGAATCGACGACGAGGCAAATGCCGAAAGACTTAAGGCTCCCTGTGAGGCACTGGGTGGTAGTAGCATTGCCGAAACACTTCTCACACCTACAAAGATCTATGTTAAGCCTATGCTTGCTCTTATGGAGGAAGTAACTGTTAAGGCTGTATCCCATATCACAGGAGGCGGCTTCTATGAAAATATTCCCAGAAGCCTTCCCGCAGGTATGATGGCAAGCATCAATAAGAGCGACGTTAGAGTTCTTCCCATTTTCGACCTTATCGCAAAGGAAGGCAATATTCCCGAGCGCGATATGTTCAATACATTCAATATGGGTGTAGGTATGAGCGTTGTTGTGGCAAAGGAAGATGCTGAGAAGGCAGTTGAAGTGCTCCGTGCAAACGGAGAGGACGCATATATCCTCGGTAACATCGTTTGCGGAGACGAAGGAGTAGAGCTGAAGTGAAAACAAGGATAGCTGTGTTTGTTTCCGGCGGCGGAACCAATCTTCAGGCGCTCATTGATTTTCAGCGTGACGGCAAGCTGAAGGATGGCGAGATCGTTCTCGTCATCTCAAGCAATCCTTCGGCATATGCTCTTGAGCGTGCAGCAAAAGCAGATATCAAAAGCGTGACAGTGGCAAAGAAGGATTGTGCCACACAGCAAGAGTTTGAGGAAAAGATAATAAGTGAGCTGGAAGAGAACGGTATCGAGATGATCGTTCTTGCAGGCTTCATGAGTATACTTTCCGCAGATTTTACAAGAAGATACGAAGACAGAATAATCAATGTTCATCCCTCTCTTATTCCGTCCTTCTGCGGTAAAGGAATGTATGGACTTCGTGTTCACGAATCTGCGCTGTCATACGGCGTTAAAGTAACCGGAGCGACAGTTCACTTTGTCAATGAGATCCCGGACGGAGGAAAGATAATACTTCAGAAATCAGTAAGGATACTTCAGTCCGATAATGCGGAGAGCCTTCAGAAGCGGGTCATGAAGCTGGCAGAGTGGGATATACTTCCCAGAGCCACCCAGATGGTGGCGAAAGCTATCCGTATGGAGAAAAGATAAGAGGAAAGGTAAGAAAACAATGGAACTTCTCAATATAGAAAACGTTCTTTCCGAGAACGCATATCCCGGCAGAGGTATTATCGTCGGTCTTTCTGCTGACGGTAAGAAGGCTGTAACTGCTTATTTCATCATGGGCAGAAGCGTTAACAGCAGAAACAGAATTTTCGTTCCCGAGGGAGAGGAAATGAGAACAAAGGCATTTGATGAGTCCAAGCTCACAGACCCCTCTCTCATCATCTACTATCCCGTCAGAAAGATCGATAATAAGCTTATCATTACAAATGGCGATCAGACAGATACAGTGCGTGACTTTATCGCTGAGGGAAGTACATTTGAGGCAGCTCTTAATACAAGATGCTTCGAGCCTGACGAACCTAACTTCACCCCCAGAATCAGCGCAATGCTCACATTTGAGAACGGCTCCTTTACATATAAGATGAGTATCCTTAAGTCGGCAGATGCTGCAGGCAGTGCATGCAATCGCTATACATTCGATCTTGCACCCATCGCAGGCGAGGCAAGATTTATCCATACATATAAGTGCGACGGCAATCCCATTCCCTCCTTCGAGGGCGAGCCCGAGAAGATCGCAGTTCCCGAAGGATGCATAGATTGCTTTACAAAGACTGTATGGAACAGCCTCAACGAGGATAATAAGGTTTCCCTCTTCGTTCGCTTCGTAGACCTTGAAACAGGTGAGAGCGAAACAAGAATCGTAAATAAGAATAACTAAGAATATAAGGAGTAACGGACTATGAACAGTTTCGAACTGAAATACGGCTGTAACCCCAACCAGAAGCCCTCCTCCATCTATATGAAGGACGGAAGCGAGCTTCCCATAAAGATCCTTTCCGGCCGTCCCGGTTATATCAACTTCCTTGATGCGTTCAATAGCTGGCAGCTCGTTCGCGAGATCAAGATGATCCTCGGCGTTCCCGCAGCTACATCCTTCAAGCACGTAAGCCCCACATCCGCTTCTATCGGTCTTCCCATGTCCGCTGAGCTTAAGAAGGCTTGCTTTGTTGACGATATCGAGGGTATCGACGAGTCTCCCCTTGCAATTGCATACGCAAGAGCAAGAGGCACAGACAGAATGTCCTCCTTCGGTGACTGGATCGCACTCAGCGACGTTTGCGACGTTACAACAGCGCTCCTTATCAAGCGCGAGGTTTCCGACGGCGTTATCGCACCCGGATACGAGCCCGAGGCTCTTGAGATCCTCAAGACAAAGAAGAAGGGCAACTACAACATCGTTGAGATCGACCCCGACTACGTTCCCGCTGAGATCGAAACAAAGGACGTTTTCGGCATCACATTCCAGCAGGGAAGAAATAACTTCAGAATCGATGAAGAACTCCTTTCCAATATCGTAACAGATAATAAGGACTTTACAGATGCTGCTAAGCGCGACCTTATAATCGCACTTATCACACTTAAGTATACTCAGTCCAACTCTGTTTGCTACGCATACGACGGACAGGCTATCGGCGTTGGCGCAGGTCAGCAGTCAAGAATCCATTGCACACGTCTTGCAGGACAGAAGGCTGATAACTGGCTTCTCCGCCAGCACGAAAAGGTTCTCAACCTGCCCTTTCTTCCCGGCGTTGGCAGACCTGACAGAGATAACGCTATCGACGTTTACCTCGGCGAAGATCCTGAGGACGCTATCGGCGACGGCAATTGGCAGAGACTCTTCTCCCATCAGCCCCAGCCCCTTACTCGTGAGGAAAAGAAGGCATATCTTGCATCAAGAAGCGGCATCGCTCTTGCAAGTGACGCATTCTTCCCCTTCGATGATAATATAGAGCGTGCTCACCGCAGCGGCGTTTCCTATATCGCTCAGCCCGGCGGAAGTGTTCGTGACGACGTTGTAACAGATTGCTGCAATAAGTACGGCATCGTTATGGCGCACACAGGCATGAGATTGTTCCATCATTAATGAGATACGCAGGGAGGGTGCTTTCAAGGCGCCCTCCCCACATCAACATTATACAGGAGTAGATATGAAAATACTTGTTGTAGGTGGCGGCGGAAGAGAGCATGCCATCATTAAAAAGCTGAAAGAAAACCCCGAATGCTCTGAGATCTACGCACTCCCCGGTAACGGCGGTATGGCGGATGACGCAACATGCGTTGCTATCGGAGCTAAGGATTTAGATAAGATAGTTGAGTTTGCCGTTGAGAATAAGATCGACTATGCAGTAGTTGCTCCCGACGATCCCCTTGTTCTCGGCTGTGTTGACAGACTTAACGAGGTTGGTATCCCCTGCTTCGGACCTAAGGGCAATGCGGCTATCATCGAGGGTAGCAAGAGCTTTGCAAAGAACCTTATGAAGAAGTACGGTATTCCCACAGCAACATACGAAGTGTTCGACGATATGGAAGCAGCTCTTGCATATCTCGATACTGCGGCTATCCCCACAGTTATCAAGGCTGACGGCCTTGCTCTCGGCAAGGGCGTTGTTATCGCAGAGACAAGAGAGGACGCAAAGGAAGCTGTTCGCTCCATGATGGAGGATAAGATCTTCGGCGATTCCGGCTCCTCTGTTGTAATCGAAGAATTCCTTACGGGACCCGAGGTTTCCGTTCTTTCCTTCACAGACGGCGAGACAGTTGTTCCCATGGTATCCTCTATGGACCATAAGAGAGCACTTGACGGAGATAAGGGCCTTAACACAGGCGGTATGGGTACTATCGCACCCAACCCCGTATACACAGACGAGATCGCAGCAGAGTGTATGGAGAAGATATTCCTTCCCACAATCAAGGCTATGAAGGCTGAGGGAAGAGAATTCAGAGGATGCCTCTATTTCGGTCTTATGATCACAGAAAACGGCCCCAAGGTAATCGAGTATAACTGTCGCTTCGGTGACCCCGAAACTCAGGTAGTTCTTCCTCTTCTTGAAAGCGACCTCTATACAGTTATGAAGGCTGTAACAGACGGTAAGCTTGCTGAAACAGAGGTCAAGTTCTCAAACGGCAGCGCATGCTGCATCGTTAAGGCTTCCGAGGGCTATCCCGGAAAGTATGAAACAGGCTTTGAGATCACAGTTGACGAGGATATTGAGGCTGAGGTATATATTGCAGGCGCAAAGCTTGCAGACGGCAAGGTGCTTTCCGCAGGAGGACGAGTTCTCGGCGTTGTTGCTAAGGCAGACAACCTTGAGGATGCAGTTGCTAAGGCATATAAGGAAAGCGAAAAGGTGCATTTTGCCAACGCTTATCAGAGAAGCGATATCGGTAAGAAGGCACTTGACTTTATGAAAGGAACAAAGAACTGATGGTATACAGAATATTTGTTGAAAAGAAAGTAGGGCTTCGCGGTGAAGCAGATTCCCTCCTTTCCGATATCAGAGGATTTCTTGGCATTAGCAGCGTAAAGGGCGTTCGTATCGTTAACCGCTACGATGCTGAAAATATCACAGCAGAGCTTTTCGAGGCTTGCAAGAAGACAGTTTTCTCCGAGCCTCAGCTTGACGATATTTCCGACGAGCTTACAGGCGCAGAGGGCAAGACAGTATTCGCAAGCGAATATCTCCCCGGCCAGTTTGACCAGAGAGCAGACTCTGCGGCTCAGTGTATCCAGATCATCTCCTGCGGCGACAGACCCCTTATCCGTACTGCAAGAATCTACGTTATCGACGGTGACGTAACAGCAGATGAGCTTGCTAAGATCAAGGGCTACGTTATCAACCCCGTTGAAAGCCGTGAGGCAACTCTCGATATGCCCGAGACCCTCGTTATGGCATACGATATTCCCGAAAGTGTTGAAACTCTCGACGGATTTATCGATCTTGACCGCAACGGGCTTGCAGACTTTGTTCGCCGCTACGGTCTTGCTATGGATCTTGACGATATAACATTCTGCCAGAGCTACTTTAAGAGCGAAAACAGAAATCCCACTATCACAGAGATCCGTATGATCGATACATACTGGTCTGACCACTGCCGTCATACTACATTCCTCACAAATATCGATAACGTTACATTCGAGGATGAAACACTTGCCGCTGAATACGAGCGCTATCTTGAAACAAGACGCAGTATCGGCAGAACAAAGCCCGTTAACCTTATGGATATCGCAACAATTGCAACAAAATATCTTAAGAAGAACGGCCAGCTTCCTAAGCTTGACGAAAGCGAAGAGATCAACGCTTGTACAGTTAAGATCAAGGTAAATACAACAGAGGGCGAGGAGGATTGGCTCCTGCTCTTCAAGAACGAAACACATAACCATCCTACAGAGATCGAGCCCTTCGGCGGCGCGGCAACATGTATCGGCGGTGCTATCCGTGACCCCCTGTCCGGACGTTCCTACGTATATGCGGCAATGAGAGTTACAGGCGCGGCTGACCCCACACGTCCCATTGAAGAGACTATTAAGGGTAAGCTTCCTCAGAAGAAGCTTGTTGCAACTGCAGCTGCAGGCTACTCCAGCTACGGTAACCAGATCGGTCTTGCAACCTGCCAGGTAGACGAGCTCTATCATCCCGGCTATGCGGCTAAGAGAATGGAGATCGGTGCAGTTATTGCAGCGGCTCCCGAGAAGAACGTTCGCCGCGAGAGACCCGATCCCGGCGATATCATCATCCTTCTTGGCGGCCGTACAGGACGCGATGGCTGTGGCGGTGCTACAGGTTCCTCCAAGTCTCACACAACAGAATCTCTTGAGAGCTGCGGTGCTGAGGTTCAGAAGGGTAATGCTCCCGAGGAAAGAAAGCTTCAGAGACTCTTTAGAAACGAAGAGGCTTCCCGTCTTATCAAGCGTTGTAACGACTTTGGTGCAGGCGGCGTTTCCGTTGCTATCGGTGAGCTTGCAGACGGTCTTGATATCGACCTTAACGCTGTTCCCAAGAAGTATGACGGACTTGACGGTACAGAGCTTGCTATCTCCGAGTCTCAGGAAAGAATGGCAGTTGTAGTTGAAGCGGCTGACGCTCCCAGATTTATGGAGCTTGCTGCAACAGAAAACCTTGAGGCAACTATCGTTGCTAAGGTTAAGGCTGACCCCAGACTTACAATGACATGGAACGGTAAGACTATCGTTGATATCTCCCGTGACTTCCTTAACTCCAACGGTGCTGAAAAGCACATCGATATAGCTCCTGCAGCACCTGAGTGCGTATGCAAGGAGATCCCCGAGAACTTCACAGAGGGCATGAAGGCACTTGTTGCTGACCTTAACGTTTGCTCCAAGAGAGGTCTCTCTGAAAGATTCGACTCCACTATCGGCGCAGGCAGCGTTCTTATGCCCTTCGGCGGTAAGAACCAGCTTACACCCAGCCAGGCTATGGCTAATAAGATCTCCCTTGAGAAGGGCGATACAGATACATGCTCCGTAATGTCCTACGGTTATAACCCCTTCATTACAGAGAAGGATCCCTTCGCAGGTGCATACCTTGCAGTTGTTGAATCTCTCTGTAAGCTTATCGCAACAGGCGCAGACTTTACAGATACATACCTGACATTCCAGGAGTATTTCGAGAAGCCCGGCCGCGACGGTAAGCGTTGGGGTAAGCCCCTTGCAGCACTTCTCGGTGCGTTTAAGGCTCAGATGGACTTCGGCGTTGCATCTATCGGCGGTAAGGACTCCATGAGCGGTAGCTTTGAGGACCTTGACGTTCCTCCCACACTGGTTTCCTTCGCTGTTACAACAGATAAGATCGCTAATATCATCTCTCCCGAGTTCAAGGGCGCAGGTCATAAGGTTATTATGATCGGCGGCGAGACTGACGCTAAGGGCCTTCCCACAGCTGAAAGCCTTAAGAAGGTATTTGCAGAGGTTGCGGCTCTTGTTCGCGCAGGTAAGGTATATGCGGCATATACACCTACATACGGCGGTGTTGCTGAGGCTATATTTAAGATGGCTATCGGTAACAGCATCGGATTTAAGTACGACGATGCTGTGAAGCTTGACGATATCTTTGCTTATAACTACGGCACATTCATCCTCGAGGTTGCAGACGACGTAGAGGGTAAGGTGCTCGGTTATACAACAGAGGATAAGGCTATCGTTCTCGGCGAGGAAAAGACTTGCATATGCGGTCTCCTTGACCTCTATGAGAATAAGCTTGAGGGCGTTTATTCCTGCAATATCAAGCAGGGCGAGGGCGAGATCCCCGCATTTGAGGCAAAGGCAACAGAGTGGGCAAAGCCTGCTGTCAAGGTTGCAAAGCCTAAGATGCTCATCCCCGTATTCCCCGGTACAAACTGCGAATACGATAGTGCAAAGGCTCTTGAGAGAGCTGGCGCTGAGGCTGAGATCATTGTTATCAAGAACCTCACATCCTCCGCTATTGAGGAGTCTGTTGAGTACTTCGCTAAGCGAATCGAAACAGCTCAGGGTATCTTTATCCCCGGCGGATTCTCCGGCGGTGACGAGCCTGAGGGAAGCGGTAAGTTCATTACAGCATTCTTCAGAAACGCAGCAGTTAAGGATGCTACAATGGAGCTTCTTAAGAATCGCGACGGTATGATGCTTGGTATCTGTAACGGCTTCCAGGCTCTTATCAAGCTTGGTCTCGTTCCTTTCGGTGAGATCATCGATACTGATGAAAATTGCCCCACACTCACATTCAATACTATCGGACGTCACCAGTCCAGAATCGTTCGTACAAGAATCGCCTCCAATAAGTCTCCTTGGCTTATGAAGACAGAGGTTGGCGATATTCATAACGTTCCGATCTCCCACGGTGAGGGTCGCTTTATCGCTCCCGAGGACGTGATCAAGTCTCTTATCGATAACGGTCAGATCGCAACTCAGTACGTAGATCTCTGCGGCAAGCCCACAGCTGACATCGCATTTAACCCCAACAACTCTATGTACGCTATCGAGGGTATCACTTCCCCCGACGGTCGTGTGCTTGGTAAGATGTGCCACAGCGAGCGCGTGGGCAGCGGACTCTATAAGAACGTTCCCGGCAACTACGATTCTAAGCTCTTCGAATCCTTCGTTGAGTATTTTAAATAATTGATAACTAATAAGGGGAAAACCATCTTGAAGATGAGTTTTCCCCCTACCATTTTATAAAATCTTGATCAGGTAGTCCATATATGATGACAATTCTTTTTATTGATACTGATAGTATTGCTTTATTTATTATTCCGTTCTTACTTATAGTACTTGCAGGAAGCTTGGCAACATCAATGGTGAAATCGGGCAAAAAACGCCAAGAAAGCTATGAATCTCTTGATAATGAGGTCGATGATGCAGATGCGATCGCAGTTGGTGCGTGTGTTGTTTCCAAAAGAACAGCTAAGGAATATGTGGGCGATGCAAAGAATGCAAAGTATAGACCGATATTTTTTGTAGAATTCCGGACCGATGAAGGCGAAATATTCGAATATGAGGTTACTGAGGACGTATTTGAATCTGTGGGAGTTGGCCAGTTATCAACTCTTGTAACTTGTGAAGATAAATTCATTGCTTTCGAAGAAGGGGAAGATATTTGCTGAAAAAGAGGCTCGATCGAGCCTCTTTTTCAGTGAGAGTTTTTCATATAAATTATTCAAATATACTTTCCACAACCTTATTGGAGCTTTCGGGAGAATATCGCCAACGTGATAAGTGGTGGACAGTGTTGGTATCGATATAATACTTAAGTGGGGGCGGAGTACCGACGGAGCATGTGTCTATGATAACAAGCTTAACCTTCATCCGCTCCGGCAGAATATTTTTTATGTATACAGAGCAATGATCTCCGGGATAAACGTCGCTCCTCACTTCTGCAAGACCTGCAAGATTAGGACTGAGCTCAACGAATATTCCATATGATTCAATACTTCTGACGATTCCGGGAACCGTGCTCAGGGGAGTAAATGCACTTGCGTTTTCCTCCCATGTGCCGAGAAGCTCTCTGAGACTCATGTATATCCTTCCGCTTTCGTAGTCTCTGCTTTTAACAACAGCCATAATTCGCTGCCCCGCCTTAAGTCTGTCGGATGGGTGAAAAATACGTGACACAGAAATTGAATCAATGCACATAAGTGATATTATGCCGCATCCTATATCCACAAAAGCACCGAAGGAGTCAAGATGAGTCACGACTGACGGTATGATATCTCCCGGTGTCAGGCGTGAAATGAAAAAGCTTTCGCATTCCTCCTGCGCAGCTTTTCTTGACAGTATGGCAACGGGATTTCCGTTTTCTCTGATAATTGCTTTTACCTTGAAGCATACAGGCTTTCCCACTCGGGAAATAATTGCTATATCCTTAGATCCGGCCGAAGCGGTCATTGCCTCGTCGCGTGGGATTATGCCGTGGCAGAAGCCGAAGTCAAGTCTGAGACTCATATTTGTGCAATCGCACATTTTGGCAATGCCTTCAAGTATGATGCCGTTTTTCATGGCTTTTTCAAGCATATGCAAGGAAGATGTGTAGTATTTGTTTTGGTCGGTGTCTATAAGATACCCCTCGGGCTTATATACATTTTGAAACTCCATAAGCTTTCCTTTCGTCTTTAAACCTTGTAATTAATATTATGTGAGCTTTGGATGTAATATTACCTTGTTGCATTTTTGAAGCAGCTTTGGTACAATATAATAAAGAAATATTAAGGAGGGTATTATGGCAACACCGCATATTAAAGCAGAAAAGGGCGACTTTGCAAAGACCGTGCTGATGCCGGGAGATCCCAAAAGATCGGAATTTATAGCACGTAATTTTCTCAGCGATGCGCGTCTCGTTAACGACGTAAGAGGCGTTCAGGGATATACAGGCACGTACGGCGGAGCTACTGTCTCCGTTATGGCAAGCGGAATGGGTATGCCCTCTATGGGTATCTATTCCTATGAGCTTTTTAAGTTTTTTGATGTTGAGAACATTCTGAGAGTGGGATCTATCGGTTCAATGAACGTAGATGTAAAGATCAGAGATATCATTATCGCTCAGGGAGCCTGCACCAATTCAAGTTATGTAAATGATTTTCGCCTTCCCGGCCATTTTGCGCCCATAGCAAGCTACGAGCTGGTCAGGTGTGCCGTTGAGGAAGCGGATAAGATGGGGCTTTGCCGTCACGTTGGAAATGTTCTATCAAGTGACGTTTTCTATAACGATGAGGAAGGACTTGCAGAAAATGAACGCTCTCTTGCCAAGTGGAGCAAGATGGGAGTGCTGGGCGTTGAGATGGAAGCGGCGGCACTATATATGAACGCATCGCGGCTGGGTAAGCGAGCCCTTGCTATCTGTACAGTTTCCGATTCTCTTGTAACGGGAGAAGCAACCACTTCAGAGGAGAGACAAAATTCCTTTACTCAGATGATGGAGCTGGCACTTAATACTGCTGTAAGATTGTAATTATTATGGAGAGGTTTTTCACAAACAGAAAGACTTCTCCATATTTTTAAGAAAAAGATGGATAAATTGCACAAAAACTATAGACAAACTAAAAATATTGTGGTACACTATTACTGTAAATAAGTGAAATCGCCACCGATTTTGCTTATGTAAAAAGTACAAGGTGGAACCTGAAGATGGCGAGCATCAAGGTCGCGGGCCCCGCCGTTTTCAAGCCGAAATAGTGCCTTTCACCGAATCAACGGTGAATCCCAAGCTGTCGGGAGCGACAGTACTTCAAAGAAAGGCATGGTCACACGTATGAAGATCACAGTCAACGCAAGAAAAGTATTCGTTAACCAGAAGCTCACAGAGCACATCGAGAAAAAGCTGGCAAAGTTCGACAAGTTCTTCCCCGGTGATGCTGAGGCGGCTGTTAAGCTGTCAAGAGTGAGAGACGTAGAGCGTGTTGAGGTTACAATTCAGTCCGGAGCAACACTGTTCCGCAGTGAAGATGAAAGCTCTACATTTATGAATGCACTTGATTGCTGCCTGTATGCAATCGAGCGTCAGATAAGAAAGAATAAAACAAGACTCTCAAAGAGACTTCGTGATAATATAAAGATTCCCGACTACGATCCCGGTGACGGAGCAGCACCGGATGAGCCTGAAGAGGGCGCATTTAGCATTCGCACTAAGACCTTCGATATCAAGCCTATGACATCTGAGGAGGCTATTCTTCAGATGAACTTGCTTGAGCATCAGTTCTTCGTATTCAACGATATCGACACAGGAGCAACCTGTGTTGTATACAAGAGAAAGGACGGAGGCTACGGCCTTATCGTACCCAATTGATCAGCATTCATAAAAACTTCCTTTAAAGGGGAGAGGGCAGGAGCGCTTTTTCGTGTTCCTGCCCTTTCCCTGCTTTGGAAAATACTATATAAAAGTTCTCGTACTGTGTGTCAGTAAATTGACATATTGCTTTTTTGATGTTATAATGTTAATATGTAGAGTTTTGACTCAAATATGAACGTTATTTATTTAATGAGGTATGAAAAATGAAAGTAACTGTATGTATCGGTTCTTCCTGTCATCTTAAGGGTTCAAGACAGGTAGTAGAAGCACTTCAGCGACTTATTGCTGAAAACAAGCTTGAGGAAAAGGTAAATCTCGGCGGCACATTCTGTATGCAAAATTGCCAGGCAGGCGTAAGTGTGTGTGTTGATGATGTGGTTCATTCTGTTTCTCCTGAAACAGTAGATGAATTTTTCCGCCGCGAGATACTTGCTAAGGCTTAAGTTTGCGGTAGGCTGTAAAGATAATACTCAGAAAGGATCTTTGTGATGGCAGAGTTTTTGAGACTTAAAAAGTCCAATTGTAAAAACTGTTCCAAGTGTATAAGACACTGCCCTGTGAAAAGCATCAGGTTTTCAGGTAACCAGGCGCATATTATCGGCAATGAATGCATCCTGTGCGGACAGTGTTTTGTTGTTTGCCCTCAGAATGCTAAGGAGATCGCCGACGGAATTGAGACTGCAAAGGTACTTATAGATTCAGGCGCACCTGTTTATGCAAGTATAGCACCTTCTTTTATAGCAAACTATGACAATGTAGGCATAGACAATCTGAGAGATGCCCTCGTACAGCTTGGATTCGTTGGCGCTGAAGAGACAGCCGTAGGCGCTACAATAGTAAAAAAAGAATATGAACGTATACTTTCCGAGGGAACGAGGGACGTGGTCATCAGCTCTTGCTGTCATTCCATCAATCTTCTTATCCAGAAATATTATCCCCATCTGCTGCCATACCTTGCAGATGTAAAGAGCCCTATGCAGGTACACGCCGAATGGATAAAGGAGGTATCTCCTGATGCCAAGGTAGTGTTTATCGGTCCTTGTGTTGCAAAGAAAGACGAGGCAGAGCGCTATGGAGCAGTAGATGCGGTGCTGACATTTGAGGAGCTTGCTAACTGGATCAAGGCGGAGAATATAGTAATAAAGCCCGGCAAGGATACCACGAAAGAAAGTCTTGCGCGATTTTTCCCCACAACAGGCGGCATTCTGAAGACTATGACAGAGCGCAATCCACGTTATCAGTATCATGCCATTGATGGAGTAGAAAATTGTATTGCGGCACTTGAGGATATTGCCAAGGGCAAGATACATAATTGTTTTATAGAGATGTCAGCTTGTGCCGGAAGCTGTGTCGGCGGACCTGTTATGGAAAAATATCATAATTCTCCTGTGCGTAATCTTTTGGATGTCTTTGATTATGCAGGTGATGAGGACTTCCCCGTGGAGCATCCCGAGGGTCTTCTTCTTTCAAAGGAATTTGAGATGATAGATAAAAAGATAAGCCGTCCATCAGAGCGAGAGATAATGGATACTCTTCGTAAAATGGGCAAGATAAAACCTGAGGATGAATTGAACTGTGGCTCATGTGGGTATAAGACCTGCCGTGAAAAAGCGGTTGCAATAATACAGGGTAAGGCGGATGTATCTACTTGCTTGCCATATCTGAGAGAAAAGGCAGAATCACTTTCTGATAATATTATGACCAATTCCCCCAATGGTATTATTCTTCTCAATGAAAACCTTGAGATACAGAAAATAAACAATGTAGCACTTAGTATAGTAAATATGAGAAATGCTGCAGACCTTATGGGAGAGCCGGTAGTCCGAATTTTAGACCCTTCAGATTTTCTTCGTGTTATGACAAGCGGAAAAGAAATAAAGGAGCAGAAGGTGTATCTTGCCGAGTATAACAAATACGTTGAGCAAAGCATTTCATATGATAAAAACTACCATACTCTGCTTTGTATTCTCAGGGATATAACCGATGTTGAGATCGCAAGAGAGCACAGAGAGAATATCAATAGACAGACTATAGAGACTGCGGATAAGGTAGTTGAAAAGCAAATGCGTATCGTTCAGGAGATCGCTTCTCTCCTTGGAGAAACAGCGGCAGAGACCAAAATCGCCCTGACAAAGCTCAAGGAGTCAATAGATGAATAATCTTTGTATCGATATAGGCTATCAGAGCCTCAATCATGTTGGAGAACAGCTTTGCGGTGATCATATAGATATTGCATACGAGGATGAAAATTCAACTATAATCGTTTTGGCGGACGGGCTTGGAAGCGGAGTTAAAGCAAGTATTCTCTCGACTCTCACGTCTAAGATCATTTCCACAATGATGGCTGCAGGTCTTTCCATTGAGGACTGCGTTGAGACTATAGCGGCAACCCTTCCGGTTTGTTCACTGCGCGGAGTTGCTTATTCCACATTTACAATTATACATATCATCAATAATGAAGAGGCGGATATTATCCAGTATGATAATCCGCAAGTGATACTCCTTCGTGACGGAGTTAACTATGACTATCCCAAAACTGAAATGGTATTGGGAGAAAAGAAAATATACAGAACAAGGATAGCGTTGCAGGAAGGGGACATATTCGTTGCTATGAGTGACGGATGTATTCATGCAGGCGTAGGACTTACTCTTAATTTCGGATGGGAGCGTAAGGAGATAATCGAATTTCTTGAGACCTTTGCCCACGTAGGCTTCACGGCAAAGACTCTTGCCACCATGCTCACAGACGAGTGCAATAAGCTCTATGGCTTTGAGCCGGGAGATGATACTACTGCGTGTGTTGTAAGAGTACGCAAACGTGAGCCCATGAATATCCTTTTCGGCCCACCCTCCAATCCGGATGATTGCAATAAGATGATGGCTATCTTCTTCGCAAAGGAAGGCAAGCATATCGTTTGCGGAGGAACCACATCTTCCATTGCGGCAAAATACCTGGGTAAGACTCTTCGCCCAAGCCTCAGCTTTTTTGATCCGGAAATACCTCCCACGGCAGAGCTTGAAGGCGTAGAACTGGTAACGGAAGGCGTTATCACAGTAAACAGAGTGGTTGAATATGCCAAGGATCACCTTGGGGAAAATATCAGCCATGAAAAGTGGAGTACAGCCCGTGACGGCGCATCGCTTATTTCAAGAATGCTCTTTGAAGAAGCTACTGATATTAATTTCTTTGTAGGAAGAGCAGTAAATCCTGCTCATCAGAACCCCGATCTCCCGATCAATTTCAATATCAAGATGAATCTTGTTGAGGAGCTTTCAGCTTGCCTTAAAAAGATGGGTAAGCGCATCAAAGTAATATACTTTTAGGAGTGTAAAATGGCTAAGATAAGAAAATTTGATACTAAGGTACAACACCTTAAATATAAAGTGCTTCGTGAGGTTGCCCGCTATGCATGGCAGGGCACTTTGGCGGAGAATCTCCTTAATATTCCCGAGATAATCGTTCCCGGTAAGCAGCCTACGATGCGTTGCTGCGTTTATAAAGAAAGGGCTGTTGTTGCAGAGAGGATCAAGCTGGCAATGGGTGGCGATAAGTTCAATCCCAATGTTATTGAAGTGATCGATATTGCCTGCGATGAGTGTCCTATGGGAGGATATGAGGTTTCTGCCGCATGCAGAGGATGCCTTGCTCACCGTTGCGAGGATGTTTGTAAGAGAGGTGCTATCACATTTGACGAGCATCAGAAGGCGCATATCGATAAGTCAAAATGTATCGAGTGCGGTCAGTGTGCAAAGGTTTGTCCCTACAGCGCCATTACAAATAATAAGCGCCCCTGTGAGTCTGCTTGTAAGGTAAAGGCAATAACCATGGGCGAGACTAAGGAAGCGAAGATCGATAACGATAAGTGTATCTCTTGCGGAGCTTGCGTATATCAGTGTCCTTGGGGAGCTATCAATGATAAGAGCTTTATCCTTGATGTTATCGACCTTATAAGACATAGCGATGACAATAAGAAGTATAAGGTATATGCAATCGTTGCTCCCTCTATTTCCAGCCAGTTTACATATGCTAAGATGCCTCAGGTAACAAGCGGTATCAAGGAGCTTGGATTCTATACAGTAATTGAAGCAGCTCTTGGCGCAGATATGGTGGCGCTCAGCGAGGCAAGAGAACTGGTTGAAAAAGGTTTCCTTACAAGCTCATGCTGTCCTGCCTTTGTGACCTATGTGAGGAATCAATTCCCCGATCTTGCTCCTCATATTTCTCATAACCTGTCACCAATGGCGGCACTGGCTAAGTATATCAAGAGCACAGATCCCGATTCAAAGGTGGTATTTATCGGACCGTGTACTGCGAAGAAAATGGAATTCCAGCAGGATGAACCCAGTAGATATGTGGATTCTGTTATCACATTTGAAGAGCTTCAGGCGCTCTTTGACAGTAAGGATCTGGATATCACTACACTTCCCGGAACAGATCTTGACAATGCATCATATTACGGAAGAATATTCGCCCGTGTTGGCGGTCTCTCCGATGCGGTCGTTCAGTCTCTCAAGGAGCAGGGTATCGACAACTTCGACCTGAAGGCCGTTCCTTGCGATGGAATTGAAGCCTGCAGAGTTGCACTCCTTAAGGCATCCAAGAGAGTTCTCGACGGTAACTTTATTGAGGGCATGGCTTGTACCGGCGGCTGTATCGGTGGCGCAGGATGCCTGACTCACGGCGAAAAGAACAAGGCGGACGTTGACCGCTACGGCAGAGAAGCAATGGAAAAAACTATCAAGGACGCAACTGATGTCCTAACTATGTTTGATTGATAAGGATTTATTGTGGGGGCTTTTTAAGGGAAAGCCCCCATACCTCTAAAATTAAAAAAAGGATAAGGGTATAAAAACGGGAAAATTTCCGTTTTTATACCCTTATCCTTTTTCTTGATCCAAATGCCTTGACATATACCCCCTGGGGGTATATAATAGGTATATAAAGATATTGGAGGTAAGTATGGAAACGAATTGCTGCCACAAAACAAAACAGCGCTCCGAGGAGGAGTACAGATCTCTTGTTAACAGATTAAGCAGGATAGAGGGACAGATCAGAGGGATACGAAGGATGGTGGATACAGATGCGTATTGTACCGATATACTTGTACAGGTAAGTGCTGTAAGCGCAGCTCTCAATGCTTTTAACCGTGAACTGCTGTCTAACCATATACGTACCTGCGTTTCTGAAGATATAAAGGCAGGAAAGGATGAAACTGTGGATGAACTTATAGCAACTCTGCAGAAATTAATGAAATAGAAAGGAGAATTTATGGAGAAATATAAGGTTACGGGAATGAGCTGTGCGGCATGCAGTGCAAGGGTAGAAAAGGCAGTATCAGGACTTGAAGGTGTCGATGTATGTTCTGTCAATTTGCTGACATCGTCAATGACAGTGGAAGGAAGTGTATCTGCGGAAACAGTAATTGCCGCAGTTGAAGCCGCAGGCTACGGTGCATCGCTTGAAACCGGAAAGAAGGAAGTGTCTGCCAAGGAAAAAAGCGGCGCAGAAAAGGAAGAAAAAAATCTAATAGCGCGTCTTGTAGCATCTGTTGCAATATTGGCAGTTCTTATGTATGTTTCAATGGGATATGCAATGTGGGGATGGCCTCTGCCCAATGTTATTGCAAGGAATCCCATGACGGTTGCGTTGATACAGATGATACTGTCTGCATCGGTAATGATCATAAATCAAAAATTCTTTGTAAACGGAGCAAGGGGATTGTGGCACAGAGCACCAAATATGGATACCCTTGTTGCATTGGGATCAGGAGCATCCTTCGGATACAGTACGTATGCCGTGTTTAAAATAGGTGATATGCTCCTTGCAGGAGATATAAGCGGAGCGGAGCATATGCTGCACGGACTGTATTTTGAGTCGGCGGCAATGATACTTGCGCTCATAACCGTAGGAAAGATGCTTGAAGCAAGAGCAAAGGGCAAGACTACAGATGCACTGGAGGCATTGATGAAGCTATCTCCCCAAACGGCTACTGTTATACGCGATGGAAAGGAAACAGTTATTTCCATAGAAAATGTGGTAAAAGGGGATGTGTTCATCGTACGTCCGGGTGAAAATATTCCTGTTGACGGAGAGGTAACAGACGGCAGAAGTGCCGTTGATGAGTCGGATCTTACAGGAGAAAGCCTTCCGATTGATAAGAAAAAAGGAGATAAGGTCAGCTCAGGAACGAATAATAAGTCAGGTGCTCTTACCTGCAGAGCAACAAGAGTGGGTGAGGATACTACACTTTCACAGATAATAAAAATGGTCAGCGATGCCTCGGCAACAAAGGCGCCTATAGCTAAGATAGCGGATAAGGTGTCGGGCGTTTTTGTACCCATTGTAATAACAGTGGCTGTTATCACTACGGCAATATGGCTTATTGCAGGCGAAGCTGTGGGGGTGGCGCTTTCTCATGGAATTGCAGTTCTTGTAATAAGCTGCCCCTGCGCTCTGGGACTTGCGACTCCTGTTGCAATAATGGTGGGTACAGGATTGGGAGCAAAAAACGGTATACTATTTAAAACAGCGGCATCCCTTGAGGAGACAGGTAGAGTAAAAACAGTTCTCCTTGATAAAACAGGTACTATAACCAAGGGACATCCCTCAGTAACAGACGTGGTCCCTCATAAATCAAGCAATACAGAGCTTCTGAAGCTGGCAGCTTCTCTTGAAAGAAACAGTGAACACCCTCTTTCAGAGGCTGTGAGAAAGAAAGCCGAGGAGTTGGGTATCAAAGCTGTGGAGGTAAAGGAGCTTGAGGTTGTTCCCGGGAAGGGCCTTTTAGGCAAGATAGATGACAGGCTTATTGTTGGAGGCAATCTTGATTTTGTAAGAGAATATGCGAAGATATCCGAGGATATAATAATGAGATCGGATGGCTTTGCAGAGGAGGGAAAAACACCTCTCTATTTTGCATATGATGGCTCACTTATAGGCGTTATAGCAGTAGCCGATACTGTGAAGGATGACAGCGCTGATGCAATTGCAGAGCTGAGGGCGATGGGTATAAAAACTGTTATGCTTACAGGCGACAATGCCAAAACAGCTAATGCTATCGGTAAAGCTGTAGGCGTTGATGAGGTGATCTCGGGAGTGCTTCCCGACGGCAAGGAAAATGTCGTTAGAGAATATATGAAGAACGGCAAGGTGGCAATGGTTGGTGACGGCATCAACGATGCGCCTGCACTTACAAGAGCAGATATTGGTATTGCTATCGGGGCAGGAACTGATATTGCTATTGATGCCGCTGATGTGGTGCTGATGAAAAGCTCTCTTGCTGATGTTCCTGCGGCGATCAGACTCAGCAGAAAAACACTTAAAAATATACACGAGAACCTTTTCTGGGCGTTTTTCTATAATACTGTGGGTATACCTCTGGCGGCAGGTGCCCTGGTCCCCGTTTGGGGCATAAGTCTGACACCGATGTTCGGAGCGGCGGCTATGAGTCTGTCAAGCTTCTGCGTTGTCACAAACGCATTGCGCCTCAATTTTGCTAAAATTAAAAATAAAAAAGAAATAAATGAAGAAAAGGAGAATGAAAAAATGACAAAGGTAATGAAGATCGACGGAATGATGTGCCCTCATTGTGAGGCGAGAGTAAAGAAAACTCTTGAGTCTTTTGCAGAGGTCTGTGAGGCTGTTGTCAGCCATGAGGCAGGTACGGCAGTTATTACTTTCACTTCCGATATTTCAAACGAAGCTCTTGCCGCTGCTATTGAAAACGACGGATATACTGTTCTTGGTATTGAGTGAGAGTGATGTGGGGGAATCTCTCTTTCGGAGAAGATTTCCCCGTACCGGGGTTCCCCAAAACTCGGCAAGCTCGTTTTAGGGAACCCCGGACGCCCCTTTCAGAGAACTTTGAATAAGGGTGAACTTTATATGGTGTAGCGAAACTTTGCGCATTCACGCCACAATGCTGTGAATTGGGGATAAGAAAAGAAGAAGGATATGAAAACGAAAGCTTGTTTTCGTTTTCATATCCTTCTTCTTTTCTTGGCGACTAAAGTCGCCTTCGGGAATGCAAACCTATCTTATACCTCTCCGAATCCCCTTTAGCTTTAGAATATCGTAGCTGCAAAAATGCGCGTTAGTCTGAAAGGTTTGGGGGTGTGGGGGACTTTCCTTAAAAGTCCCCCACATAAATCCAATCAGCTTCAAATCGATCATTCTCGCCAGTATCCCTTGGAGATACGGTATTTAAGCTCGAAGGAGTCTACCATAGTAATTTCGCCGTCGCCGTCAATATCACCTGCAAGGATCTCGGCCTCTGTAGGCGTATCCTTCTGTTTGATAAAGAGTTTGAGGCTGAAGAGGTCAAGCATAGTAACCTCACCATCGCCGTCTACGTCTCCGGAGAGAACATCGCTTGTGCCGTTTACGACAGCTTCGATCTTATCGCCAAGAGCTTTTCTTGTAAGGTAATATGCGCTGTCGTCAGTAGAATATGTAGCAACGCCTGTTGTCATCTCGTGGATAAATTCATCCGCAGCGCCCTTGCCCTTAAGCTCATCAAGCATATGGAAGAGCTGGTAATCTTCAATACCGTCTCTCATAGCTTCAAGACGGAGACTTCCGACGGGAGCATCGATACCGTAAACGTCACCGGGATAGAGAAGGATGGATGCTCCGTGTCCGTCAGGATGCTTGGAGTCTGTAATATTGTTTGTATAAGGATCTTCTGTGCCGTATGCCCAGTAGTTTACAAAGTTGTAGAGGAAGCCTTCAACGCCTTGATCATACTGCTGCCAGAAGAGGAGTCGCTGAGCAACGCCGTCTGTTTGCATATAGTAGTTTACGTAAGGAGCCTTAACATCCCACGCAACGAACCACCAAACCTTGTCGCCGCGCTCCTGATAGCCTGCCATTCTTTCGCTGAAGGTTCCGTATACGGAATCCCACTTCTGAGGTTGCATGATCTTTGCTCCGGGAACTGTTGCCAACTCTTTGTATGTAGTAAATGCGAAGGGCTTTACACACCAGAGGTTAACAAAGTCATCATAGAAGTCTATCTGGTCGATAACGGTTCCGTCGTCGAGAGTATAGTCCAGGTCAGTGTAGAAGGTGTTGATAAAGTTGACAGGTATATCCGTATACTGAGCATATTTTGGAGATATTTCGTCGTATACCTCCTTAAGCTGATCAATACGCTCGGGATATCTTTCATCTGCGTCAACAACGCCTGAGAAGTAGAATGCTTTATCAAATCTTGATTCAAGGGCAGTTCCCTTAAAGTTATTCTTAAATGCCTGCTGTATCTGCATATCTGTCAGATAAGAGCCGGTCATTCCGCCGTACGAGCTGAGCTGATAGCTTGTAACTCTGGGATTATCAAGATATTCTCTGCTTCTTGAGGAAGATACGGAAACAGGAAGCTGAGCCGCGTTGATGCGGTTTTCAAGAAGGTAGTCATAGTAGATCTTGTAGAGCTGGTCGCCTGTAAGATCGGTCTCGTGAATGTTTTCAAGACATGAGTAGCTGAGCCATATGGATGAGGCACAAGCTGTTTCCTCGGAGAGTGCAAAATCCCATACGTGAGCATAAACTGTTGTGCTTGCAAGAAGCTCGCCATCTCCGGTATGCACTGTAACTGCAGCGCTGTAGTCGCCTGCTACGGTAGTTTCAGTAGTTTTGAGCTTTATTATAAAGCCCTGACTCTTATTTGCCGTAAGGTCAACGGGACCGTAGGCAGAGAGTGGAGGTATGGCGTCGGGGATGCTTCCGTATTCGTCGCAGTTGTGATAGTATTCCACGAACACCTCTGTGTCGATAGTGTTGCCGTTTGTGTCGGAGAGGGTATCTACCGTGATATCAAGATCGGACATATCAGTCCGGCTTGAAATAAAGAACTGAGCATTTTCTATCTCGTTCTTTGCCATATAAACGGTGAAGGTGTCCATTCCTGTGTCGGTAATGTCACTCTGTTCTGTTTTCTCACTGGCATAATCAAACCAAAGAGAGAAGCCGTCTGCTGCGTAGCTTGTCTGCACGTCGGTTGCAATAGATGAGCATGCAAGGATCGTTGAAAAGAGCAATGCCACTGCCAACAAGACGGACAGTGCTGATTTTTTACTCATATGTAAAAATCCTCCTACTTATTTATATATCAATTATACATTTTTGTGTCTGCATTGTCAACGGACTTACTGCACATAGCACAAATTATTGACTGTATGTATTTACAAGTATGCGGGGCGGTGGTATAATAAATAAAAAACGAGAGAGGTATAAAATAATGATAGTTGACAAGCTATGTAACCTTGAGCTGTATAGCTCGGTTGTTCCCGAATTTACGGCTGTTGCGGATTTTCTTCGCAATAACGATATCGCGTCCTTTGAAGAAGGCTCATATGAGATCGTCCCCGGAGTTAAGCTGAATATCAGCGAATACGAGCCTTATGCTATAGGTGACAAGTGGGAAGTACACCGTAGGTATGCCGATCTTCAGATGGTACTTTGCGGAGACGAGAAGATGGATTGCAAGTCCACACTCGAATGTGTCGGCGGAGAATATAATGAGGAAGATGACTATATGTTTATGGATTCCGATTCTGAGGATATTACAAATATCTATATGACTCCCGGACATTTTGCATATTTCGCACCTCACGATGCTCACCGTCCCGGACTCAAATGGACCGGTGCCAAGGTCAAGAAGGCTGTTGTTAAGATCCCATATAATAAATAATGGAAATACTTGTTATTGACGGTCAGGGCGGCGGAATGGGGGCCCGTATCGTTGAGGGAATAAAAAAAGAAGCGCCGCAGGTTACGGTAGCTGCAGTAGGCACTAATGTTATTGCCACGCAGGCCATGCTTCGAGCAGGCGCAGACCATGGAGCAACAGGCGAAAATGCGGTGGTTTTCGGGTGCAGAAAAGCCGATATTATTGTCGGCCCCGTGGGAATAGTTATCGCAGATTCTCTGTGGGGTGAGATAAGTCCCAAAATGGCTGTATCGGTTGGACAAAGCTCTGCTGTAAAGGTGCTCATTCCCGTTAATCAGTGCAGTAACATAATTGCCGGTGCAAGCGATATCCCTCAGAGCAAACTGGTGGAAGCGGCTCTGACAGAAATAAGAAAAAGACTTGAAAAACAGGATCAATTATGATATAATCAAGCGGTAACAGTCAGGAGTACCTGGCAGCTTGAGGCAGAAGCCTTTATATCAATAATTATTATTTTACGGTCAGAAGGCTGTTGTTTTCCCATAGCATATGGGGGCAACAGCCTTTTTTACGGAGAGATTATGTCAAAGATCAAAAAGCTTATTTTTTGCGCTGTGTGCGTTTCGTTTTGTGTTGTTCTTCCAATGGCACTCCACGCCGTGCCCGGAGTAGGAAGTCTTATATCTCCAATGCATATTCCGGTCTTCCTTTGCGGACTTATATGCGGTCCTGTGTGGGGAGGCGTTTGCGGTATTATGGGACCGCTCCTTTCCTGCGTGCTCACTCAAATGCCCGCCGCGGCATATATGCCTGTGATGGCGGTGGAGCTTTTTTTCTACGGACTGATTTCAGGTGTGGGAATGAAGCTGATAAAAACAGGAAAATATTATGCAAATGTGTACATAAGCCTTGGAGTTGCAATGATCGCAGGAAGACTCTTGGCAGGTGTCGCACAGGCTCTTGTATTTTCTGTAGGAAGCTATTCTCTTGAAGTGTTCGTTTCATCATATTTTGCAGGTACATTGCCAGGAATGGCAGTCCATCTTATACTTGTTCCTGCAGTTATTTCAGCACTGAGAAAGGCAAGGATAGTAAAATGATATTTATAAAGGAGCATATAGAAAAGCACCCGAAGGTGAACTGGCAGGATATAGTCAAACTGTGTTATCAGGCATCATTTGGTGCTGAGCATATGATTTCCGATATCAATTCGGCAGAAAATTATTTCAAAACGGAATACAGTAGTATAGAATATGGAAGCGGTCCGCTTTTTGAGGTGATATCTGAGGATGTGTGCAGGGTGGATATGGGAGCGTGGAAGGGAGAGGGGCTTCCCGGAGAGTGGCTTTTTAACCTTTTTTTGCTGTCCTGCAATGTGTGTGAAAAAGGAAAGGAGGCTTTTGTCACATATATAGAGCAGGCAAAAATGGAATTACCTCATATGGTGGCTGATATTGATGAATATTTGTCGGGCGGTATACGTCCCGTTCATCACAGCAGCGTATACAGAGAGAACTATCAGCCTCACTACAGAATAATAAAAACAGATCTTTTGCGTATTATCCCTATACTTATGGAAATACGCTTTAGAAATGCCCGTATAATCGCTATCGATGGAGGTGCGGCATCGGGAAAGACTACCATGGCAAAAGAGCTTTGCTTTGTGCTTAAAGCAGGTGATGTTCATATGGACGACTTTTTTCTTCCGCCTCAGCTTCGTACCCCCGAAAGGCTTCGCGAGGCAGGAGGAAATGTTCATTATGAGCGATTTGCAGAAGAGGTGCTTCCTGCTCTGAAGAAAAAGGGAATATTTTCTTATAAGGTGTTTGATTGCTCTGCAATGGAGCTAAACGGAGCTCACACTGTAGACGGGTCATCCTACTGCGTTGTTGAAGGCTCTTATAGCCATCATCCGTTCTTTGGTGGATACGCTGATCTTAAGGTGTTTTCAAAGGTGGATAAAATAACTCAGATGAAGCGTATCCTTGAACGTAACGGTGAAGAAATGGCTGAGATATTCAGAGGGCGCTGGATACCTATGGAGGAGAAGTATTTTCTTGAGTATTCTGTTGAAGATAATGCCCATATCGTTGTGTAGGGAACTACTTTTTTGTATGCGTTCATAAAATATTCATTAAGAAATGATATAATAAAGCTTAATATACAGAAAGGCGGATTTGTCCTTGAAAAATACAGCTTTAAAAATTATTTCCGCAGCAGTTGCCTGCGTTATGATATGTGTCGGTCTTGTTTCCTGCTCTGATCCTCTTGGATCAACGGATGCCGAGAAGGAAATAGTTATGACCGTAGGAGAATATGAGGTCCCCTATGAATTTTACCGATATCTTGTGCTTAATTATAAAAAAGAGATAACTGTCAATGAGTCCGATTGGGGGGACAGTGAGAAGGCAGAAGCAATGTCAAGTGAAATCGAAGCAAAGGTGGAACAGTCACTGCGTAGCTTTTATGCAGTATTTGAGCTTGCTAAGGAAAACGGTGTTTATATAGATAATGAAGCAGTCAAGGCGGCAGTAGATGCAAAATTGAAGGCTACAAGAAACGGTTACGACAGTGATCGGGATTATCTAAGCGACCTTGCAACAGGATATATGAATCATAGCGTATATGAGCTTATGCAGACCAATTCTGTGTGCTCAGAGGAGCTTTACTATGCTATGATGAATAATGGGACAATAACGTCGGATGAGGAGCAGCTTAAAAAGTTGGTGTTCGGAGACGGATTTATACGTATCAAGCAGATACTTGTTGTGGGAGAAAGTCACAGTAAGGTATCTGAAGGTACAGTGTATGTCCCGGAGGATACTCATACTGATGAGGAAGCATATGCAATCGCACAAAAGGCACTGGAAAAAGCCAGAAACGGAGAGGATTTTGACGCACTTGTATCAGAATACGGTGAGTCATTCCATATGTTTTCAAATAAGGACGGATACTATCTTTGTCGCGGTATGTGGGAGAGTGTAAACGAGGACGCTGCCTTCGCGCTTAAGATCGGTGAAATAAGCGAAATTGTTGAGAGCGATGCGGGATACAGTATTTTCTTGAGAGAAGAAAAGGACGAGGAATATATCAATGCTCATTATGATGAGCTTTGCGAGACATATACAAGAGCTCAGTTCTCACTTCTCATTGAGGAAAAGAGCTGTGAGCTTGAGGTGAAAAAAACTGAAGCGGGCAATGCCATAGCTATCGTAAGTGTTAAGTGGGAGGACGAAGAAAAGTGAAGGTGTACAGAAGCTATACTGCAAAGAAGCTGAAGCTCCCTAAGCGTATACTGTTTTTTGTTATCTGTGCAGTTTTGATCTTGTTTTTTGCACTTTTACTTGGCAATCATCTAAAGAACAAAATGGAATCAGCCGATATCGATACAACTCCCATAGAGACAACACCCTCACAAGAAACAGAGCCGGACGACATTATTCCCGAGGGAGGAGCAACGCATGATGAGTCTAAAAAGAGCGTTAGATCGGGATATCTTGACATTTCGTATGCGGACGATGAAAAGGTTATCCGCGAAAGAATAGACAAGCTTAAGGATGATGGCTTTAATGCAGTATCTGTGGTTTGCGTGGAAAGCGGAAGGTTGGCATATGCATCAAAGGCACTGGAGGAATATACGAGACTTCCTGCCAGCGAGAATATTATCAGCCTTGATGAGCTCGGCTCTGCCGTGGAATATGCAGAGAGTAAAGGTATGATAACCTCAGCGCTTTTTGAAAAGGGCTCGTCCGAGGAGCTTGATATGTATATAGCTTCGGAGTTGGCGCTTGCAGGCTTTGATGAGATCGTTATATCAGGATTTGAAAATATATTAGGCGAAAAGGGCGGAGAGATAGCTTCTTGTACAGGATATCTTACTCGCTTCAGAACGAGCGCTAAGGGGGTTGATGTTTCACTTCGCCTTTCACCTGATGCATTTGTATATGCGAGAAACTCGTATCATATTGAAAAGCTGTTTACTTATACAGAATTTTTCAGTGTTGATATGACAGAGTATACTTCTGAAGAAGCAGGAGAGCTTGTAAAGAAAATAGGCGGCAGCTTTTCTGTGTATATGATAAGACCTTTTGTCAGCGGTGATTCGGAGGGTGTGTCAGATGCGCTTAAGGCGGAGGGCGTAGAGGCGGTGCAGTATATTTCAGCTATTCCCGGTCCCGATACTGATACCGCAGAAACAACGGGAAAAGACGATCAATGAAAATTAGCAAGCTTTTTATTGAAAATATTAACGATTATCCGGTAATGGTATGCTCTGCGGACGGTACTATAGCCATACTTAATCCAAAAGCTGAAGAGGTTTTGGGCAGAGGGATCAAAAACTCGGATATCTATTCAATGCTCAGCAGAGTCGATAAGGTGCTGTTTGATATCGTAATGAATAGTACAAAGCCGCGGCCGTTCACGACCGCGGCAAAATTACCTAAGGGATTTGATCATATGGACCTTATTCCCATAGACCTTGGGGATAGCAGATTGTGTTTTGCAATAATCCGTACCTCCGATGATCGAGAATATGAGCTTCGTGAGCTTACACGCTCAGAAGTCAGTGGATTGGTCAGTTATATTTTGGAGCATGAATCACTTAGGAGCTACAGTATACCCTCTTATCCTATCTTCGATATGGTGGACGCAACCAAAAGAATCATCAGCGATATCGCCCGTAAGCATATCTATGATCTTGAGCTTGACCTTAAACAGCTTGATGAGACGGACAGTATGGTTCCGGGTGAGATGGGACTTCAGAATTATGTCTATCTTATAACAGCGGCGCTGTCAGCAATAAATGATCTTGCAGGACGCAAGGCGGTTGCTGTTGCACTTTTAGGGAATAGCGGTGATCACCGTCTTGAGATCGTAGCTAAAAGTGATCGTTTTGCTTCAGGAAATAGTCAGGTATCCGAGGAGGATATGTCATCCTCCTGCAGAACGAAACTGAAAATGTGTGAGCTCATTGCAGATAATAACAACCTGAAGTTCACTTCCGAGCTTGAGGACGGCAATATGAAAATGATTATCGGTAATCTTTCAACTGTACTTGACCACGACTTTAAGAGTCATTACAGATACGAGGGCTATGAGGATATGCTCTTGCGTGCAATTGCAGCGGTGGGATCTCTTTGATCTATATGCACAAAAGCAGTCCAAGCATAAGTACCAGCTCGCTTGAGATGTTGTTTTCGGATATAAGTACTATGAGAAGAGCGATTATAAGAAGCTCTTCGTTTCCGATGCCGTTTTTTAAAAACGGAAAGAAGCTTTCATCCTTTTTAACCTTTATTGCGGACTTGGGAGGGTGATCGAAGGAAAAAATGTCCTCATTATCAGCGCTGTTCTCAGAAGAAACGTGAGCGCCTCCCTTCTTTTCAGGGGCATAGACCTGAGGGGGATTGTCGTATGGTGGGAATGCATCATCTCTGCCGTCACTTCTGCTTCTGAATCTGCTTCCGTCATATCCCGGAGGCGGAGTAATAGAGTAGCCGCGTTGAGGATAACCCATTTGCTTTTTTGAATACATTATTTTTCTCCTCCCATCATCATTAGCATTATTTCTGTCATTGAGTCCACGCTGAGCATAGTGTCAATAGCTGAACGCTTTCTGTTATTCATATACGGCTTGAGGGCTGTTAGCAGAGCCTTTCTGTTTTTTGAGCCTGAGGTCGAGGTCTTGCTTTTTATACCTGAAAGCATAGACATTGCCTGCGGAAGCTTTGATGCGATGTCGTTAATGTCCAACTGCGGCTGGGATGACGGATCATCGCTTTTTTGAGCGGTGCTCTGGGGTGCTGCTATTCCTGCATCACGCAGAGCAGATATCACCTGAGGCAACTTATCCATAAGATCGGGCGGCAGAGATATGTCAGCTTGCTCTTTTTTTTCGGGCGCAGGCTCGGAGGTAGGCCGCACGCTTTTTAAAATATCAGCGATCTCAGGGCTTCCCATGAGATTTTTGATGATGTCGGGAAGTGCGTCGTAATCTTTATCGCTTGTCATTTGTTCCACCTCTCTTACAATTATCCACTATCTCCATGGCGCGGCTTATGTCGTCATCAGTCATCTGAGAGAGCGCAAGGCGAACATTTTTCATTTCCTTGGGACCCACGGTGACCCCTGACAGATCAATTCCCGATGAGACTCCGAGAGCGCATATTATGCGCCACAGATTTTCATCTGACATTCTTGTTATCATATCAATAGTGTTTTTGTCCAGCTTCATAAAAAATCCTTTCGTCTACGGTGATTATATGAAAACTTTAAAGCTCCTTGTTTTTTCCGATACCCACGGTCTTGAAAGTAATATTGAAAAAGCCATCAAAGCACATGGCGAGAAAGCCGACGCTCTCATATTTTTAGGTGACGGTATACTCGGCGCAAATGAGATATTCGGCAGATATCCTCATATACCTCATGTTTGTGTGCGTGGGAATTGCGACCTGTACGCCTCAAGTGAGGTGGACGAGGCTCTCGTGGATATTGGTGGTATTAAAATATTATGTATGCACGGACATAAATATTCCGTTAAGGGCACAATTATGCGTGCAGTATACAGAGCCAGAGAAAGAGAAGCTGACTTGCTTCTTTTTGGTCATACTAATGAGCCCCTTTGCAGAAAAGAGGAGGGGATAGTTGTGTTC
>JAFUMU010000084.1 GCA_017482495.1 Clostridia bacterium | reverse complement strand
CATTTAGCCATACCTGTACCGCCCTTTACACAACGGACATAGTCTCT
The DNA here is from genome assembly GCA_017482495.1 of Clostridia bacterium. Lineage (GTDB taxonomy): Bacteria > Bacillota > Clostridia > Oscillospirales > CAG-272 > Avispirillum. The sequence goes on along the minus strand of JAFUMU010000084.1, from coordinate 7,943 downwards.
TTCAATCTAGATCTTAACAGGATCGAGACCGCCTGCGTAGTAGGAGCCTACAGGTGAGAGGATTATCATAAAGAGATAATTCTTGGCGGGATGAACTCCAAGGTGAGGTTCGGTTGCTATGATAAAGGGGCGGATATAAAGTGATGTACCGTCGCTGTGGGGGATCCATTCCTTCTCGTATTTAACAAGTGAGCTGATCGCCTGAAGCACGTCCTCGGCAGGTATCTCCGGAACACACATTCTGCGACAAGTATTATTCATTCTTTCAATATTCTTGTCGGGACGGAAGAGTCTGATGGAGCCATCTGCACATCTGTATGCCTTAAGTCCTTCAAAAAGCTCCTGTCCGTAATGGAATACCATTGCGGAGGGATCAAGCTGTATGGGACCGTAAGGTACGATCCTTGCATCGTGCCAGCCTTCTCCTTCGTCATAATTCATTATAAACATATGGTCGGTGAAATAACGACCGAATCCAAGTTCATTATCAGCGGGCTTTGTCTTGAGTGTTGCCGCAGGCTCAATTCTTATATCGAGCATAAAAGTAAACATTCCTTCTTTCTGTACATTACAATTAATTATACACATTTTGTGCCACTAAATCAATATTGTTTTGGACTAATTTGCAAAAAAAGTTCCGCAAAAAAAGTTTTTCTACATATTGACGAAATAATTACCAAAAAACTGTACAAAATACTCATACAACCAATGTAAAAAAGAAAGGATATCATTATGAAAAAGCTACTGATCACATTTATCACCATAGCAGTACTGATATGTACTGTTACAAGCGCCGGAGCATCACTTCTCTCCCCGGGACTTCTCATTTTAAGCGAAGATGATCCTATGATAATGAGCGGTGTAATAGGGAAGCCTATTTCCTTTTCTTCTGAGGATTTCTGCAATCACGCAGGTGTTGACAGCTACAGTGCCGTTACGCTTAATTCTGTTCCGTCAAAGAGCGAGGGCGTACTCACAATAGACGAGAATACACTTGGTGAAAATCACAAGATAAGCTTCAGTGACTCCGATCGTCTTGTTTTCACACCTGCAGAAGGAGTTTGCGAAAGCTCATTCACATTTACTGTCGGTGACGGCTGTACTGCAAAATGCACTGTTATTTTAACAGATGAGCTGAACCTCGCACCTACAGCATCGTCTGCTCTCACAGCAATAGATACTTTTTCCGGCATGAGCATTTCCGGTCATATGATTGCAAGTGATCCCGAGGGCGACAAGCTTATATATGAGGTCACTGACAAGCCCGAACTGGGCGAGATAAGCTACAATAAAGATACAGGAAGCTTCACCTACACATCCGATAAAACAGGCAATGACAGCTTCACTTTCCGAGTCAAGGACAGCTACGGCAATTATTCCGAAAAGGCAAGTGTATCTCTCAATATTTCTAACAATACAACAGGAATCACCTTTTCTGATATGAAAGATAACGGAGCATATGCTGCAGCAGTGCTTATGACCGATGAGGGCATCTTCACATCCAAGGAAGAAAGCGGAAATGTTTTCTTTGAGCCTTCTGAAAACGTTTCACGTCTTGATTTTCTTGTTTGCACTATGAATGCTTTGGGAGCAGCAAATCTTCCACAGGTTTCATCAACAGGCTTTCATGACGATGACAATATTCCCGAAAACGCAAAAAGTTATGTTTACAGCGCTGCAAAATTAGGAATCATTAACGGAAAAAAGGATGCAGACGGAAATCTGTATTTCGATGCTGACGGCGCCATCACCCGTGCCGAGGCGGCAGTTATCCTCAATAATATTATAGGATATACTGCACAGTGCAGCTACAATACTGACGAAAAGCTGCCTGTATGGGCTGAGGATTCACTTTACGCTATGCACGAATTGGGCATTCTCAGCGCAAGCTCCCCTGACGCACCTCTTACCAAAGCAGACTGCGCTTCTCTGTTGTACGGCCTCACTTCTCTCATCTGACGTATAATAACAAATAAATTGGTCACAATATCATATGGCAGATGCCAATAAATATACAGGAGAAAAACAATGAACAAGAATAACCAGGCTCAGAACAAGAATCAGGAATACAGCAGAATGGAAAACGCAGGCGAAAACGGTGTTCCCAACAGAGCACACACAGAAATGAGCAATCAGGCTCAGAACAAGAAAAAGGATCAGGCGCAGAACAAGAACGACCAGAACTGCAGATAAACCTATTTAAAAAGCAAAGCGGGGTCAGCGATCCCGCTTTTGTTCATACATAAATCATCACAAACTATTGATTTGGTAAAATTTATATGTTATCATAACTTTGCAGACATTTCTTCTGCCAAAGAAAGGAGCCTTTTTTATGAGAAATCTCAGCACACCGCTAAAAATCATTATCAATATAGCGATCACGCTGGCAGCAGCGGCAATTTACTACTATATTGAGCTCCCACCCATACACTTCAGAAGTATGGAGTTCTGGATATTTGCTTTGCTTGCACTGGGATTTTTCAGTGTTCTCACACTGTTTACAGCAGGCTCTGAGATCACCCGATCATCAAATCCTGCCGACATTCTACGCAGCCTTTGGAGAATATGCAAGATACCTATGATACTTATAGCGCTTATAATAGTATTTCTCCTTATCGGCAATCTTATTTCCGCGGTTATATTCAATGCAGGCGCTTACAGCAATCTTATTGTGCCTGAAGAAAGCGATTTTAAAAGCGATATCACTGAAATATCATACGATCAGATCCCGCGTCTTGACAAAAACTCTGCAAATGCTCTTGCCAACAGAAAGCTGGGTGAGCTTCGCGACCTGGTAAGCCAGTTTGAGGTGGACGGTGAATCTGCTCAGATCAACTACAACGACAAACCTGTCCGCGTAACGTTTCTCAACTACGGTGACTTCTTCAAGTGGATCAAAAATACAGGCGAAGGTATTCCTGCATATATCATAACAGACATGGTATCGCAGGAGGTCACAGTAATCAGAACTGAGGACGGCATCAAATACTCCCCCTCGGAATATTTCAACAGAGATCTCATGCGCCATCTTCGCTTCAACTATCCCACAAAAATGTTTCACAACGTCAATTTTGAAATAGATGAGGAAGGAACTCCCTTCTTTGTTGCATCAGTTCTGACAAAGCGTATCGGAATATTCGGCGGTAACGATATTACAGGCGCAGTGCTCTGTAACGCAATAACAGGAGAATGCACATACTACGACGCAAAGGATATCCCCACCTGGGTAGACAGAGTTTTCTCTTCAGATCTTATTATAGAGCAGTATGACTACCGCGGTATGTACCAGAACGGCTTCTGGAATTCCATTTTCGGTCAAACCGGATGTACAATGACAACAGACGGCTACAACTACATTGCACAAGACGACGACGTTTGGGTATATACAGGTATCACCTCAGTGGGCGGAGACCAGTCCAATATCGGATTTATCCTTGTTAACCAGCGTACAAAGGACGCACGCTTCTATAGCATCGCAGGTGCAGAGGAGTATTCTGCAATGTACTCAGCAGAGGGTGCAGTACAGCAGTACGAATATACTGCCACATTCCCTCTCCTACTCAACATTGAGGGTCAGCCCACGTATTTTATGGCTCTCAAGGACGCTTCAAGTCTTGTTAAAATGTACGCTATGGTAAATGTACAGCAATATCAGATAGTAGCAAACGGTTATTCCCTTGCAGAATGTGAGGAAAATTACAAAGCACTTCTTGCAAAAAACGACCTCATCGAAACAGAGCCCGAAGCAGACGAGCCTGAGGTCGCTGTCACGAAAAAGGAGCTTGCAGGTACAGTCACAGAAATACGTGAAGCTGTTATCAGCGGAACTACTGTTTATTTTATAAAAATAGACACACTCCCTGACAGCCACATCCGTCTTTCCGCAGGGGATAATGAGCTTGCGGCGATAATAAGCGTTGGTGATACACTTAATGTTACAATAAATGAGGCTGACCTTGAAAAGGCGATCATTCCTGCAAGTATGAATTGAACTAAAAAAAGTGGTGCGGTTTTTTCCGCATCACTTTTATAATTAATTTATATTATATATTGAAATCTGTAACAATTATATTATATACTGATTAAATAAAAATATTTTACATGGAGATAATATGAACTTTTATTCTGAAAAAACTGATACCGTAGCACAAGAGCTGAAAACAGACAAACAAAACGGTCTCAGCGAATCTGAAGCTAAAAAAAGGCTTACGGAATACGGCGAAAACAAGCTGCGCGAAAAGAAAAAGAAATCCCTTTTTATGAGATTCGTTGACCAGCTCAAGGATGTTATGATCCTTATACTTATTGCCGCTGCTGTTATTTCATTTGTTATAGCAATAGTTGAAAAGGATCCGGGAGAGCTCTTTGAGCCCTTGCTTATCCTTCTTATCGTTGTACTTAACGCGATCATGGGTGTCTTTCAGGAAAGCAAGGCTGAAAAGGCACTTGATGCGCTAAAGGGAATGTCCGCCCCACACGCAAGAGTTATCCGCGACGGAGAAGAAAAAGTTATTGACTCTTCCCTTCTTGTTCCCGGAGATGTGATACATCTTGAAGCAGGAGATTTCGTTCCTGCAGACTGCAGGCTTGTTACAAGTTCCTCTCTTAAAAGTGAGGAATCTGCCCTTACAGGCGAAAGTGTTCCCTCAGAAAAGGACAGTGAGGCTGATGTAGCAGAGGACGCACCTCTGGGCGACAGAAGCAATATGGTTTTCTCAGGATGCAGTATTACCTACGGTGCAGCAACTGCAGTAGTATGCCGTACAGGTATGAATACTGAAATGGGTAAGATCGCAAATATGCTTGATAACGAGGAAAATGCTCAGACGCCCCTCCAGCAAAAGCTTGCTCAGCTTGGTAAATACCTTGGTATCGTTGCTCTTGCCTGCTGTGCAATAATCTTTATTGTAGGTCTTGCAAACGACATTGAGCCTATTGAAATATTCATGACAAGCGTTTCTTTGGCTGTTTCCGCTATTCCCGAGGGACTTCCCGCAATCGTTACCATAGTTCTCTCCATAGGCGTTCAGCGAATGGTCAAGAAAAATGCTATCATCCGCAGACTTCCCGCAGTCGAAACGCTGGGAAGCGCATCCGTTATCTGCTCAGACAAAACAGGTACCCTGACTCAGAACAGAATGACACTTGTTTCCCTCTATGCGGACGGCGAGGGCGAGAGAAAAGCGATAGAAGATGCAAACGACGAAAAATCAATCAACCTACTTACCCTTTCAACGCTGTGCTGCGACGGCTCTATCAACGTTACCGACGACGGGGTTCAACACATAGGCGACCCCACAGAAACAGCTATCGTTTATGCGGCATATGAAAAAGGAATGACAAAGGCATCACTTGAGGAAAAATATCACAGGATCCTTGAATTCCCCTTCGATTCCGACCGTAAGCTTATGACAAGCATCAATGAGATAAACGGTAAAAAGATAGCTATTGTCAAAGGCGCATTTGATATGATGACAAAGCTGTGCGTTAAGGGCGACATAGAAAAGGCAAGAGAGATCAACGACGAAATGAGCCGCAATGCTCTTCGTGTTCTTGCCGTTGCTGCAAAAGAGATAGATGCTATCCCTGAAAATGCTCAGGCATCCGACATTGAATGCGAGCTTACACTACTCGGTCTTGTTGGTATGATCGACCCTGCCAGACCTGAGGCAAAGGAGGCTGTTGCAGTATGCCGTAAGGCAGGCATACGCCCCATTATGATCACAGGCGACCATGTTATAACGGCAACAGCTATTGCAAAGGAGCTTGGCATCTACAGAGAAGGCGACCGCGCTATTACAGGCGCAGAGCTTGATAGTATGACAGATACAGAGCTTGACGAAAATGTCGAAAGCATTTCTGTTTATGCAAGAGTGTCTCCCGAGAACAAGATAAGAATAGTTAAGGCTTGGCAGAGAAAGGACAAGGTCGTTTCCATGACAGGCGACGGAGTAAACGATGCTCCCGCACTTAAGGCGGCTGATATCGGATGCGCAATGGGCATAACAGGTACAGACGTAGCCAAGGGCGCCGCAGATATGACTTTGACAGATGACAACTTCGCCACTATCGTTGACGCAGTACGTGAGGGCAGAGGTATCTATGCAAATATCAAAAAGGTAGTGGGATTCCTTCTCGGTACAAATATCGGTGAGGTAATTGCCGTATTTGCAGCAATGCTCATATGGCATAAGAGCCCCCTGCTCTCCATGCAGCTTCTGTGGATCAATCTTGTTACCGACTCGCTTCCCGCCATCGCTCTCGGTATGGAGGACGTTGAAAAGGATATTATGGATAAAGCTCCCAAGCCCAAAAAGGAAGGACTCTTTGCAGGCGGTCTTGGAATCAAGGTGGTACTGCTCGGTACTATGTTCGCCGTACTTTCCCTTATCGGCTTCAAGGTAGGCTGGAACGTAATGGGGACGGAATCAGGCGGTCAGACTCTGGCATTCATGGTGCTTGCTACCTCTCAGGTAATTCAGGCTCTGAATATGAGAAGCGACCATTCTCTCTTTAGAATAGGTTTCTTTACAAATAAGACGCTCAACCTTGCGCTTCTTGCCTCTCTTGCTCTTGTTGCGCTTGTACTGTTCACACCCCTGCGAATCCCCTTTGGTCTTATAGTGCTTAAGCCCGAGCTTTATGCTCTCGGTCTCGGGCTTGCGTTTGTTCCTATGGTCATAATGGAAACATGCAAGGGCTTCGGTGCACTTATCAAGCATTTAAAAAAGTAATAGTATGACATAAATGCCCGACCTTTCGGTCGGGCATTTATATTATTCTTTGTCTTCTTTGGGATATTTTCTTCTCATTATAATGTAGCACACAAGATGTGCAAGGAATGTCACTCCCCATGTAATAGGATATGATATAAACAGCACAAACTCGCTGTGATAATAATTAAATACTGTAATTATCCACAGTATTCTAAGGCCGCAGGCACCAAGCATTGAAACTACCGTCGGTGTGACCGCATAACCCATTCCTCTGATAGAGCCCACAATACAGTCCATCAGGCCGCACACAAAGTAAAATCCGCAAACAAGTGTCAGACGAGTCATACCAGGTCCCAATATCTCAGGTCGCGGGTCATATACAGCAAGAAGTTGTTTACCAAAAACAACTGCAAGATTGCCAAAGATAAGTCCTGCTAACGCCGCTGAAGCACAGGATATAACAGCTATTCTGTTTATCCTTGAATACTTTCCTCCACCTACGTTTTGGCTTGTGAAAGTAAGTGCGCCCTGTGAAAATGCATTCATTGACACCCACACAAATCCCTCAATGCTTGCAGCCGCAGCACTTCCCGCCATGACAACAGGTCCAAAGCTGTTGATAGAGGATTGTACCACAACATTTGAAAGGGAGAATACTACTCCCTGAAGACCTGCGGGAAGCCCCACCTGCAATATTTTTACAAGTATCCTTTTGTTCGGGCGTAGCAGCTTAAAGCTGAATCTGTATCCATCACTTTCCCTCATAAGGCAAATAAGCACAAGTGTAGCGGACACACACTGTGAAATAACAGTAGCAAGGGCAACGCCTGCAACATCCATATTAAAGAAGATCACAAAAACGAGATTAAGTCCTACATTGATAACTCCCGCTGCAGCAAGAAAATACAGTGGACGTTTAGTATCTCCCTTGGAGCGAAGAACTGAGCTTCCAAAGTTATACAAAAGCATGGCAATGCTTCCGCAGAAGTACAGTCTGAGGTACAGTGCAGACAGTGTCAAAACCTCTTTGGGGGTTTTCATAAGAAGCAGTAGTGGTTCGGCAAAAGCCACTCCCATAAGTGTCATAAAAGCTCCGCATACTATGCTTAAAAAAACAGATGTATGCACCGTTTTGCTAACATTTTCCACATCCCCTGCACCTTTATATCGAGATGTAAGAACATTCGCACCCGTAGAAAGACCAAGGAAAAGGTTGGTCATAAGATT
>JAFUMU010000083.1 GCA_017482495.1 Clostridia bacterium | reverse complement strand
TTTTCCATAATTACCTTCTCCTTGTTCTGGATCTTGAAGGAATGGTGCATATAAACCGCTCAAGGGCGATATAGTCAAGTCGTGTGCTTTTTAGAAGCACATCCGCCTCTCTAAGTCTGTCTGCCGCCGCACGCAGTCTTGCGGGCTCGGTATCTCTTACTGCATTAACATAAAGACCTGCCCTGTATTCGTGCATCTTCATCTTTTTAGCTATCTCAGCCTTATCAAGTCCGCTTGCAAGCAGAGTTGACACCGTTAACATATCGCATATGGCTCTTGAAACGCTTCCGAGCACTGCAGGTGCCTTTTCCTGTCTTCTTTTACAGCCTGCAAGCTCGTGAAGGGCGCGATTTCTGTCGCCGTTCATTATTGCATTGGCAAGGGCGAATGCGTCGTCCTCCTCATTAGAAACGGTTATCTCCGCTACAAGCTCCTCGTCTATCATAGGTATATCTCTCTGCAGGGAAACTGCGATAAGCTTATCAAGCTCTCCCGACAGGCGGAACATATCCCTTCCGCAACGGTTCACTATAAATTCAAGAGTTTCTCCGCCGATGGCTATATGGTCCTTACTGAGACGTCTCAGTATCCATTTTTTCAGTTCGGTGGGAGTCTGAGGGGCAAAGTCCACCATCTTGAACATTTTGGAATATACCTTATATCCTTCACTGGGCTTATTTTTTCCGGGATTACCCGCGTCAAAGGTGTCCTCCGGAGCAACCACGAGAAAAACACAGCTGTCCCCGTCGAAAGTGGAGAACATATCTGCAAAATCCGCGTGGCTCTTTATCTTTGAAAAGTCGCAATGCAGCTCAACAAGAGTTTTTTCCGCCATCATGGGAACTGCCGCCAAAGCGCTCTCCAGCTCCTCCGGGGAGCTTTCCTCCCATTTTACGACATAATGATTAAAAGAGGAGAGAGTTTCATCGTCTCCGAGAACGCTTTTGCGTATTCTTCCGATATAGAATCTTTTCAAATATTCCTCGCAGCCATAGAAAAAATATGCGCCCGAAATGCCTTTCTTCAGCTCGGAAACAAGCTCGTTTACTGTCATCTTCTCTCTCCTTTCGTTAAACTCAAATTACACTCTTTTGACCTCGACGGTCATTTTGGTTCTTTGTGCGGTCATTCCTTTAAGCTCTACCGCGTAGTCAATGTACAGCTTGCCCCCTCCGGCGCTCAGCTCGTTTATTACCTGTCTTCCTTTTACGCACATTTCAAGAGGTCCGTAGGGCGTTTTGTACACGCTGTTATGGCGCACACCCTTTTCTATAACAAAGGAGTGATTAAGCTGACCGCTTCTGATTATGGAGATGATTCCTCGATCTGAGGTGTCAAAGGATATAGAGGTAGTCCATTCGGGAAGCCCTTCTGCACATTCCTTATAGCTGATGGATATACGTCCTTTTTCTTCACTGAGAACGCACTCGCCGGTCATTTCCCAGCTTTCTGCATTTCTTTCCTTTATGGATTCTGTAACGCCGTTTTCAGCATCAAGTGTTTCAAAAAATGCATCGAAAAGGCTTTCGTCGCCTTCCGTTGCATCAAACTGAACTGAGCTCATCTTCATTATGGCATTAGGTATAAAGGAAGGATCTATTTTAGGTTCGTATTCGTAATTTGGCATATTATTTTCCTTCTAAAGTATACAGCCGAGGGAATTTTCCCCCGGCTGCTGAAATAAAAATCGAATTACTTCTTAAAGAAATCCAGTTCGTCGTCAGAAACAAACTGATCTCCTACGCAGGGAGCATAGTTGATCTTCTGGAAGCCTGTTTCCTTGGGGGCAGCCCAACGGATAGCGTTTGCCAGAATTCTCTGAACGTGCTTGTTGTGATATGTGGGAACTGTCTCGTGACCGGGCTGGAAGTAGAACACCTTACCGAAGCCGCGTGTCCAGCAGCAGCCGCTGCGGAATACATAGCCTGTTTCATACCAACCGCTGAATACAAGCTCCTCGGGCTGGGGGATCTGGAAGGGCTCGGAATAGATCTCTTCAGCATCAAGCTTGAAGTGAGAGGGGATACCCTCGGCGATGGGGTGAGTGGGGTTGATGTTCCAAACGATCTCCTTAACGTTTGCGCCCCAAAGCAGGTTACCTGTTGTGCCGACTACTCTCTGGAATACCTTGGAGTAGTGTCCGGAGTGCATAACGATAAGACCCATACCCATATATACTCTCTCGCGCACCTTTTCAACAATAGCATCGCTTACTTCGTGATGCGCCATGTGTGCCCACCACATAAGAACGTCGGTGTTGTTAAGCACATCATCTGTAAGACCGTGCTCAGGACCGTCGTCAAGAGCTGCAAGTGTGATCTTTACCTCGTCGCACTCAAGAACGCCCTTGAGGTAAGCATGGATTCCGTCAGGATAAAGTGCTTTTACTTCATCGACTGTCTTCTCATGTCTGAATTCGTTCCAGATGGTAACATTAATAACTTTTTCCATTTCAGAATGACCTCCGTATATAGCCGTATCGGCATTATTTTCTACACTAATCTTATCACATTCCCTTATTTTTTTCAAGTAGTTTATTAATTTGCTCACATATATATGAAAAAACTTTTTATCTTTCTTTTTCCCTAAAAATCCAAAAAAGTTCTTGATATATGTGTGATCCTGCGTTATAATAAATAGTTGGAAATTCAAAAGATTGGAATTGGTTTTATGAAGAGAGAAGATTTAAGAAATGTGGCTATCATCGCTCACGTTGACCACGGTAAGACTACCCTTGTTGACGAAATGCTCAAGCAGTGCGGTGAATATCACGAAAATCAGGTGGTGCAGGACAGAGTTATGGACTCGGGCGATATTGAGCGTGAGCGCGGTATCACCATCCTTGCAAAGAATACTTCTGTTATTTATAAAGATGTTAAGATCAATATTGTAGATACACCCGGACACGCAGACTTCGGCGGTGAGGTCGAGCGTATCCTTAAGATGGTTAACGGCGTTATCCTTCTTGTAGACGCTGCAGAGGGTCCCATGCCTCAGACAAGATTTGTTCTTCAGAGAGCGATGGAGCTTGGCCACAGAGTGATCGTTGTTGTTAACAAGATAGACCGTCCCGATGCAAGAATCGATGAGGTAATCGACGAGGTGCTTGAGCTTCTTCTTGAGCTTGATGCAACAGACGAGCAGCTTGATTCTCCCATGCTCTTCTGTTCCGGCAGAGCAGGTACGGCATCTATTGACCCCCACGGTGAGGGAACCGACCTTAAGCCTCTGCTTGATACTATTCTTGAATATATCCCCCAGCCCGAGGGCGAGCCCGACGAGCCCCTTCAGATGCTGGTTTCCTCCATCGACTATAACGACTACGTTGGTAGGATCGGTATAGGCAGAATCGAAAGAGGTACTATGAAGGTAGGCGGAGAGGCAGTTATCGTTAACTTCCACACACCCGACGCTGCCCCCAAGAAAACTAAGATCGTTTCTCTCTATCAGTACGACGGTCTGGGCAAGAAAACTGTCGACAGCGCAACTGTCGGCGACATCGTTTGCTTCTCCGGCGCTGAGTCCATCACCATCGGTGACACTATCACAGCAGTTGAAGCTCCCGAAGCGCTTGAATTCGTTAAGGTAAGCGAGCCCACGCTGGAAATGACCTTTGCCGTTAATGACAGCCCCTTCGCAGGTAAGGAGGGCAAGTTCGTAACAAGCCGTCAGATCAGAGAAAGACTTTATAAGGAAACACTTCGCGACGTTTCCCTCAGAGTTGAAGACGGCGAGACCACCGACAGCTTCAAGGTTGCAGGACGAGGAGAGATGCACCTTTCCATTCTCATCGAGAATATGAGACGAGAGGGCTACGAGCTCTGCTGCTCCACACCTCACGTGCTTTATAAGGAGATAGACGGCAAGAAGCACGAGCCTATGGAAAAGGTTACCCTTGACGTTCCCGAGGAATACGTTGGTACAGTTATCGAAAAGCTTGGCTCAAGAAAGGGCGAGCTTCTTGAAATGAACCTCCGCGGAACAAGAATGAAGATCGAATATGTTATCCCCGCACGTGGACTCTTCGGCTACAGAAGCGAATTTCTCACAGATACTCGCGGAGAGGGCATCATGGCATCCATCTTCGCAGGATACGAGCCCTTCAAGGGAGAGATCACAACAAGATACACAGGCAGCCTTGTTGCAAGCGAGGCAGGCGAGTCCACATCCTACGGCCTCTTCAACTGTCAGGACAGAGGTACAATGTTCATCGGCGTTCAGACCCCCGTATACGAGGGAATGATCGTTGGCGAATGCCCCAAGCAGATGGATATTGCCCTCAATGTTTGTAAGAAGAAGCATCTGACAGCTATCCGTTCCAGCGGAGCGGATGAAGCGCTCAGACTTGTTCCTCACAAGGTGTTCAGTCTTGAGCAGGCTATCGAATTTATCGGCGAGGACGAGCTTATGGAGGTGACTCCCAAGTCTATCAGACTGAGAAAGAGGATACTCAATACAGAGCTTCGTCTCAAGGAAGAGGCTAAGCTTAAGAAAGCTCAGAAATAAGACATAATAAAGGGCTGTCTTTCGGCAGCCCTTTTCTGTTATGTACAGCTTTTCCTTGACAAATTGTTACAGTCAAGTATAATATATACATAATATGTGACGGCAGGTATAAAATGGACGATAATAAGGCTTTTGAAAGGCTGAAAAGCTCATGTATAACCTTGGCAGAGGACTATAAAATGGTCAAGAGAAGACTGCCCAAGGCTTTATCTGTTAATAATTCAACAGGACTGGTTTACACTCTTGCGGTCTTTGCGGGGGCGTTGTTTGTTATACTCAATACAATAATAGGGATGTACGGAGAAGAAGCTTTTACGGATAACTCATTGATGTGCGAGTACACATTGCTTCTTCAGTATTTGCCCGTTGATGCGAACAGTATAGGTGCTGCATTGATATCAGTTGGCGTTGTGGTAGCGCTTACTGTCCTCACCTCAGTTCTTATGCGTCTGCGTCCTGCGGCGAAGATAAAGGATGAGGATGAATACAGTGTTCCGGATGATGAAGAAGAGCTTTTTAAGAAGATACACTACTATTGTGCTGTGATCCCTGATGAGTGCGGCAAGCTGGATAGGTTACGTTTATATATGACGATCGGTCCGCTTGTTGCAGTTTTTGCGGCATTTGCGGCAGCGGTAGCAATGACGGCAGTGTTTGAGGCTTCTGTGATCGTAAGAGCGGTCTTGACGGCAGGAGCTCTGTATGTGATATACCTGGTGATAGGTCTTATCCTTCGTGCGATCACCTTTGCTAAAATGAAGATCATCGACGTTGAAACCATAAGTACAAGCATCAGAGAATATGAAAATACTCTCAGACGCACAAGGAGCGGTATCAAAGCAATTGAGGAAGCCATGGCAGAAATGGCGGCAGGCAATGCAGACGAGGCTATCCGAAAGATCAGATATTCGGCTTCAATGAATAATAGAGACGGAGAAGCGGCGGCTGTGGCAGTAGCCGCTATGGGAGAGACAGAGCCGTCCCGTATGGAAAATAATTATAAGCATCTCCTTCAGGTTATCGGAGAGGGAATACAGAATAAGGACGTAGAAAGATTCTGCGTGAATACAGCTAATGCCCTTCAAGGAAAGGTTGCAGAGCTGAAAAAGAAGAGAACAGAGCAGGCTATGGAAAAATACACACAGGCACTTCAGCTTGTGGAGACGAAATCCGACTACAATTCTGCAATACTCCTCTGTGAGGATGCCTGCTATGAGGGTATAAGCGGAGCACTTTTGCTGGACCTTTATTGCAGACTGGCTCAGACCTTATCGCGTATGGAAGAGTCTTTTGTATTGCAGTCCATTGAGACTCTGCGCAAGAGAGATGATCTGAGTGACAGAGAAAAGGCTATTTTTGCAGCAATACTGGATATCGTAGACCCATACATTCAGAGAAAATTCTCGATTACAGGAAATAAGACTATAGCATCTGCTGTAGTCACAAGCGTTAAAGATATAGTAACAAAGGACAGCATTGAAAAGTCTGTGGCATCCGCTAAGAAGGCGTGGAAAAACGGGGACATTTCCTCTGCTCTTATGTTCTTTAATATAGCCGCAGGCTATAAAAGCGTTGAAGCCATGAGCGCATATCTTGCGGTTTCACTTCTACGTGATCTGGGAGCAGGTAAGAATTTTACTGATGAAGAAATAAAGAATAAGATCGGTACAATGGAGAAAACTCTGCGCCTTAAGTTCAGCGATAAAGAGCTGGAGGCTTTGTGCAGAGAGGCATATGATAAGGCTGTGGCATATACTAAAGCGCCAGCAGAGGAAAATAGGGGCGAGAGTGCCGCAGATGCTGCCAAGAGAAAGAAGTATATGGCTGATATTGCAACAGCACTCAATGCCTATGTGAATGCAAATCGCAAAAGTGATTTTGAAGAGCTGTTTGATTTTCTTATGAATAATTAACAGAGAGATATGAAGACGATTTTTTACCCCGAAACCCTTGATTTTATAGCAGAAAATGCTTTTATGAACAGCAAGGTATGGTTTGAGGAGCATAAAGATAAATATAAAAAGTATGTGCAAGAGCCGCTTGTGGCACTTTCTCAGTATGTTGCTCCTGCTGTTGAGGACATAGATCCACACATAATTACATTACCGAGAAATACGGTCTCACGTATATACAGAGATGCGCGTTTTGCAAAAGGAAGCTTGTACAGAGATATGCTGTGGGTATCTTTCAGACGTGACAAGAAGTGCTTTCAGGCGTGGCCGGAATTTTATTTTATTATTTCGCCCGGTACATTTTTCTACGGTTGCGGTTACTATTGTACGAAGACTCCAGTTATGGCGGAGATAAGAAAGATGGTCGCTTCCGACCATCCTATGTATATTCGCGCAAGAGATGTTTTGATGGCAAATGAGGAAATAGTCATTGACGGAGAAATGTACAAAAGAAGCCGTTATCCCCACTATTCTGAAGATAAACGGATTTGGCTTGACAGGAAGACTATTCGATTACGGTATTTCCCTCGGGAAAACAGCTTTTTTCTCCTGATCTTGCGGAGCAGGTGAGGCAGACTTTTTTGGCAATGAGACCCATATATGATCTTTTGGTATATGCTGAGGAGCAGGCGGTTTTGGCAGAAGAGGTTACAAACAAGCAACAGTTTTTCGACAAGCTTTAAATAAAAAATGCAGTATCACAAAACGTGATACTGCATTTTTTATTGCTCATAACCAAGCAAGGTCAGTATTCTCTTGAAATTTTCAGGCAAGGGAGCTGTGACCGTGACCTCTCTGCCGTCGCGGGGATGGCGAAAGGTAAGCTCGCCTGCGTGCAGGCATTGCCCCATAAAGAGAGACGGATGCTTTTTTTCAAACTGGGTAGGTCTTCCGTACACAGGGTCGCCAAGAACCGGGTGGCCTATATGTGCCATATGGACTCTTATCTGATGGGTCCTTCCTGTTTCAAGACGCATTTCCGCCAGGCAAAAGCCTCCCTCCAGCTCGCAAATCTGCTTATAGTGAGTGACGGCGCGTCTGCCGTCGGGGGATATTGCCATTTTCTTTCTGTCAGTTTTATGGCGTCCGATGGGAGCGTCCACAGTTCCGTCTCCCTTGAGTCTTCCGCAGAGGATAGTTTTGTAAACTCTGGAAAGAGAATGGTCCTCAAGCTGAGCGGCAAGGGCAAGGTGTGCCTCGTTATTTTTTGCAACGATAAGAAGTCCGCTTGTGTCACGATCTATCCTATGGACGATACCGGGACGGATAACTCCGTTAATATCAGAGAGGCTGTCCTTGCAGTGGAACATGACAGCATTTACAAGTGTACCTCTTTCATGTCCCGGTGCGGGATGGACAACCATTCCCTGAGGCTTATTTATCACCACCACATCATCGTCCTCGTAGACGATATCAAGGGGGATATCCTCGGGCACTGCTTCACACAATTCAGCTTCGGGGAGAAATACCTCGATGATATCTCCTGCCTTCAGCTTACAGCTTTTTGACACGCATTTACCGTTAACTGTTATTTTGTTTTCCGGAAGAAGCCCCTGTGCCGCACTGCGGCTCAGGGGCGTATGCTCTGCAATAAAGCTATCAAGGCGCGTACCTGCTTTGTCAGAGGCAACTGTCAATTTATAGTCTGCTGTAACAGCGTTATTCATTTGAGTCTGTTTCCCCTTCAGCTTTATTTTTCTTTTTTTCCTTTATCTCTGACAAAATAAGATAAAGTATCATAAGTCCGCAGCCAACGCACACGAACATATCTGCAACGTTGAATATATAAAAGTCTATAAATTCAACGTCGATAAAGTCCACCACACTTCCTCTCAGACAACGGTCGATCATATTGCCCACTCCGCCGCCTATTATAAAGGATGCGGATATTCTGAGAAGAAGGTCACGGGGACGGTATTTTACAAGATAGAAAACAAATGCCGCAATAGCAACTGTGGATACTATAAGAAACACCCATCTATGCTCTGCAAGCATTCCGAATGCCGCACCTTTATTCTCGATATAGGTGAATCGGAAAAATCCGGGTATAACGGGAACAGATTCAAAAAGATCCATGTTTTGTACTACAAGATATTTTGATATCTGGTCCAGCGCTACTGCCAGAAGCATTATAGCAAAGGATAGGATCATATTTATTCCTCAGTACCGTTAACGAAATCTTTCAGGAAGTTGAAAAGGTCTTCTTTATCCTTATGCTCATCCTTGTCTGTGATGAACATATCGTCGTCGGGGTCTACTTCTGCTTCCTCCTCGGGGAATGCGAAGATCTCCTCCTGCTCTGTTTCTTCAGCTTCCGCTTTATCTTCATCTGTTTCGTCGAGGAATGCAAACATTTCTTCCTCTGTGACGAAATCAAGTTCTTCCCCATCTGATGTTTCTTCCTCGGGAAAGCTAAAGAGCTCGTCATCCTCGTTCATGGCTTCCGGTTCTTTTTCCTCGCGCTCAGGCTTTTCTGCGGCAAATACCGGCTCATCCTCGGGAAGCTGAGTCGTCTCTGCGGGGTCATAGAAAAGCAATGTCTCTTCTTCAGAAGCGTCAGGTTCAAATTCTGTTTCTTCGGACTCATCAAATCCGAATTCAAGCTGTGAAAGCTCGGGCTCCTCGATATCTTCATCATCCATTTCAAGTTCTGCCGCCACAGTTTCCTCTGTTATCTCGGGGAAATCGGGTATCTGCGCGGGAGCAACATCTCCGCTTTCCTCAAATTCATCGATGGCCTCGGAGAGGGCTGTGAAATCAGGCTCATAGGTGAAGCCTTCGGCCGCCGCTGCAAGAGCTTCTATATTTTCAATATGGTCGCTGTAAAGTCTGAAAAGCTCGCTCTTGAATGCGGAAACTGCGCCTCGCATATCCTCGATGGTCTTATAGCGGCTTTCGATCTCTGCGTCAAGCTCGTCAACGATCTTATTGCACTCCTGTCTTGCGGAGTCGATAAGTGTGTTACTGCGTGTTCTTGCGTCGCTGAGCATTGCGGCAGCACCTCTCTTGGATTCTGCAATACTGTTACGAAGGGACTGTTCTTTCTCTGAAAGTGTGCTGAGCTTATCCTCTGCCTCCTGCAGCTTACGCATAAGTATTTCATTTTGCTTCTGCATAGCAGTCATGCGGGCAAGCTGTTCATCGATATATGCATCGACCTCCTGAGGATCGTAGCCCTTTCTTGCTTCCTTAAAGCCGTACTTACAATTCATTGTTTATACCTCGTCAAATATATTTACGTGCTGTCAATCTGCAGCGTCCTTTTTTTGTTATTCCGTCAGTTGAGTCCACGATATATTTACCGTAGCCCCGCACGGAGATCACGTCGCCGTTTTTTACCTGTGCATCAGGCTTTGTTTCCATAAAGTAATTAAGCTCGCAAAGTCCTGATGTGACCGATTCCGACGCATCATCGCGGGAAATATTGCACAGAGCTCTTACGATACCGTCAAGTCTGGGTGAAGCGACGGTGGTATTTATTTCTTCAAAATCGGTTTCGGGTACAAATCCTTCGGGAAGCTTACATATTTCGCCCTTTACCTTGTCTCTGCCGGCTCTTTTCAGTTCAAGTGTGATATATTCCGCCGCCTTCGGCTCGGCAAAAACGTACGCTTCTCCACTGAAAAAGCATATATCCCCAAGAGTTTCTCTCTTTATACCCAAAGACATAAGAGAGCCCAGCCAATCACGGTGAGTGAGCTGCAGATATCCACTGCTTACAAGGTGTACCGGTACATAAAATTCGTCCAGCATATCTGATGCTCCGTATGCTTCAAGCGCTTCTCTGAGGGCATTCTCGTGCTCATCGGAAAAAATGCCCGTCACACCTTTATCCGCTTCTATCCACTGCGGCAGAAATATGAGCTTTCTTCTTGAGGCGCCTTTTGTGCCTCCATAGAAAAATCCCCCATGGGAGACGCCTGTCTCATACAGTATCCTCTGCTCTCGGGGGGACAAAAAACACGATGCGACTGCTTGATAGTCACAACGTGCGGAAAGTTCCGCCGCCCTCGAAATCAGCAGTCGCTCTTCATCGGTCAGGTCAGGAATATTTCCCACCTTGTTATTGATATTTTTCAAAGTCGGCTAATTAATAGTCGCCGAATTCATCGCCGCTCTCTTCAGCAACAGGCTGTGCAGCAGGTGCCTGGGCCTTGCGTGTGAGCTTTGCATCGCCAACGTCTACGTTGCTGGGTGTGATAACATATGCATTGGATGCGATCTTCTTGAGAGATCCGTCGATGGAATATGCTACGCCGGAAAGGAAGTCGATAAGACGGCGTGCTGTCTCCTTATTTGTGCTCTCAAGGTTGAGAACGATAGTTCTCTTGGAAAGAAGGTGGTCAGCGATCTGCGCAACGCTGTCGAAGGAGTCGGGCTTAACGACCTTCATCTCAAGTGCGCTTCCGGAGTTGCCGGAAAGGCTGATGCCGCCGCTCATTCCTGTTCCCATTCCAACGCCTGCAGAAGGAGCTGCTCCTCCCATATTCATGTCGGAATCATCGCTTTCGTATGAACCGAAGTTGTCAGCGTAGTAGCCGTCATCCTCGTATGCATCATCGTAGTTGTCGTCTGCAACGTTACCGCCCATTCTCTTTCTGATATTATCAACGATACCCATGGTAGTATACCTCCGTATTTAATATGAAAATTTAATTATACGCCCTTCTCGGGATAAAATCTGCTTCCGAATATGGAGCTTCCTACTCTTACAAGGTTAGCCCCCTCTTCAATTGCGACTTCAAAGCTGTCGCTCATACCCATAGATAATATAGGCTCTATTATATTATGCGATTTTTTTCCTAAAATGTCAAGATAAATATCGTATGTTTTGCTAAAATATTTTTTATATTCGTCATTTTTCTCACAAACCGGAGCCATGGTCATAAGGCCCCTCAGTCGTAAGCCTTCCGTTTCCAGAAGTCGGGAAACGAACTCCTCTGTTTCCTCGGGCATTATGCCGCCCTTATTTTCCTCACGGCCTATATTTATCTCGCACAGCACGTCTGTCACAACGCCCGCATCACGGCTTCTCTTAGCTATTTCCTCTGCAAGTCTGATACTGTCGACTGACTGTATCATATCCACCTTGCCGATGATGCTTTTTACTTTATTTGTCTGCAGATGACCTATGATATGAAGGGGGCATTTGCCTTTCAGCTCATCATATTTTGAGAGAAGCTCCTGGACCTTATTTTCTCCTGCCACGGGAAGTCCCAGCTCTTCTATTGCGTATATTATTTCCTCTGCGGGAACTGTTTTCGTTGCGGCAAGGAGGGTGACCTCCTGATGATAGGGGCTTCTCGCCTTTGCCGTCTCTATTTTTTCCATAACGCGCATATAATTGTCGCGTATTATAGCTTTCCTTATCTGATCCATTTTCACTCACTTTCCGAGAATGCGTCCGTCATAGAGTCCGGTGCCCTCTGTGATTATAATATCGTGCAGCTTAAGATACGGGTAGTTGTCTCCTGTGTCTGTAGTCTCACCGTCGGATGTTTGTTCTTCGTCAGACGGATAGCTGTCTGTGTCAGGGGCAGTTTCAAGAATATAATAGCCCTCATGGTCTGTTATGGGAACTACCAACCTGAATCTTACTGTGCTTCCGTCAAGGATATAGACTCCCTGCTTTCCGTCTATCATTCTTACGTCACTTATACGCACCTTAAAGCCTGTATATTCCGCCAGTGCTATTTCCGCAGGCTGGGTTCTTGCATAGTCAAATCCATCGGGAATGATATCGCTTGAAAAGACGCAAGCATATCCGTCGTCTCCACGAATAAGATTTTCAAGCTCCATTTCGATCTCAAGACCGTTATATGGGAAGGAGACCTTTCTGCTTTCTCCCTCTGTCATAAGCGCGCCTATGCCTTTATCCACAAAGCACACTGCATACCATCTTGAGTCCGTTACTACCTTGCCGGCGTTTGACGCGGTTTCCGGTACTGATTCTGCGGTGAGCGCTCTCAATGTCTCATAATCTGACGAGGCAAACACAGTGGGGTCAAACAAAGTTTCAAATCCGTCTGATGTGCTATAGTAGAATCCGCTTTTCGATGTTGTAACAGAGCCTGTTTTTGTTCCGAGACTCTCAACAAGCTCTTGTCTTTCGGTCTTCAGCTCGCTGAGCTTCTGCTCTATATCTCCGCTGTTGCCCATAATTACTTCTTTTTTATTAACTCCGGAAATGAGCTCCTGTCTGAGCATATTTGCCGCCTCCGCATCACCCTTTGCAAGGCACTGCCGTATACGGGTCATAACATCGTAAAGCTCGTTATCCGTTTTTGCCGCATCCTTGAAGGTCATATTTCCGTTTGCGGCCGCTTCACTGAGAAGCTCTGTCTGAACGTCTATCTCCTTGATGCGGCGTATTGTTTCGGCATCAGCATCGCTGTAGATGGCTGCAGCCTCTCCGTAGGAGCGAACTCTTTCTCCCTCTGCGGCTGTAGGTACAAGCACTCCTGCAGAATCGGTAGACAATGGAAGCTCATGTCTGAAAATATAGCACTGTGAATCCACGGTTTTTGTAACAGTAGTCTGCATAACAGGCTCGGTTTTTACATCAGGCTTAAATGTGCTCCAGATATGATATCCGAAATACACTATTATGCCCAGTGAGATAACGGCGCTGACTATATATAGACCTACTCTTTTGAGATAATCGGTATCCATGCCTGTATATTTCCCCTTTCCTGTTACAGCTTGATTATGGGAATGTTTTCTCCCGTAAGATGTCCTTCAAGACTTCTGCAGGTGAACACAAGCGATTGTGTTCCTTCGTCCCCCGCTGTGCTCAGCACATCCAGAAGTCTCTTAAGTCGCTCCTCATCAATTCTTGAAAAGCTTTCATCATAAACGGCAAAGGGAGCATTTCCCGGGAAAAGCACTTTCATCAGTGCGTTTCTCACGCTCAGGTATGCTGCGTCTCTTGTACCGGCTGACATGAAATCAGCCTCTCTTTGATATCCGCCGTGATTATAGCTCATATCAAAGTTGCGGTCAACTCCCAGACCCGTGTATTTGCCTGCGGTAAAGGCGCCCATAAGAACTCCCGCTTCTCCAACTATTCTTGGAAGAAGGGATGCTCTCAGGCTTTCGCTTGCTTTGGTTATGGTATCTATAGCAAGGGCGACTGCGTTATATTTTGCGCTGAGCTCTTCAAGCTCAGCCTTTGCTTCATTTATCTTCATGGATATATCTGCCGGAGATACTGCAACTGCGATCAGTGCGCTAAGCTCCTTTTCAAGAGACTGATGACGGCGCTTCTGTGCGTCTGTACTGCTTCTGAAAAAGCCCTTGTCCCTTACAGTTTTTTCATATTCTGCGTGAGTGAGCTTTTGAGCTGTTTTACCTGCTTCTGTTTCAAGTGCAGCTGCGGCGTCAAGACGTATCTTGACTCTTTCCTCGGCAGTTCTCTCTCCCATAGCTGACAGCTTACCCATGGCAGTGTCATATTCTCTTGTGACTGCCGCCATTTCTCTAAGAGTTGCTGTGGCTCTTGAGAGAGCCTTTTCTGTCATTGTATCTGTGTCAGGTTCCTCGGGGGTGAATCTGGCTGAGAGATTTCTTTGCTCGCAAAGCAATCTCTCTCTCTCTCTGTCAGTTTCCTCCTCATTTCTCATAAGAGTCTCATATTCAGAGCCTTCTCCTCTGAGTCGAAGAGCCTTTTCCACCTTTTCCTCCGCCATATGCACCATTTCCTCAATGGTTCTTGCTCTCCATTTATCAAGGATGGCGTTATATTTTTTTAGAGAAGTGATGCTGATGCACAGCAGGACTGTTGCGACCGCAAGCATAACCGCTGCGGCTCCGCCTGCTATTATAGCAAGTGACTTATCAACAGCAAGCAGGAAGAATACTCCTGCTCCGCAAATGACGCTGAGAACAAACAGAGCAACAGAAATGCCGAAGCAGCTCTTTCTTTTACCAAGCGCTTTGGCAGCCGTGTTTATATCCAGCTTATCCTCCGCCTTTTCCTCCTCTGAAACCATGGGAGGAAGGGTCTTATTAAGTGTAGCAAGATTGATCCTGACGGTCTTAAGCTTCAGCTCAGCTTCTCTGCGCTTTGATGACACATTTCTCATCTCATCGCAGGCACCTTCAAGCTCTGTTCTTGAGGGGAAGCTGTCAAGCATAGCCTTAAGCCTGCGTATTTCCGCTTCCTGCTTTTCAAGTTCTTCAAGAGAAGCAAGTCTTGCCAGCTTGTCGTGACATTCAAGTATTTCCTCCAGCTCCTCTGCATGCTTTTCTCTTGAGGCGATGAGCCTTGCGCTGTCTGCCACAAGGTATTCATTCTGCATTATTTCAGCATTGTTTGCCACAGCCTCACTGAGAGATGCTTCAAGTCTTGCTATCTCGCGGCGCAGCTCGTATATTCTGCCGCCGTTGCCGTTTTTATGAAGTAGAGATTTTCTTGATTTTTCCAGCTTTTCAAGTGCGCGTCTTGTACTTACCTCCTCGTCTCCGGAATAGAGGATGTTTTCTATAGCCTCGCTCATACCGTTTCCGTCAATTGAGGCATCGGAAAGCTGACGTACGAAAACTGAGTTGTAAAACATCTGCTCAGGCATACCCAACAGTGCAACTCCGGGACATTCTCCCTTGAACAGCTTTTCGCCTGTTTCTGTATCAGTTATGTTAACTCTTTCTCTGGTGGCATCGTCCGAGACGTAAAGCTCACGGGATATTTTGTATGTAATGCCGTTTTTTTCGAGAATTATATATCCTGCGGCACTTCCGCTTTCCCAGTTGACGTATCTGCTTCTCTCGCTCATCTTGCCGTCGACCCCTCTGCCTGAAAGACCGTAGAAGATGAATTTGATAAACATTGCAACGGAGCTTTTGCCGCTTTCGTTTTTTCCCTCAAGAATATTGAGTCCCTGCTTCAGTTCGAGAGTCAGGTCTCTGACTCCTCCGAAGGAGTCGATATGTATTGTTTTTATCTGCATGATAGCTCCTTCTTATATATTTTCGCCACTGAGCGCGCTGAGAGCATATCTGAGGGCGCCGAGAGCTTCGTTTCTTTCTTCCTTGCTTCCGTTTTCAATCGTGGGGGACAGAAGTCTATAGACTTCTCCTCTGATGCCTCGGTCAAGCTCCAATTCTTCTGATGAAAGCATTGGTACAGTGTTGTTGGTAACTGTAATGGAGCACAGCCCATCTTTACAAGCCTCCTCGATCTCGCTGCATACCACTGCAAGTCGGGGGGATATATATCCGCACAGCTCTGCGCGCAAAACAGTGTTTTCATCGGGAGCTTCCTCAGATATACGGGTGCGAAGCTCACTTATGATATCCGCTGTGGTCTCAGCTCCGTCAAGCTCAAGCTGTATTTCCTTATATACCTTTTTGGAAAAGGGGATAAAGGTGGTATTTACCTGTGTTTTTTCACCTGATTTTTCTATTTCGGTAAGGAGAGCTCCTTTTATTCCTGTTTCTCCGAAGTCTCTGCCCTGAGGACATCCGCAATAAACTGCTGATATCCCCTTGGAGCGAAGCGCTTCGTTGGCGGCTTCGGGATTGTGGATATGACCGAGAGCTGCATGGTCTGCTTCGAAGCTAACAAGATCCCCTGAGGTTATGGGGCAATAGAGAGACAGCGGAGATGAGGTATCTCCGTGTGCGCATAGTATATTGATGATGCTTTTGTCCTCAACTGTTTTTCCGGAGAGGGGACATATCTTCATTGAGGGACTTTCAAATGCGTAGCCGTAGACTCGTGCTCCCAGGTGGGGAAAATCAAAATATGAAAGCTCTGATGAGCTGAATATGTAAACGTTGTCGGGAAAGCTCATGTATTTCCATATGCTGTTATCACTGTAGCAATCGTGGTTGCCGGGAGATATGATTATGGGACAGCTTACGCTTTCAAATCCTCTTGTGATAAGTGCTGCAGTTTCCCTTGTGGCAAAGCCTGAATCGAAAAGGTCGCCGGAGATGAGTATAAGGTCTGTTTCTGCTTCTTTTGCATAAGAAAGCATACTTGAAAATGTGTTTCTCAGCTCAGCTTTAGCCTTCTGCGCCAATTCCCCTGAAAGGCTTGAAAAAGGGCTGTCAAGATGCAGATCTCCTGTGTGCAATATTTTCATAAACTTGTTTTTTCTCCTTTGGCCATTATTATCCTTCATTATAACACATTCAAAGTCTCATTTCAACAGGATTTCCGTTAACTGTGGTGCTAATAAATTTTGTCAATATACAAACAATTTTCTGCATACGGTTGCAAAAGCGGAAAAAGTTGTGTATAATGTAAAGGATTCATTTTAAAGGAAACAGGTTTATGATATATAACAATATACTTGAGGCTATGGGAAATACTCCCGTGATACAGCTTTCCAGAATGACAACACCGGATATGGCACGCGTGCTTGTTAAGTTTGAAGGACTTAATGTGGGAGGCTCTATCAAAACAAGAACTGCATACAATATGATCCTTGATGCTGAACAGAGAGGGCTTATTAACAAGGATACCATTATCGTTGAGCCTACAAGCGGCAACCAGGGCATCGGTCTTGCTCTTGTGGGTGCAGTTAAAGGATATAAGACTATTATCATCATGCCCGATTCTGTAAGCGAAGAAAGAAGAAAGCTGGTGCGTCACTACGGTGCCGAGGTTATCCTTATACATGATGCGGGAAATATCGGTCTCTGTATCGAAGAGTGTCTCGAAACAGCTCTCAGAATGGCAAGAGAGAATCCCAACGTTTTCGTTCCTCAGCAGTTTGAAAATCCTGCCAACCCTGCTGTTCACCGCTCCAACACAGGCATTGAGCTTCTTTCTCAGGTGGACGGACCTATTGACGGCTTCTGCTCAGGTATTGGCACCGGCGGAACTATCACAGGTATCGGCGAAACTCTCAAGTCGAAGAATCCCGACATGGAGATATGGGCAGTTGAGCCCGAAAATGCGGCTATCCTTGCAGGCGGTAATATAGGAACTCACATTCAGATGGGCATCGGCGACGGACTTATTCCTCCTATTCTGAATTGCGATATCTATTCAGAGATATGTATCATCACCGACGACGAGGCTATCGGTACTGCGAGAGATCTGGCGGCAAGGGAGGGTATTATGTGCGGCATCTCCGCCGGCACCAATGTTTGCGCAGCGCTCAAACTGGCAAAGAAGCTTGGCCCCGGCAAAACTGTTGTAACCATCCTTCCCGACACAGCGGAGCGCTACTTCTCTACACCTCTTTTTGATGAATAACATGTATATATTTAGTGGGGGAACCGCTCTGCAAAAGAGCGATTCCCCCACCTTATGTTCTCTGTCTCTCTGACCTTTTTAGCAATGTCTGCAAACACCAACAAGACACCTATACCAAAAGGTTTGAGGACAGGAAACCTATACTTAATAGGTTCCCTGCAAAAAACGTAATTAATCACAATTTATTACCGCAGGATGTACAGAACAGGCTATCCTCCTCAAGGACTGCGCCGCACAGGCGGCATATTTTAACAGAGCCTGAGTCTCCGTTATGACCGTCAATGATCTCTGAGTCATCATCGTCGGCAAACTTATCCTTTGTATTGTGGTCTTTGCCCTCAAGGTAAGCGTTGGCGATAGCATCCTCATCGCTGATAGCTTCGGCCTCAGTTTCGACTTCGACGGATTCACTTTCATCAGAGAACGGAAATGCTGTTACAGAATTTGTGCCGCAGAAGGGGCAGATATCCGTGGTGATGGTTTTTCCGCATCCGCTGCAACGCCAACTGTGAACGTCTGAAACATCTATGGGAGGTATATATGATGGTGGAGTCGGAGCGCTCTCGCCTCTGCCGTTATCATAATACTCATCTGTGGCCTTTTTGGTTGTCTTTTGCCTGCGTGCGTAATTTTCATTATACGAGATGATGGCGTTGGTGCTTTTAAGAATACGTGTCATTTCCTCGGTATTTTCAATAAGCTGACCGAAGCCGTAAAGCAGGAAAGATCCGATCCATGAGCCAAGGGAGCCAAGACCCATTACGAGGAAACCGACGATAATAAGATCTTCGTCCTGCGCCATTATTACAAGTCCGTATAGTATGAATCCGATGATACCCAGCCATGTGACTATCTCTGCTAATGTCATTATTTTTCTGCCTATATTTTCAAACATAAGAAAAACCTCCTTTTTTCTTAGATAATAGCATAAATTGCCATGTGCGTCAAGAAAGAAGGAAACAAAAAAGGATCCGAAAGGATCCTTTTTTACATATTAATAACGGAGAGTATCAACAGATACTGTGTGTTCCTTATTGTAGGACTTGAAGATCTTAAGAGCCTTGTTTGTGCACTGGAAGATCACCATTGCCTTAGCGTCCTTTTCGTTGATAACTGCGAAGTAGATATCCTCTGTATCCTTAACGGATCTGCGGAAATCGTATTTCTTGGTCACTGTTGCGAACTTGTCTGTGTGCTCGGATGTGTAGGGAGCAATGATCTCGCAATCCTTGATCTTGAACTTGAGGTTTTCCTTCTTCATCTTGCCACCGCCGATGATAGTGGTAAATGTTATTTCTCCCGACGCGGTTACATATTCATATTCAATTGTTGTAAGAGGCCATGTGAAGAATACTACGATAATAACTGCAAGGAAGAATACGATACCGAGATACATACCGGGGCCGGGGATAGTCATTACAACAAACGCAAGAGCTACGATTGCAATGTAGCCAAGGATAAGAAGGAGTCTTGTTGTAACAAGAGAGCCTTCCATTGCTTTCTTTACTGTAAATTCTGTAAAGTTGGTCGAATGAGTAGCGCGGTCGATCTCCTGACCGTCATGAAAACGTGCCATAATAGAAATTTCTCCTTTATGTATTGATGATTACAGTAAGTATACCACAGTTTTCCTGTTATTTCAAGGATTATATAAAAAATTTACTTTCCGTTAGCAAATATTTGGACTTATTTGGTCAGGGTATGCCGTTGACAAAAATATAAAATGGGTTTATACTTATGCTGTATATTTAAAGACTTGGAGTTTTATTATGTACCGCATCGTAAGAAAAAAGGTTCTTAATTCTTCTGTAATAATGATGGATATAGAGGCTCCCTATGTTGCAAGAAAAGCGCAGGCGGGTCAATTTATCATTCTCAGAGCAGACAGTGAGGGAGAGCGTATTCCCCTGACAGTTGCAGGCTATGACAGGGAAGAGGGAACAGTTAAGATAATATTTCAGACAGTTGGCGCTTCAACAATGAAGCTTGGCGCGCTGAGCGAAGGCGACTTTATCCCCGATTTTGCAGGTCCTCTCGGACGTGCAACAGAAACCGAAGGGCTTAAGAAGGTTGCCGTGGTTGGCGGCGGTGTAGGCTGTGCAATTGCACTGCCCGTTGCCGAGAAGCTTCACAGCGAGGGCTGTGAGGTGCATTCAATAATCGGATTCAGAAATCGAGATCTGGTTATTCTTGAGGACGAATTCAGAGCTTGCTCCGACAAGCTTATTATGGTCACCGACGACGGATCATATGGAGAAAAGGGCGTTGTAACCTCTCCTCTCAAGGCGCTTATCGATTCCGGTGAGAAATATGACCGTATCATTGCCATCGGTCCTCTTGTTATGATGAAGTTCGTTGTTGCAACGGCGAAGCCCTATGGGATCCCCACAGTTGTGTCAATGAATCCCATTATGATCGACGGTACGGGAATGTGCGGCGGATGCCGACTTACAGTTGGCGGCAAGACAAAGTTTGCTTGCGTAGACGGCCCCGAATTCGACGGATATCTGGTTGATTTCGACGAGGCTATGGAAAGAAGCACAATGTACCACAGCCACGAAGCCGCTGAGAGAGAAAAGGTCTGCAATCTTTTCAAGCAGAATTGAGGTAAGAGCAATGGCAAATATGAAGAATACTAAGAATCCTATGCCCACGCTTGATGCAAAGCTGAGAGCTTCCTGCTTCGACGAGGTGGCAACAGGATATGACGAGGCGACAGCTCTTGACGAAGCGGCGCGCTGTCTCAATTGCAAAAAGCCTCTTTGTGTGGACGGATGCCCGGTCAAGATCCATATTCCCGAATTTATTTCAAAGGTAAAGGAAGGAGATTTTGAGGGTGCATATCAGATAATCAATCAGTCGTCCTCTCTTCCTGCAGTTTGCGGAAGAGTGTGCCCTCAGGAAACCCAGTGCGAATCTAAATGTATCAGAGGTATCAAGGGCGAGCCTGTAGGTATAGGCAGACTTGAGAGATTTGTTGCCGACTGGCACAATACATATTGCGCAGAAGCACCTGTTAAGCCCGAAGCTAACGGTCACAAGGTTGCAGTGGTAGGAAGCGGTCCTTCAGGGCTTACCTGTGCAGGCGACCTTGCAAAGCTTGGATACAGTGTTACTGTTTTTGAGGCGCTTCACACAGCAGGAGGCGTGCTTGTGTACGGAATTCCCGAGTTTCGTCTTCCCAAGGCTATCGTTGCAAAGGAAGTGGAAACTCTCCGCGCTCTCGGAGTTGATATAAAGACAAATATTATAATAGGTAAGACACTGACCATCGATGAGCTTTTTGAGGAAGGCTATGAGGCGGTGTTTGTAGGCAGCGGCGCAGGTCTGCCCAGATTTATGGGTATTCCCGGCGAGAGTCTTAAGGGTGTTTACTCAGCAAACGAATTCCTCACAAGAAGCAATCTTATGAAGGCATACAGAGACGGCAGCGCAACACCTATTATGAAGGCGAAAAAGGTTGCAGTTGTGGGCGGCGGTAACGTTGCTATGGATGCTGCAAGAACTGCTCTCCGTCTCGGTGCGGACAAGGTATACATTGTATATCGCCGTTCTCTTGACGAGCTTCCCGCAAGACGCGAGGAGGTAGAGCATGCCATGGAGGAGGGTATCGAGTTCAAGCTCCTTACCAATCCGACAAAAATACTTGGCTACCGTAACGAAGAAGACAAGCGCGATCCCATGAATGGCTTCGTTTGCGGAATGGAATGCGTGGAAATGGAGCTTGGCGAGCCTGATGAGGGCGGTCGCCGCAGTCCTATCGTTAAGGAAGGCAGTGAGTTTGTACTGGATGTTGACTGTGTTATCATGTCTATCGGTACGAGTCCCAATCCTCTTATCAAGGACACTACGGACGGTCTTGATGTTAACCGTCGCGGTGGTATCATTGTTGAAGAAGAAACCGGACTCACATCACGTGACGGGGTTTACGCAGGCGGCGATGCTGTTACAGGTGCCGCTACTGTTATACTCGCAATGGGTGCAGGTAAAACTGCGGCAAAGGCTATACATGAGAAGATCAACGGTTGATTAGGTTAGTTATTTCGTGGAGAACTCTCTTTCGCAGAGAGTTCTCCACGAGCCCCCTTCAGAGAACCTGAAATGAAGGTAATAATATATGTGCGCAGAACCTTGCGCCTTCTCATGTGCCACAAAGCGGCAATGTAAAAGGAGATGGATGTAAAAACGGAAATAAGCTTCCGTTTTTACATCCATCTCCTTTTAATTATCCGGATTATTCAGGGGATTTGCAGGGAGGACTAACACGGCTAATACTTCGAAATTCATTTTAGTTGAACGATAATGTAGTCGATGTATATTCATGAGGCAGGGGGGGCTTTTCTTAAAAGCCCCCTTTCTTTATTATTCCTATTCTATTAGTGCTTCTTTGTAGCCACCTCAAGGAGGAGCTTCGCTTTAAATTCGTCAAGGGACATAACTCCGCCCTCGCCTTCCTTACGAGCACGAACGGAAACAGTACCTGCGTCCTGCTCATCAGCACCAACGATGACCATATAAGGCACCTTGGAAAGCTGAGCCTCGCGGACTCTGTAGCCGATCTTTTCGTTACGTGTGTCGCACTCAACTCTGATGCCGATAGCCTCAAGCTTGTCTGCAACCTTCTTAGCGTAGTCCTCAAAGAGATTGGAAACGGGGAGAACTGTAACCTGAGTAGGTGAGAGCCAAAGAGGCATTGCACCTGCATATTTTTCTATAAGAAGAGCAAGAGTTCTCTCGTAGCATCCAAGGCTTGTGCGGTGGATGATATAGGGAGTTTTCTGAGTGTTGTCGGAATCTGTATATTCCATGCCGAACTTCTTTGCAAGAAGCATATCGATCTGGATAGTGATAAGTGTATCCTCCTTGCCGTGTACGTTCTTGATCTGGATATCAAGCTTAGGTCCGTAGAATGCTGCTTCGTCGATACCGATCTTGTAGTCAACCCCAAGGTTATCGAGGATCTTCTTCATAATGCCCTGAGCCTCGTCCCACTGCTCGGCTGTACCCTCGTACTTTTCTGTATTGTTGGGATCCCACTGTGAGAAGCGGTATGTGCAGTCCTCTGCAAGTCCGAGAGTATCCATCATATACTTAGCAAGCTCCAGACATCCTTTGAACTCCTCTTCAAGCTGGTCGGGACGGAGAACAAGGTGACCCTCGGAAATTGTAAACTGACGAACTCTGATAAGTCCGTGCATCTCGCCTGATTCTTCGTTACGGAAAAGAGTTGATGTTTCGCCAAGACGCATAGGCAGATCGCGGTAGGAGCGCTTTCTGTTGAGATATACCTGATACTGGAAGGGGCATGTCATGGGACGGAGCGCAAAGCATTCCTTTGTTTCATCGTCGGGATCGCCAAGGATGAACATACTGTCGCGGTAGTGATCCCAGTGACCTGAGATCTTATAAAGATCTCTCTTTGCCATAAGAGGAGTTTTGGTAAGGAGATAGCCTCTCTTCTGCTCCTCATCCTCAACGAAGCGCTGAAGAAGCTGGATCATTCTTGCGCCCTTGGGCAGAAGAATGGGAAGACCCTGACCGATGTAGTCTACTGTTGTAAAATATTCAAGCTCGCGGCCAAGCTTGTTGTGGTCGCGCTTCTTTGCTTCTTCAAGCTGTGTAAGGTGAGCCTGGAGAGCCTCCTTTGTGGGGAATGCTGTACCGTAGATACGCTGCAGCATCTTATTCTTGCTGTTACCCTCCCAATAAGCGCCTGTGCAGGAAAGGAGCTTGAATGCCTTAACCGCGGCTGTTGAGAAGAGGTGAGCACCTGCGCAAAGGTCTGTAAATTCACCCTGGCGGTAGAAGGAGATATCCTCTCCTTCGGGAACTCTTGCAATAAGCTGAACCTTATAGGGCTCGCCCTTTTCTTCCATAAATTTAATAGCCTCATCGCGGGGAAGAGTAAATCTCTCAAGCTTAAGATTTTCGCGAACGATCTTCTTCATTTCCTTCTCTATCTTGGCAAGAGCCTCTGAAGAAAATGTTTCGTCTGAATCAAAGTCGTAGTAGAAGCCGTTATCGATGGCAGGTCCGATAGTAAGCTTAGCATCGGGATAGAGACGCTTGACTGCCTGCGCAAGGATGTGGCTTGCTGTATGGTTGAATACCTTCTGTCCTTCCTCGTTTTCAAAGGTGAGCAGCTCGATCTCCGCATCACAGGAAACAGGAGTTGTGAGGTCAACTACCTCGCCGTTTACCTTAGCCGCAATGACCTCTCTTGAAATCAGAGAAGCTTCTGCCGCAAGGTCATAAACGCTTTTTACTTCGGCACTTTCGATCTCGGCGCCAATTGTAAATCTGATCTTCATTTCAAAATACCTCCTATAAGATTTTGGTGATCGGCGCGGTTAAAATGAAAAAAGCCCGGCGCCGACAAAAAAGATTGTCGGGGTGAGAAACTGCATTGCTACAGAAATTCCCACGGTTCCACCCGAGCGTTTAACTCAATTTGTATTCATAATATCCGCAGATGGTACCCGAGTGGTTCGTTTGACCGCCCTTTCAGCACGGGGAGCGGCTCTCTGACAAAGGAAATTCACCGGACATGTTCTGCTTCGTCGGAATCATCCGACAGAAAAAGTATATCACAGCAAAAAAAACTTGTCAAGAGTGAAATTTATTGAGATAAGTCCGGTTTATTGGACACATGTTGTGTTATAATTGCAAGCATAGGGAGAAAAACGCGAACATCTGTGCTAAAATCATTACATAAGGAACCAAAAATCTCTGAAAAAACAGTTTTGTTGCGATAATTCAACATATGCAGCATTGACCGTTTAAGATTGGTGAAGTAAAATGTAACTGTAAGTAATTAACATAAGAGGTAAAATATGGAAAAAGAATCAGTTGAATTTAAGCGTACGGTAGCACAGAAAAACACGACCCTTGAAGCAGTCGCCACGGCTCTTGGGATAGATCGTAGCACTCTCTACAGAAAAACGAAAGGAGGATTATCGTCTTTGACAATAGGTGAAGCAAAAAGGATCACGAAGTTTTTGAATCTCAGCGATAAGGAAGCAACAGAGCTTTTCTGGAGGCAGTAATTGGGATACATATGTATTAACGGCGCGCGGAAATGCACAGCGTGTCGGGATTGTTTCAGTGCATCTGTGTGTGACATATGCGGAGGTAGACTCCGATCTGATGAAGAATATTATAAGATTTTCGACATAAACGTTTGCGGAAGATGTGTACGGATAGAAAGGCATGGGAGTGCGGTGTGTTCCCGATGCTCTGTATATCTTCCGGACGGCCAAGAGGCATTGGTTTCAGATGACCTGGTTTTGTGCAAGGAGTGCGCAGAGCGGTCGAAAAGAGTAAGGGATCATGTTTAATAAAGAGGAGAATATATGGCAAATAAAGCAATAGATGCGCTGGTGTACTGTCCGTTTTACATCAGCGAGGCAAAGACTTCAATTACCTGTGAGGGTATAATCGGCGACAAAACAGTGAATCAGTTTGTTTCAGAAAAGGATAAGAAGGAATATGAAAACAACTTCTGCGTAGGAAAGTGCTGCAGAGGGTGCGGAGTGTATTCCTCATTGATGTACAAATATACACCTGAAAACTATAATAAAAGCATTGCAGCTTACAGCTAAATCAAATGACGGCGGTGGTTGGCGGATATGCCCGCCACCGTCGGCGAAAAAGGTGTAGATGAAAGCAAAGAAAAAAATTTAAAAAAATTTAAAAAAGGTATTGATTTTTTAAAATCGTTGTGTTATTATAATCGAGTCAGTAACGACACGGAGAAGTCGCGTAGCTGGTCGAGCGCGCACGATTGGAAATCGTGTAACCTGTAAAAGGGTTCGAGAGTTCGAATCTCTCCTTCTCCGCCATGAAAAAGACGATTGCGAGAGCAATCGTCTTTTTTCAATGATACCCGTTCCCTGCGGAACGGGTGATATATCTTCGATATGATATCGTTCTGCGAGCGATTATATATGCCTTCGGCACGATAGTTGGAACATTAACTTCATATTGCATCGCAGGTGCAATACTTCACTTGAGCGATAGCCCAAATTTCACTGCGGCTTGCCGCAGATTCACGTTTTATGATATACAGTCTTCGCTTTGACTGATTTGTGTAAGCTTGATATAATTTCGAGAAAGGTGAGAGATAAATAAAGAGTATTTTTAAGTTTTTAGGCGTTATATTCACCATTTTCATGGTGATATGTGATATTGCGGAGTTTTTGGCTGTCCCCACATTTGTCAATGACAAGTGTGGGTTCTTTTTTTAGTTAGATCATCCGACAGCGGAATAAATCCACCTGAGGTTGTCGCTTATTATCATGCAGAGCGTGCATAAATCCCGGCGTCACCAATTGACAAAATTTTCAATTCAAGATATAATGTTGGTATATAAACGTAGGGGGGATCGTATGCTTACAAATATAATCAATTTTCTTGAGAACATTGTAAACACAGCCAATGATGCACTTTACAGCTATGTTCTCATAATACTTCTTGTTCTCGGCGGTATTTATTTTACCATCAGAACAAAATTCGTTCAGTTCAGAATGCTTGGAGAACAGTTCCGCGCTGTTATGGAAAAGCCTGCAGACGGAAAGGGTGTTTCATCCTTTCAGGCGCTTATGGTGTCAACTGCTTCCCGAGTTGGTACAGGTAATATCGTCGGCGTTTCAACGGCGCTTTGCCTCGGCGGCTTCGGCTCTGTTTTTTGGATGTGGGTAATTGCCATCATCGGCGGTGCATCTGCCTTTGTTGAAAGTACACTTGCTCAGATATACAAGAAAAGAGGACCTGAGGGAAGCTTCGGCGGACCTGCATACTATATCGAGGCTGCTTTTAAAAACCGTGCTCTTGCTATAGTATTTTCAGTTTTTCTTATTCTTACATACGGTGTAGGCTTCAACATGCTTGCCTCCTACAATCTGCAGTCCACATTCTCGGGCTACGGTTTTTACAAGGATCACGCAAACATTGCTCCTTGGATAATCGGATTTATTATTGCTGCTCTCGTTTGCTTCTGCCTTTTCGGCGGTGGCAAGAGAATTATTGCGGCAACCTCATTTATCGTTCCCTTTATGGGCGCGGCTTATATCTTAGTTGCTCTTGTTATCACTCTTATGAATGCCCCCGCGCTTCCCGGCATCTTACATCAGATCTTCAAAGGTGCTTTCGATTTTAAGGCTATATTCGGAGGATTCTCCGGTTCCTGTGTTATGTACGGTATTAAGAGAGGTCTCTTCTCAAATGAGGCAGGTGTCGGTTCAGCGCCCAACGCTTCCGCTTCCGCTGAGGTAGCTCATCCTGTTAAGCAGGGATTGGTTCAGGTTCTTTCTGTGTTTATCGACACTATCCTTGTTTGCTCCGCAACAGCATTTATGTGTATGGCATCAGGCGTCGCTCCTACAGAAGATCTTTCAGGTGCGCCCTATGTTCAGGAGGCTATCAAGGCAACTCTTGGTGATTTCGGTCCTGTATTTATCACAGTTGCAATGCTTCTCTTTGCATTTACGACCCTTCTCGGTAACCTTTTCTACGTTGATAAGACATTCACCTTCCTTCTTAGGAAAACTCCCGGCAAGGTATTCAACACAGTATACTACATTATCGCTTCTGCTGTTATCTTCCTTGGTGCCGGACTCAGCGCAGATCTTCTTTGGGGAGTTGCCGACGTTATGATGGGTGGAATGACTCTTATCAATATGCCTGTTATCATTATTTTGGGCAAATATGCTTTCAGAGCGCTTGACGATTATACCAAGCAGAGAAAGGCAGGCAAGGATCCTGTATTTAAGGCGAAAGACATCGGTTTGCCTCACGATGTTGATTATTGGCAGTAAAATTAGAACGGAAGGATGTAATTATGAAGATCTATTCAGTATATGATAAAGAATTTGCCTCCTACGGCAAGGTTGTCTCCGGTCTTGATGAGGCTGTTTCCGAAATTCTTGGCGCTCTCTCAAGAACACCTCTTCCCGAGGGCGTGGAATATACTGCGGAGGACGAGGCTCTGCAGGAGCTTCCGGCAACAGTTGAGGTTTCTGAGCATCTCTATGGCGGCATGCCCGTTCAGATGGGCTGGTGCAACGGCCACAACACCCGTCTCAACTGCCTTGAATATCACAGAGACAGCGAGTTTAATCTTGGATGTGAGGATTTTATCCTCCTTGTTGCCAAGCAGGACGAGATAGAAGACGGCAAGCTGGATACAGCAAAGGTCAAGGCTTTCCGTGCTCCTGCAGGCGTTATGGTTGAGTGCTATGCTACAACTCTTCACTATGCCCCCTGCCACGCAGATGCAAGCAAGGGTTTTAAGGTTCTTATTGCGCTCCCCAAGGGTACAAACACAGACAAGCCTGTTTTCGAGCCCAGAAACTTTGAAGACACTCTCCTTCGTGCAAGAAACAAATGGCTCCTGGCTCATCCCGATTCCTCTGAGGCTTCCGACGGCGCTTATGTCGGTCTCATTGGTGAAAACATTGACATCGCTGAGTTAATTTAATTATGTGTGAATTAATGCGGGGGGAATCTCTCTTTCGGAGAGAGATTCCCCCGTACCGTGAACCCCCAAGGCTCGGCAAGCTCGCATTGGGGAACCCCGGCCGCCCCTTTCAGAGAACTTTGAATAAGGGTGAACTTTATAAGGTGCGCTGAATTTCGCGCATTCCCGCACGAAGCTTTTTCGGGGGAAACCTCTCTTTCGCAGAGAGGTTCTCCCCCGTACCCCTTTCCAGAGAACTTTGAATAGGGGTGAATGTAATATTGTGCGCTGAACGGGCGCGTCTTCCCGCCCAAATGCTATTGCATTTGGGTTAAGGAAAAGAAAAGGATATTGAAAAAGGAAGCTTGTTTCCTTTTTCAATATCCTTTTAATTTTCCGAGCGACCTACGGTCGCATACGGGAAGACTAACCTACCTTATACTGCTCCGAATCCCGTTTAGATATAGAATATCGTAGCCACCAAATCATGCGTTATCCGAAAAGGTTTGGGGGTGCAGGGGGGATTTCCTTAAAATCCCCCTTGCATAAAATCCTCAAATTATTTCTTCCTCTTTGCCACAAGGAGCATAACTGCACCGAGGGCGAAGCAGACAGCGGTTACAGCAAGAACGAGGATCCAGTTAACAGAAGCGATGCCTGTGATATCGAACTCACCTGTTTCTCCGTTTTGCAGCTTAGAGAATACTGAAGCAATGTCAAAGATAAGTCCGCCGGAGAAAAATGCCAATCCTAAAACAGAGAAAACGGAGACCTTTTTATCGCCGCGCTTTGCAGGAGCGAGGCGCTGAGAACGGAAGTTCACAGATGAAGCGATAAAATATGCTGATATAATGAGGATAAGTGTTTCGGGAAGCATATATGTTGCATTGTAGACGAAGGAATAAGCAAGTGCGGCGGAGGTGGGAATAGAGAGTCCCGCCCAAACTGTTGCACCTGATACCACGTGACACAGATAGCGAAGCACACCTGCGATAAGTGCTCCTATGCTAAGTGAAACAGTGGGAGCTTTGGCTTTTCCGGCAAGTCCTCCTAAGCCTATAAGGCTGAAGGCGAGAATATAGTCAAGCACAATTATTGCCGCAACGCTCAGCCCGTCAGAGAAGTAGCTGAGAGGTCCGGGATCAATTATAAGCTGCAGGGTTCCGTGGACAAGTCCTGTGAAAAGACCCCACGGTGTGCCGTAGCGAACGGCGATAATAAGTATTGGCAGCATAGATGCGATAGTTATACTGCCGCCGTAAGGCAGATTTGCCAGCTTGATAAAGCTGAGAATGGTAGCCAGCGCGATCATCATTGCGCTTTCCGTAAGTTTAAGTGCTAAATTTTTTTTCATTTTAAAATAATTACTCCTTTCGTTTCCGAAATATAAGAGCAAAAAACACCCTGCTCTCGGCAGGGTGTAGTAAAAAGCAAAATAATATAATAGTGCCTTAAAACAATGCTCCCTACGCCGGAATTACCCGTATCAGGTTAAAGGGTTCGGAAAATTTCCGTCTCAGCCGTCCTGTAACAGCACCCCTGTATTGAATTTTGTAGCTACAATGGTATATTAACATCAAAAAGTGCTTATGTCAAGAATTTTTTCGGGAATACTTTTAACAGTAACACGAAAGGATTTTGAATATGGACGAAACAATAAAAATGCCTGAGGAACTGGCAATGGAACTGGCGCAGAATGAGGAAAAAATGCTGTATTTTAATTCTCTTTCCGACGATGAGAAGCTTGATTATATTATAGACTCAAAAAACAATTTGTATTAGATTCTATGAAGGGGGACTTTCGCTGAAAGAAAGTCCCCCGATTTAATATTTCTCAGTTAATACAAATAACTGCACCCATGGTGCCGCGCTTGCCGCCTGTCGCTCTGTGGGAATGGTAGAGATACGGCTTACAAAGTGTACATTCGTCGATAATATCGATCTGATCAATGCCTGCGCTGCGAAGGATGTTTGCATTCATACCGGGCAGATCTGCATAATATGAGCCGTTTCGATGCTCAATATATTCACTTGCAAAATCAGCTCCTCTTGCCGTTTTTACCGACTCTATGAAATCCTCCCCCACCTGAAAACAACATTTGTGTATACAGGCTCCGATGGCACAGTGTATATTGTCAGCACCAAGCTCTCGCATTTTTTGAACAGCATTGGATCCTATTCCCGCAACAGCGCCCTTCCATCCTGCGTGGACAGCCGCCACAACAGGAGATCCGTCAGCCTTTTTGCCGCACATAAGTATAGGGGTGCAGTCGGCAACTCTTACAAGAAGAGTTACGCCCGGGCGGTCTGTTACAAATCCGTCGCAGGAAAACGGAACGTCGCATACAGTTCCCTCACCTATATTTTCTTCTGTAACATAACGGATAATATCAGAATGTATTTGCGGAGTGCATACTACATCCATGCTTGAGTCGGAAAGAGTGCAAAGCTCTCTGATGTTTTCGACAACAAGGCTGTCGTCATCTCCGCGAAAAAAACCCGTATTCATAGATGCTGTATGGGAAAGTACGCTTTTTCCGCCGAGACGTGTGGAAAATCCATGACTTATTCCTTTCATATTCAGTATGTCCGATTGCCATATTCCTTTTTTGTAGGTGAACATATCATCATTCTCTTTTCGTAAGCTTGTTACTATAATTCTATCATATATGATCTCCACATTCAATATTATTGTTTTGCTGAATTTTGGCAATATGTTTTCCAAATATCCGCAGAGAAAGCCATGACGCCGCTGTGTGATTTCATTTTATCCGCCTGTTCTCTATGGTCTCATCCGACCTTCTTTTTTCGACAATCTAAAAAGGAGCTCTCACGTATATGAAGAACTCCTTTAAAAAAATTATCCGATCATTTATTACTGTCTATATAAGCTTGCAGAATAAGTGTCGCGGACAACTCGTCCACGTTATCCTTGCGCTTTTTTCCCCTTACGTTCAGCTCGGAAAGAATATTATGGGCATTGACTGTTGTGAGTCTTTCATCGTACAGCTCCACGGGAATTCCGGACATTTCTGTAAGCATAGCCGCAAATGCTCTGCATTTCTCGCTTCGAGGTCCTTCGGTCCCGTTCATATTTATGGGGTTACCCACAACGATCAGCTCAGCCTTTTTTGCTATAGCGGCATCAGCTACAGCCTGTGCTGTTTTTTTCATACCTTCGCTTTTTATGCATCCTGCGCCGAAAGCAAATGTACCTGCATTTGTCGCAAGTCCTGTTCTTGCATCGCCGTAGTCAACTCCGAGTAAAACCTTATTCATATTACTGTTCCTTACTTTTCAATGTTATGGAAAATTCTTTGACCTCTGCAAGAGTAGGTATTGAAGGGAATGCTCCCTCTTTTGTCACGGAAAGGGCTGCCGCAAGATTAGCAAATCTTGTTGCCTCAAGAATATCTCCCTTTTTCAGATAAGCATATGTTACTGCCGCAGAGAACACGTCTCCTGCGGCTGTCGTGTCAACTGCATTTACCTTGTGTCCCTGTACCAAGTGATAGTATTTGCCGTCGTATACAAATGCGCCTCTCTTGCCCAGCTTGAGGACAACATATTTGATCTCTACCATGGAGCAAAGGCGTATGCAGGCGCGCAGGCAATTTTCGAGAGAGTCGGGATATATGCCTGTAAGTGCTTCACATTCGGATTCGTTGGGTGAAAGTATTTCCACCTTTTTCAGGCGGCTAAGGTCTACCTCGCCGTTGACGGGGCCGGCGTCTACAAACATGGGGATATTCTGCTCTGCGGCAAATTCTGCCGCAGTTACCACTGCTTCAAAGGGTATCTCAAACTGCAAAAATACTGCATCGGGATATGTGGTGAATGCGTCCTCGATCTCGTTTTCGGATATCTCGGTATTGGCTCCGGGATATACTATTATTCTGTTGGCGCCGTCATCCTCTACGATGATGGAGGCAAGACCTGTGGGCTTTTCGACGTCTTCAACAAGAAAACGTGTATCTATACCTTCTTTTTGATATATGCGCTTGAGAGCCGCTCCGTTTGAATCCTTGCCCACTCTTGTGCAAAATACGGTATCAGCGCCAAGACGTGCAAAGGCGACGGCACTGTTAGCGCCCTTGCCTCCGGGAATATAGCTGTATGTACAGTCGGTAACCACAGTTTGCCCTGCGCTTGGTATCTTATCTATCCTCTGTACAAAATCCATATTGGCTGAGCTTACTACTAACACTCTGTGCTTCATGGGCTTTACCTCTTAATTTACGTTTTTATCATTATATCTTATTTTTATACACTTTTCAATAGTGTGAAAGAATTTATTGGATCTGCACAACGCGCTCTACTGCTGCGCCTACATTTAGCATGGGGTAGCTGTAATCGCTTCCGTTTTCCACGCCAAGGGCTTTGACCTGTGCGCTGTTGAGAATAATATCTCTTACCTCACACACAGAAAGTGTAGGGTCGATCGACCAGACAAATGCTATGGATGCTGTGACCATGGGAGATGCCATTGATGTTCCTGAAAAAAACTCATATCCGCCTCCCATGACGCCAACGGTACTGTAAACTCCTCCGCCCGGAGCGCATATATCAACTGTTTCGCCATAATTGGAGAAGTCAGACATAAAATAGTTACCGTTTCCGTCAACCACACAATCAACGGAGCCCACAACAAATATTCTGTCGTCAATAGTTTTATAGTCAATACCTTTTTCCTTTACGGTATTTATGAAATCCTCGTCCATGCTGTCGAATATTTCTTCTGTTATCGTTGAAAAGAATCCGTTATACACAGCATCTGTGTTTTCTGTTGCAACATTGTCATCAAGTCCGTTACCTGCCGCCTGTACAAATATGATATTCTCTATTCCTGACATTATAAGCTGGCTTATCATAACGATCATAGCCTCTGCCGTGGGAACGATATCCTTATCCTTTCGCATATCCATCCACTGACTGTAAGGAAGCTCATTTCCCACAGACAGCCTTTTATAGGCGGTTTCTGTATATGCAACGCATCCCCATGAGTTATTTATCACCTTAACATCAAGCTCAGCCATATAATTATAGATAGCCAACAGCTCTCCTATGGTATGGAATGATGTGTCGCCGACAGAAGGCCACATATCCGCGCAGTAGTAGTGTGCCGTGGAGGCGATCCCACGTATTCCATCGCCGTTTGCGTGTGCAGCCATAATACCTGTTACGTGTGTACCGTGGTCCATTTCCGTATCCACTGTATTATCATTTATCATAGTTATTTGGCCTTTTAATTCAGAATGGCCTATGGAAAAGCTGTTATCTACTATGCCAACATTTATCTTTCCACAAAGCTCGCTGTATTCCCATGCTGTATATGCTCCGATAGCTTCTGCCCACCAGTCGCTTCCTCCGGGCTCTGCCTCATTACCGATAATATTTTCTTCCTCTTCGCCCCAGGGCTCGTCGGTGTTCATTATCTGCAGAGGGTATTCGGGGCAGGCATACATGACATTTTCATCCTCGCAAAGCTCATTGGCAAGGGCCTCAATTTCCCCAAGAGTTGCGGCGGGGATCTTTATCTGTATGGAATGGATCGCTCCGCTGACAATTCCCACTGCTTCTCCGCCTGCTTTTTTTGCTATGTCATTGATGTCATCGTCCGAAAGGTCTGTTTTTGTAAACACCAGAACCAGCTCGTTGTAATAAAGGACAGTTCTGTCCTTATCAGCAACGCAGCTTTTGCTTGCGGGAGTATAGTATGTATCTCCGTTTTCAAGACTTCCGTAATACGGCTCCTTAAGCTGAGCCGCTTTGTCATATCTGGGATACTTAGTATTAATGCATCCCGTCATAATTACCATCAACAGGGCAAGCATTATTGAAAATAGCTTTATTGATATTTTTTTCTTTGCCATATCTGCCTCCGTGTTTTTGTTTTCGCAACACCAAAAGGGGCTGTGAAGCCCCTTTTTCAATTATATATTATCTGCGATAAGCTTATTAAGTCTCTCTCTCATATCAAGAATATACTCCTGCTCGTGAGGATACTCGGAGAAGGTAATGGGATCGATATCATCCTCGATCAGTGCCATAACAGCTTCTCTTCCGCAAAGGCTTTCTGCAAGCTCCATGGCGCGAAGGTCGTTGAGCGCGGCTGTAAAGCCAAGGAGGTGGATGCTTTCGTATGCGGTTCCGTCGGGAGCGGGATAAACAGAGAATGTATCACCGCCGGGAACCCAGAATCCTCCGTCGCTGCAGCTATAGGGGTTACAGGGCTCGCAGGAATGCTGGGTGAAA
Source organism: Clostridia bacterium (assembly GCA_017482495.1). Taxonomy (GTDB): domain Bacteria; phylum Bacillota; class Clostridia; order Oscillospirales; family CAG-272; genus Avispirillum. The sequence continues at coordinate 34,731 of JAFUMU010000083.1, read as the reverse complement.
TAGAAGTTGTATCCCCAATGGAGGAAGCCGGCTATCTTGTATTTATAGAACTGAGTGGAGATTATTCTGTTTCTTGCTGTAGGCATTGCGATCATTCTGTTGGACACCTTATTTACCTGACAGCAGCAGTAGTAGACCCAAAGATCCTGTACGTTGTTTTCGATATACTTATCAACATGGTCTGTGGAAACAACGGGATTTTTAAGTATACCCTGCTCATAGAAGGAATAATCGGAAAGTGCGTCTATGATCATCTGACCGTCAAGAACGTCTTCCACGGTGCTTTTAGCCTTCTTATATGATTCAAGCATCCATCCGCCGGGCTCGTCGGAAATGTGGAATACAGTATTTTTATCAACTCCGTGAGCCTTAAGCACCTCGATAAGCTGAGGGATCATTTCCGTAAGGAAGCCTGTATATTCCTCTGCGCCTGCGTCTGTTTCCCATCCGAATACCTTCTTGTATTCGCCGTCTACCGTTGCCATTACCTTGGGGGCATGCTCCGCTCCCCACTGGGTAAAGAGATGAGATATCTCGTAATATTCCACTCCGCATCTTTTGCACATCTCTATCCATCTGTGAAGGAGAGTGAAGTCAAAGCTCCATTTGCCGTTGCTACGAGTGATGGCAACAAGCTGGTTTGTGGGACGCTCGCCACCCACCTGAGTATCAAGAGCAGGAGTGAAAACAGGAGTAAGTATCATATTGATGCCGTTATCAACGGCAGTTTTTATAAAGTTCTCAATGATCTCCCAATGGCGTTCTGAGAACATTTCAACATCATAGTAGGAAGCAAGGCAGTCGCAATAGAACCACTGTGTAACGATAAGCTTCTGCTTCGGTAATGTTGCGGGGATAACCACCGCTGTGAATTCGCAGGAGCCGAATATTTCCTCCTCCGTGCTTTCTCCGTTATAAAGGGTAAACTTCAGCTTGTGCTCTCCTGCAGGAGCATCCTCGGGAACTCTGATATCTACCCAAACGGACTGAAGATCGTTTGTAACATAGATCCTGTTTTTCTCTGTTATGGGTCGGAGAAGGTCGGGATAGAGACCGGGGGTGCGGCGCAGGAAATTCATGTCTTCGCAGGCGCGGCTGATAGGGAGTCGGAGGGGAACACATTCCGCTCTTTGGATCGTGACCCAATCTGCAATATCGCCCTCGACCTTGATATGTCCGATACGTCTGTCATAGCGCATCTTCATATCCTGATATGCAAGCTGGAAGCTGAAACGCTCACCTCTGAGCATAGATGCTTTTCTATGGGGAGCCTTTGTTGCAATATCTTCGTCAAGGAAACACTTCTCAGTTTCCGGAATAGGCTTAAAAATAACAGTAGAAACCTCTTTTACTTTTTCTTCCATAAAATATTCTCCTGTGTGCCGCAAATATGCGGTTATTATTGATTTGATTTTATCATAATACATCTCCCAATACAAGTGGAGTAGAAAATTTTCCCGTATTTACGGGGTAAAATTACACAAAAAACAAGTTTTACGGTAAAAATAAAATCTTAGAAAAAATTTTTTTATTCTCGCAGGTAATTTTGCAGGATTGTGATCTTATGCTGTGCAAAAAAATGATTTGATGAAAGTTGTTGTCACATCAAATGACATAAAGTATAATCGTGAAAATGACTAAAACATATTGTAACTATAGTGTACAGATTGACAAAAGCGACTATCTGATGACAAATTCAACACGAAAATTCACATAAAAATACAAGATTTTGTCGCTGTGCAAGACATTTCATAAAAGTATTTACAAATTATTTTACCAAGTTTCTTTGGTGAAATCGCCTAAAATCATCAAATCCTATTGACTTTATGTAAAACGGGGACTATAATGACGCAGACAGCAAAAACTCTTCTATTGAATATTAAAGGAGTAATGTCAGTATGGAATTATATCTTGTAATTTTTACATTCATCGGTGCAGCGGCAGCACTTCTGTTTGCGCTGTTCACTGCAAGAAAGGTTCTTAAATTTTCTGAGGGTACAGAAAAGATGCAGAAGATCTCCGCATCTATCAGAGCAGGCGCCAATGCCTATCTCAAACGTCAGTACGCCATAGTTCTCGTTTTCTTTGCTGTCATGTTTCTTATTCTGGGCGTTATGGCGATTTTCGGTCTTCTTACTCCCTTCGTTCCCTTCGCATTTGTAACAGGCGGATTTTTCTCAGCACTTTCCGGCTTTATTGGTATGAAGATAGCCACTCTTTCCAATGCAAGAACAGCCAATGCTTGCCGCGAGGGTCTTAACCGCGGTCTCCGTGTTGCATTTTCTGCAGGAAGCGTTATGGGCTTCACGGTAGTCGGTCTCGGACTTTTTGATATCTCTCTGTGGTTCTTCCTGCTTAAGTTTGTATTCGATCTCACAGCAAGCGAGATCACCGGTGCAATGCTTACCTTTGGTATGGGTGCTTCCTCCATGGCTCTTTTTGCAAGAGTAGGAGGCGGTATTTTTACAAAAGCTGCAGACGTTGGTGCAGACCTTGTAGGTAAGGTCGAAGCAGGTATCCCTGAGGACGACCCCAGAAATCCTGCGGTTATTGCGGACAATGTTGGCGACAATGTCGGTGACGTTGCGGGAATGGGCGCTGACCTGTACGAGTCCTATGTAGGCTCTATTATTTCAGCATCTGCGCTGGGCGTTGCTGCTTTCGGCGGCAGTATTACAGCAATGGCTCTTCCTCTTATTCTTGCGACACTTGGTATCATTTGCTCCATCTTCGGTACATTCCTTGTTCGTACCAAGGAGGGCGCAAGTCAGAAGAATCTTCTGAAGGCTCTCAGCCGAGGTACCAATTTCTCCGCTGTTCTTATAGGAATTCTTTCCTTCCCCCTTGTTTGGTTGGTTCTGGGACGTGAAAACTGGATGATCTACTTTGCTATCCTTGCAGGTCTTATTGCAGGTGTGCTTATCGGTCAGTCCACAGAATATTTTACCTCCGATACATACAGACCTACCATTAAGCTTTCCGATTCCTCTGAGACAGGTTCCGCAACTATCATGATCAGCGGTCTTTCTCTCGGTATGCTTTCAACTGCAGCCCCCATCCTTATTATTGCTATTTGCGTTATGGTATCATACTTCGTATCAGGCGGCGGAAACAGCCCATCGATGGGTCTTTACGGAATAGCACTTGCAGCAGTAGGTATGCTCTCCACTCTCGGTATCACTCTTGCAACAGACGCATACGGTCCTGTTGCAGATAACGCAGGAGGTATCGCTGAGATGGCAGGTCTTGAGCCTGAGGTAAGAGAGCGCACAGACGCGTTGGATGCTCTCGGCAACACTACTGCAGCTACAGGTAAGGGCTTTGCTATCGGCTCTGCCGCACTTACAGCTCTTGCGCTTATGGCTTCATATATTGAAAAGGTACAGTCTCTTGAAGGCGGTGCTGAAAAGATCGCTAACCTCAGTCTTATGAATCCCAACGTTCTTATAGGTCTTTTTGTGGGTGCGTGTCTCCCCTTCGTGTTCGCGGCTCTTACTATGGAATCTGTTGGTAAGGCTGCACAGAGCGTTGTAGTTGAGGTTCGCCGTCAGTTCAAGGAGATCCCCGGCCTTATGGAAGGCAAGGGCGAGGCAGACTACGCAAGATGTGTTGATCTTTGTACCAAGGCCAGCCTCCACGAAATGATCCTTCCCACTATCGTTGCTGTTATTGTTCCCATTGCCGTAGGCTTCCTGCTTGGTTGCACAGGCGTTGTTGGTATGCTTGCAGGCGCTACAGCTACAGGCTTCCTTATGGCTATTTTTATGTCTAACTCAGGCGGCGCTTGGGATAATGCTAAGAAGCATATCGAGGGCGGTGACCACGGTGGTAAGGGCTCCGATTGCCACAAGGCGGCTGTTGTCGGTGATACTGTTGGTGACCCCTTCAAGGATACCTCCGGCCCCGCTATCAACATCCTTATTAAGCTGCTCTCTATGGTTTCTATCGTGTTCGCAGCTCTGGTTGTTAACTTCGGACTGTTTTAATTTGGTTTAGAATTTTATGATTTACGAGGGGGACTCTCTTTCGGAGAGAGTCCCCCTCGTGCTCCCCCAGAGAACTTTGAATAAGGGTGAATGTAATATGATGCGCTGAATGTCGCGTCTTCCCGCCCAAATGCTGTGCATTTGGGATTAGGAAAAGAAAAGGATATAAAAAAAGGAAGCTCGTTTCCTTTTTTTATATCCTTTTGCTTTTCCCGGCGACCTGCGGTCGCATACGGGAAGACTTATACAGCAATCTGCTCCGAATCCCATTTAGCTGAATAATATCACAGGCACCAAAATAAGCGTTTCACTAAAAGGTTTGGAGGGGCGAGGGGGACCTTTCCTTAAAAGGTCCTCCGCAAAAAACAAAAGGGGACTTACTAAAAGTCCCCACAAAAATATTCACTTAGACAATTCCAAATAGCTCTTATATTCGATCGTAGGCAGATGGGGGAAGAGATACTGATGAAGCCAAACAAAATAGTCATCGGTCATAGAAGCGATATAATCGCAAACTATGGTGTCGGCATCAGTTTCCCTATAGGGGATATCTCTTTTGTAGAAGGAGCTGTCAACAGGGATTATATGATGCTCAAATATGGGTGATGTTCTGTTATCCTCCTTAAGGTCCTTGACCAGTTTTTCATACAAACGGCAGAACATAGGTCGGATTATTTCATTTTGCGGTTTTGAAACATCATTGGAAAGATAGATACGCTCGTAATTGTTACGTTTTGCGGCGCGCAGAGCCTCAAAATAATCGCGGCTCATTTTGATCTCGTGCTTGCCGTAGCTGTTTTCAATTATGTTAACGCTGAGATTATTGATTATTTCAGCGTTATGGCGTCCTATTACCCCATACTCAAATATATCTTCTTCCTTACCGATAAGCCCTGCCTTTACTGCATCCTGCCTATCCTTGCCCAGATATGCAATGATGTCGCATATACGTACCACGCATCCTTCAAGTGTGGAGGGCATAATATGAGCGCAGTTTGCTGTGTCGCGGTAGCATGACTCGATCTGCTGGTCAAGCTCATCAAAGGAAGAGAGCGCCCTCGGACGGTATATCTCGCATTCCATCTCGCCGTTGTGAGCGATGATACCGTTTAAGGTCTGAAGAGTCATATTGTAGGGATATATACCGTCAAGGACTCTTACGGAATGGACATTGTGAGCAAAATGGCGTCCTGTTGCACCGCTGTAAAGCTGGTCAAGATATTTCTCGCCTGCGTGTCCGAAGGGAGTATGTCCCATATCGTGACCGAGGGCGATAGCCTCTATAAGGTCAAGATTGAGATTGAGAACGCTTCCTATGCTTCGCGCTATTCTTGATACAAGCTGAACGTGAAGCGCGCGCCTTGAGATATCGTCGTTTCTGTAGAAGGAAAAGACTTGAGTTTTGTCGGCAAATCTGCTGTAATAGGCTGAGTGAAGGATCTTATCTACGTCGCGGACAAATGCCGGTCTCCACACAGTGGGCTTATCATGATTCATTCGGCGTCTCAGCGCCATATGATCGGGAAAACCGACCTTGGGCTGTCTGCCTTTGAGCCTGTCCTCCTCTATACGTTGGGACAGTTCTTTAGATAGTGTATCGTATTTCATATTTTCTGCAAATCAATCTTCCGGCGGCTCAGCAGGTGTAAGTGGCTGAGATGGGCGGAGTATAAAGGAAACAGGCTCGCCTGAAAGGCTGAGAGTTGCCGCTTCCGGAGTCTGAATTATTTCTACTCCCACAAGATAATCGGTCAAAAACGATACAGGTATCCAGACCTCTCCGTTTCTGAACTGAGCAGGAGCTTTCATAGTGATTATGGAACCGTTTACAATTGCGTTATGGGAGGAATTGTGGAAGACTACGTCTTCGTCGGAATCCGTGCCCTCACCCAAAATAAATCTCATTTGGTATACATCGCCCACTTGCGCCGTACCAAGCCATTTGGATACCTCGGAGAAGCTGATGAGCATTTGGTCACCGCTGTATGCCTTGGTATATGGGAAATCCATTTCGTTTGTGAGAGTTTCAGCCTCGTCTCCTTCGCCTTCCACGGTGATAAATTTGTAAGTAACGTTTTTTACGGGAGGCTTCATGGTCGAATAGAATATATTCCTGTATGCAATGCCCATTACAAGCACCACCGCGGCAAGGCAAATGAGGAATCTTATAAGTATTGCCAGAATGATACTGCCCACACGCTTCCAGTCAACGATTACCGCAGGCTTCTGCTGTTTCTTTGCAGGAGCCTTTCTTCTGTTGTCGGCAGGACGACGATTTTGAGACTTCGGAGGAGTATATCCCTCGGGATATATCCATTCATTACTCCTTTTTGCGCGGGGAACTGTGTTATTTCTCGGCTGGGTATTGGCGGGGCGCCTCTGCTTTTGCTGTTCTGCAGGACGCCTTCCCTGTCTGCCTGCGGCAGAAGGCGTATTTCTGCGCTCTCTTACAGGGGCGTTTGCTGAACGACCTTTATCATTTGCGGGATGTGAGCTGTTTGCAGGTCTTTTTTTCTGTTGCATGGGCCGTGAAGGACGTTGACCTTGAGGCTTCTGTCCCCTCGGATCTCTCATAGGCGTATTGCCGGTATGTCGGGGGGAGGTCACGCCTGGCCGTGCCTGACGGGGCATTCTCTGAGGGGGGGGATTTGCTGCAGAGCGAGATGCTCTGTTTACATTATTTCTCTGTTCCACTTAACATCTCACTCCTTTCACTTGTTATTTTGTTTCCGCTATCATAAAATAGGGAGATGTGGGTGAATTGACAAAACGGAACTTGCCGATACTCATTTTGAATCTTGAAAGTGTGGCAAAATATTTTTCCAACTCTTCACCTTCAAGTGCGCCCTCGGGATGCCCCGGATATACTGCCACAAGAAGTATACTGTCGCGTCCAAGCATTGAAAGTGCATTCTCTACGGCAGGAAGAGTAGTTTCCCTCATAGTGGTTAGCGCCTTGTTGCCGCTTCCGGGGAGATATCCCAGATTGAACATACCTGCCTTTATGGGTCCCTTTACATATTCGGGAGCAAGATGATGTGAAGCGCAGATAAGTCGCCAGTTATCGGGACAGCCTGCATTTCTGAGATTGCGCGCCGTACTTTCCAGCGCAAGTGGCTGAATGTCGAATGCTGTAACGCTTCCGCTTTTGCCCACAGTTTTTGAAAGAAATTCTGTGTCGTGACCGTTGCCCATAGTAAAATCGCAGGCAACATCGCCTTCGTGAAGATGGTTTAATATAAAATGCTTCTGAAGCTGAAGAAGATCCACCATTGAACCGTACCTTTGTACAAAATAAAAATATACAGATTAATTATACAACCAAAGTGCCATAAAGTCAATGATTACTAAAAAAAGCGAAAATTTAATGCTTTAAATCGCAAAAATGCTGATGTATTTACAAAATCCCCTTGAAATTGACGGAAATGTGATGTAAAATAAATAAATAGTATGCCCGAAAGGAATAAAAAAATGATTAAGAATATTATTGAAATGCTTAAGGAATACGACCCAGAGGTGGGCGCATCCATTGACGCTGAATACAAGAGACAGAAGAGAGGTCTTGAGCTTATCGCAAGTGAAAACGCAGTTTCCGAGGCTGTTATGCTTGCTATGGGTACACCTCTTACAAACAAGTATGCAGAAGGCTATCCCGGACGCCGTTACTACGGCGGATGCGAGTGTGTTGATGTTACAGAGCAGATCGCGATCGATCGTGCCTGCAAGCTTTTCGGTGCTGACCATGCAAACGTTCAGCCCCATTCCGGCGCACAGGCAAACACGGCAGTTTATATCTCCCTTCTCAACCCCGGCGACACAGTTATGGGTATGAACCTTGCTCACGGCGGTCACCTTACACACGGCAGCCCTGTTAACTTCTCCGGTAAGAACTATAACTTCGTTCCCTACGGAGTAAACGAGGATGGCTTTATCGACTATGACGAGATGGAGCGCATCGCCCTTGAAGCCCGTCCCCGTCTTATCGTTGCAGGAGCATCTGCTTATGCAAGAACTATCGACTTCAAGAGAATTTCCGAGATCGCAAAGAAGGTAGACGCAATATTCATGGTAGATATGGCGCACATCGCAGGTCTTGTTGCCGCAGGCGTTCATCCCTCTCCCGTACCCTATGCAGACATCGTTACAACAACAACTCACAAAACTCTCCGCGGGCCCCGCGGCGGCCTTATCCTCTGCAAGGAGGAATATGCCAAGGCAATAGACAAGGCAGTATTCCCCGGAATGCAGGGCGGTCCTCTTGAGCACATCATCGCGGCTAAGGCTATCTGCTTCGGCGAAGCACTTAAGCCCGAATTCAAGGCATACCAGGAGCAGATCGTAAAGAACGCAAAGGCTCTTGCAAAGGGACTTCTTGAAGGCGGATTCGACCTTGTTTCAGGCGGAACCGACAATCACCTTATGCTTCTGGACCTTCGTCCCATGCATATCACAGGCAAGGAGCTTGAGAGAAGACTTGACGAGGTTTATATTACAGTTAATGAGAATGCTATCCCCAATGACCCTGAAAAGCCTGCAGTTACAAGCGGTATCAGAATCGGTACACCTGCAGTAACCTCAAGAGGACTTAAGGAAGAGGATATGGAAGTTCTTGCACGCCTTATCACACTTACTGCAACAGAATTTGAAACAAAGGCAGATTACATCCGTGCCGAGGTTACAAAGCTCTGCGAAAAGTATCCCCTTTACGAATAAGAGGCTGAAAAATGAAAAAGATACTTTCTGTTATAGCACTTCTTATGATACCTGTGCTTTTCCTTGCAGGATGCGGAGATAAGACACCGTCCGAAATTCCCAAGGGATATCAAATAGCATCGATCTCCGACTGCGACTACGTTCTGTACGTTCCCGACACCTGGATGATCGATAATCAGACCCTCTACACAAGCGCATACCATTCCTCCGGCGACCCTTCAAGCATCTCTGTTACAGCAGGCGGAATGGATTTTGAGGATTCCACAGTTGAAGATTGGTGGAAGGGATATGAAGCTCAGTTTAACGAAGCATTTGAAAGCTATGAGCTTCTCTCCACAGAAGACGCTAAGCTTGGCGGAGTTGACGGTAAAAAATTCACATACACAGCCATGTTGGCAGAAAAACAGTATAATTTTATCTGCATCGCCGTTGTGAAGGACAACTACGTTTACTATATGCTCTACACATCCACTCCCGAAAAATATGAAGCTCATCTTGAAACACTTGATGAGGTTGTAAGCTATTTTGAATTCAAGGACTAATAAATGAACTGTATTTATCTTGATAACAGCGCAACAACGAAACCCTCCGAGGCCTCTCTCCGTAAAATGGGAGAGGCTTTGAATGTTGCGTGGGGAAATCCCTCGTCCGTTCATAAAATGGGTAACGAGGCAAAAAGAATAACAAATGAAGCAAGAAAGCAGATAATATCAGCTTTGGGAGTACGCAGAGCTGATGACTGCCGACTTATCTTTACCTCAGGAGGAACAGAAGCAAATAACCTTGCAATATTCGGATGCGTATATGCAAAGGAAAGACCGGTGAAAAACGGAAGCCGAGGTAAGATACTTATTTCCGACGGAGAGCATTCCTCTGTTGCAAACGCCGCAAAAAAGCTTGAGGACGACGGATTTACCGTCCTTAAGGTGCCAACAAGGGGCGGAGTTCTTGATCTTGACTTTATCCGCGAAAATGCAGATAATAACACAGTTTTAGCATCCTTTATGCTGGCAAATAATGAAACAGGCGCAATTTACGATGTTAAGAGTGCATTTTCCGCTATTCGCGCAGTATCGCCCAAGGCAGTATGCCATGTTGACGCGGTTCAGGCATTTTTGAAAACAAAATTCACTCCCACATCGCTCACCGCAGATGCTATCTCCGTAAGCGCCCACAAGATATTCTCACCCAAGGGCGCAGGCGCACTTTGCGTTACCCGTGAGATGATAACAGCTAAGCGTATCATACCTATTATCTACGGCGGCGGTCAGGAGGATAATTACAGAAGCGGAACGGAAAACGTCCCCGCCATCGCCGCATTCGGCGCCGCAGCGGCAGAGGGAAAGGAAAGCTTTACTGCAAGGATCGAAAAAATGAACGCCCTGCGAGAAAAGCTTCTCTGCGGTCTCGGTGAAATTGAAGTGCGACCCAACATCCCCGAAAGCCATCTACCCAATATAGTAAACATCACCCTTCCCGGCATCAGAAGTGAGATCATGCTCAACTATCTCTCAGGCGAGGGAATATGTATTTCAGCAGGAAGCGCCTGCTCAACTCATTCTTCAGGTCCAAGCTCCGCTCTGCTTGCATACGGTCTTCCTAAAAACGAAGCAGACACATCTGTACGCATCAGCCTTTCCCACGAAAACACTGAAGATGAAATAGATATATTTCTTTCAGCTCTTAAGCGCGGCATCTCCAATCTTGCAAGAAAATAAGAGGTATTTATGAAAAAATACGAAGCAATACTTTTCGACCTTGACGGAACACTTCTCCCCATGGATATGAACGCATTTATGAATGCATATTTCAAGAATCTCTGCGCCGTCCTTGCCCCTACAGGGCTTGATGCAAACCTTATTGTGGACTCCGTTTGGAAGGGCACGGGCGCAATGGTGAAAAATGACGGCGCAAAGCTGAATGGCGAGGTGTTCTGGGAGACCTTCGATGCAATTATCGGCACAGACACAACAGAGGCAAAGAAGCTTTGCGACAGCTATTACACAGGAGAGTTCCACAAGGCAAGAGCCGCAACAAAGGACAATCCTCTTGCAAGAAGAGCTGTGGAGGCGGCAAGAGCGGCGGCGGGCAAGGTGATCCTTGCAACCAACCCCTTCTTCCCCCATCAGGGTCAGCTTACAAGAATCTGATGGATCGGTCTATCTGAAAATGACTTCGACCTTATAACCTCCTACGACAGCGACTGCTATTGCAAGCCCAATCCCAAATATTACCTCTCGATCTGCGAAAGGATGGGGGTTGACCCCGAGGACTGTCTTATGATCGGTAATGATGAGAGAGAGGACGCCTATGCGGCAAATGCGGCAGGGCTTGACACCTACCTTGTTACAGACTGTCTTATTCCAAACGATGAATACGCAACAGATTGCAGACGCGGTACATTTGAAGAAATGTGCCTCTATCTTGAAGGGCTTGCAAAATGAAGCTCCGTTATCCACTGTACTATAAAAAATTCTCCTGCATAGCAGACCGTTGTACGGACAACTGCTGTGTCGGCTGGGAAATAGATATTGATCCTGCGACCAAATCATTTTATGATACGGTTAAAGGAGATTTCGGTAAAAGGCTTCGGGATAATATAGAAAACAGCAGCTTCAAGCTGTGCGGAGAGAGATGTCCGTTTCTCAACGAGCGCAATCTCTGCGACATAATCATAAATCTCGGAAGTGAGCATCTTTGTTATATCTGCGACAATCATCCAAGATACTACGGTTGGTACGGAGATATAAAGGAAGGCGGCGTGGGACTCAGCTGTGAGGCGGCGGCAAAGCTTATACTCACTGAGGGTTCCGGTCAGTATTATGAAGTGGAAACAGATGAAGAAGGCGAAGAAGAGAACGAAAAGCTTCTTGCATTTCTTCAGAACGCACGAAAAAAGCTTTTTGAAATATTTGAAGGAAATCTTAGCTTTGCCGAAAAAATCGCTATATCACTCAACTACGCAGAGGACCTGCAGGACTGTATGGATATAGGTCTGGTAGGAAGCGTTCCGCAAGCCAAGTTTTATGATAACGAGATGCAGGAAGCGGACTTTTCGGAATTTGTCTCATTGTTTTCACGTTTTGAGCCCATCGACCAAGTATGGACAGAAAAGCTTAATTCGCTTAACGGCAAGTCACCGGAAACAAACGACACATATCTTTCAAGAATATTCGTATATTTTTTGTGGCGGTATTTTATGAAGGCACTCTTTGACGAAGACCTTCTCTCAAAGGTGTGCTTTGCCGCGGCAGGATGTCTGATGATATCCGTTATGGCAGAGGACACGACTCTTGAGGCCTACGTTTCCGCCGCCAAGCTTTACTCCAAGGAAATTGAATACAGCGAGGACAACAGAGATATGCTTATGTACGACCTTTACTACGGCGAGGACATCCTTGCACCCTCATCACTTATTAGCCTTATCGGTAATAAATAAAAAAACGGCGCATATATTTCATTTAGAAATATGTGCGCTTTGCTTTTTTGGGAGGAAATATGCGTAAGATCGTGCTGTGCCTTTTGTGTGTTATATTTATGGTGTCATGTGATGTTACACATACCAATTTTTTTGACTATCAGAACAGTGATTTTTGCTTCGATTGCGTCCTCGTGTACGACGGAAATGAAAATGAAGCTAAAATTACCCTCAGTGCACCCGACGAAAACGGTGTGCGTGAAACAGTTTCCGTTGAATACATCTCCCCTTCCATAATCGGTGGTTATATTCTTGAAAAAAGTGGCGGTACATACAAGGGGAAAATGGGCGATGTTGAGATACCCTTCGGTGAAAAAACCGCAGGCATCGTTAAAAAGATCGAGTCGGCATTCTCCCTTTCAGAGGATATGATCTCCGATATCGTTGCCGCTGATAACGGACTCACCGAGGCTACCGTCATATCCCCCGATCTCTCCGGCAAGGTCATTACCGATTCCGACGGTACTCCCGTTAAAATAGAGCTTAGCTTCTCCGACGGCCACACCTTGGTGATCGATATGTGAGGGGAAGAGGATATGTGGGGCGCCTTTTAAGGAAAGGCCCCCACGCCCCCAAACCTTTTAAGATAACGCTTATTTTGGTGGTTACGATGTTCTAAGGCTAAATGGGATTCTGAGCACCGTAAGTTAGGTTAGTCTTCCCGTAAGCGACCGCAGGTCGCCCGGAAAAGCAAAAGAATATTGAAAAAGGAAACGAGCTTCCTTTTTCAATATCCTTTTCTTTTCCTTATCCCCAATGCACAGCATTGGGGCGGGAAGACGCGTTCGTTCAGCGCATCATATTACGTTCACCTTTATTCAAAGTTCTCTGGAGGGGGTACGGGGGAAGCCTCTCTGCGAAAGAGAGGTTCCACCGAAAAAGCTCTCGGCGGGAATGCGCGAAATACAGCGCACCTAATAACATTTACCCTTGTTATAGGTTCTCTGGAGGGGGCTTGGGGGAAGCCTCTCTGCGAAAGAGAGGTTCCCCCATATAAAAAAAGGGGGACCGCTCTCCGAAAGAGAGGTCCCCCCTTAAAATAACACATATCAAATTCTAAAGCTTAGTTAGCAGCAGTAACGATAGCGTCGAACTTTTCGGGAACGAGAGAAGCGCCGCCGATAAGACCGCCGTCAACGTTATACTTGGAGAGAAGCTCTGCTGCGTTAGCATCGTTCATAGAACCGCCGTACTGGATAGTTGTAGCCTCTGCAACCTCTGTGCCATAAAGCTTTGCGATCGTTGCACGAATAACGCCGCAAGTTTCATCAGCCTGCTCGGGAGTAGCTGTAAGACCTGTACCGATAGCCCAAACGGGTTCGTATGCGATGATAACGTTCTTCATATCCTCAGCGCTGATGCCTGCAAGGTCAAGCTTAGTCTGGATAGAAACAACCTCATCTGTGATACCTGCGAGTCTCTCCTCCTTAACCTCACCGAGGCAAAGAAGAACCTTAAGACCTGCAGCGAGAGCAGCCTTAGTTCTCTTGTTAACTGTTTCGTCTGTTTCGCCGAAGTACTGTCTTCTCTCGGAGTGACCGATTACAACGTACTCAACGCCGCACTCTACGAGCATAGCTGCGGAGATCTCGCCTGTGAAAGCGCCCTTAGCCTCAAAGTGAACGTTCTGAGCACCGATCTTAACGTTAGTACCCTTAGCAGCCTCAACTGCTGCTGCGATATCAACGAAGGGAACGCAGAGAACGATCTCACAGCCGTCCTTACCTGCTACGAGCTCAGCTGTCTTCTTAACTGCAGCTGCTGCCTCGGAGGGAGTCATGTTCATTTTCCAGTTGCCGGCAATAATAGCCTTACGAGTAGCCTTGTTCATTTCAGTATACCTCTTTATTATTATTTTTAAGAAAAGCGGCGGTCTCCCGCCGCTTTCAGGTGTATTGACAAATTTGGAATTATTCCTTGTCCATAAGAGCAGCTATACCGGGAAGCTCCTTGCCTTCAAGGAACTCGAGGGATGCGCCGCCGCCTGTTGAGATGTGGCTCATCTTGTCGCTGTAGCCAAGCTTTGTAACTGCTGCAACAGAGTCGCCGCCGCCAACGATGGAGATAGCGCCGGATTCAGCAACAGCCTTTGCTACGGAAATTGTACCGGAAGCAAAGTTGTCCCACTCGGAAACGCCCATAGGTCCGTTCCAGATAACTGTACCTGCGCCCTTAAGTGCGTCAGCGAAGAGCTCCTGTGTCTTAGGACCGATATCAAGACCCATCCAACCGTCGGGGATCTTGCAGCTTTCAACGATCTGGCTCTCTGTGTTCTCGTCGAACTCAAGACCAACCTTGTTGTCAACGGGGATAAGGAACTTAACGCCCTTAGCCTCTGCGTCCTTCATCATCTTACCTGCATTTTCAACCTGGTCCTCTTCAAGGAGGGATGTACCGATGTTGTAGTTAAGGCTCTTCATGAATGTGTATGCCATACCGCCACCGATAATAAGTGTGTCACACTTGTCGATGAGGTTTGTGATAACGCCGATCTTATCGGAAACCTTAGCACCGCCGAGGATAGCAACGAGAGGTCTCTTGGGGTTAGCAAGAGCGCCGCCCATGAAGTTGATCTCCTTCTCGATGAGGTAACCGCAAACAGCAGGGAGGTAGGAAGCTACGCCTGTTGTGGAGCAGTGAGCTCTGTGAGCTGTACCGAATGCGTCGTTAACGAATACTTCTGCAAGGGAAGCAAGCTCCTTTGTGAAGTTCTCTTCGTTCTTTGTTTCTTCCTTTCTGTAGCGAACGTTCTCGAGAAGCATTACATCGCCGTTTTCGAGAGCTGCAGCCATAGCGCGTGCGTTTTCGCCAACAACTTCGGGATCCTCTGCAAGCTTAACCTCTTTGCCGAGATACTCGGAAAGACGGGCAGCTACGGGAGCAAGGCTGAATTCAGGCTTGTATTCGCCCTTGGGTCTGCCAAGGTGAGAGCAAAGGATGACCTTTGCGCCCTTTTCCATAAGGTACTTGATCGTGGGGAGAGCTGCAACGATTCTCTTATCGTTTGTGATAACGCCGTCCTTGAGAGGAACGTTAAAGTCGCAACGAACGAGAACTTTCTTGCCGGCAACGTCAATGTCTTCAACGGATTTCTTATTGTAGTTCATTGTAAAAACCCTTTCTTTTATATAACTTGCCGCCGCAAAAGCGCCGACATAATCTTTCATATTAGTTATAGCACATTATCCTTTTATTTACAACAGTTTTTTAAAAAAAATCATTTTGGCGAGGAAACTTTCAACAAAAGGAGCTCCTGATAGATACATATTTTTTCTTAATCCGGTTGATTTTGAATGCGTGTAGTGCTATAATCAAAATAGAAATTAATGTTAGGAGGGCAAGTCCCATGGAAAATAAAGTTTTAGTTGAAACAAGCGCACGTCACGTGCATCTTTCTGCAGAGCATATCGCTATCCTTTTCGGCGAGGGTGCAACACTTACACACAAGAAGGATCTGAGCCAGCCCGGTCAGTTTGCCTGCGAGGAGAGAGTTACAGTTGTAGGACCCAAGAAGTCTATTCCCAACGTTATTATTCTCGGACCTGCAAGACCTGCGAGCCAGGTTGAGGTTTCTCTCACAGACGCACGCACTCTCGGTATAGCTGCTCCCGTTCGCGAAAGCGGCGACGTTGCAGGAAGCGGCGCTTGCAAGCTGGTTGGTCCCTGCGGTGAGGTTGAGCTTACAGAGGGTGTTATCGTGGCTAAGCGTCACATTCACCTTACTCCCGCTGATGCTGAGGCTTTCGGCGTTGAGGATAAGCAGATAGTCAGCGTTAAGATTGAAAACGACACAAGAAGCACAGTATTCGGTGATGTTGTAGTTCGTGTTAACCCCAACTTCGCTGCTGCTATGCATATCGACACAGACGAATCTAACGCGGCTTGCGCGTTCGGTGTCTGCTACGGCGAGATCATTAAGTAATCAGAATTAAACATACGAAAAACGGACGCCGCGGCGTCCGTTTTTATATGCTTATCAATAAAATGTTGCCACGGGATCTGTGGGCTGATATGCTTTGGTAACGCTGATGGCTGTCAGCACAGGACCTGCTGTCTGATATGCCTTATGATGTGCTATCTTGATCTTTGCCGTAACGTTTACCCAGTCATAGCTTTCATAGTCATCGCTTCTGCCCCATTTGCAAACAAGCGGGCTGTACTGGATATCGTCTGCACAGCAGACCATAATATGACGTCCTACGAACATCGTACCGCATCCAAGAGATCTGTCCTTTGCAACAACAGCTTTGAAGGAGACTGTTTTTCCGTCGTAGGATGCCATATCCTCGCTGAGATCGCGGTAGAAAAGGGCGTAGTCTCTGTCCTCAATGGTGATAACGTCCGCTTCCTTGTCAAAGGGCAGGGGATCTTCGATATCATCATAGGCAGTTTCGCCTGTGGATTTTTCATATATGATATCGGCGCTTCGTGAAAGTCCTCTTACGGCCTTGTGAAGCTCCATGCAGTCCGCATCGTCAACTCTATTGAAGATGATGAGATCTGCATTCTGTATCTTATCAACCACAAGGCTTCTCATGTTCTTATTGTAGCCATCGAATGTCTCGGCATTGAAGAAGAGGATATTCTGTCCGATTATCCAATGCTCCGGCGCTCTGCTGTAAAGGTCGGATATCTGCCACATACCGTTATATTCAACAATGATCTTTGTTGCATCGTGACGCTTCTGAAGACGGATCATATTTTCGGGGGAGATCTCGCTTATGTCATCAATATATTCAACGGCAAAGTCATCGAATTCCTCTTCGCCTTCTTCGCAAGCAATCACAAGGACCTTGTCTGCGTCGGTGAATTTGGGGTCACCCATGGTGTCATTTATAAACTTTGTTTTACCTGCTTCCAGAAAGCCGGTAACAAGGTATACAGGTGTATCAAGCATTGATATTCTCCTTTATGCAAAGAGCTCTCTCAGAGCATCTTCCTTGATATTTGAGCCGATAACGCAAAGTCTGCCTGCGGCAACTGCACTGCCCTCTCTTATATCTGCTTCGCCGGGGGTATAGTCGAAGTGGATAAAGCAGCCGTCGGAGGGAACTATCCCCTTAGCTCTGAGAACCATACCGTATTTTTCTTCGTTTTCTATCTCGTGAAGAGCTTTTTCGATCTCTTCTTTTGTATACTTGCGTGTGCCGTCCATTCCCCAGCTTGAGAACACCTCGTCTGCATGGTGATGATGGTGACCGTGACCGCCGCATCCGCAGGAGCATTCTTCGTCATGATGATGGTGATGATGTTCATGCTCATGACAGTCGCAGCCCTCATCGTGGTGGTGATGGTCGTGATGATGCTCATGACAGTCGCAGCCCTCATCGTGATGGTGATGGTCGTGATGATGCTCGTGACAGTCGCAGCTTTCATCGTGGTGATGATGAGGGCCGTGATGGTGACCGCATTCGGGACAAACAGCCTCCTCCTCCAGCTTGTGAAGCTCTGCTTCAAGGGAATCTGTGCCGTCAATAACAGATAGAATATCAGCGCCGCTTATTTCGTCCCACTCAGTTGTAACAAGGCTTGCCTTTGCATTGTGCTCTCTGATCATTTCTATTGCACGGTTCAGCTTATCCTCTGAAAGTCCCTTGGTATGGCTGAGGACGATGGTGGTTGCATTTTCAACCTGATTGTTGAAAAATTCACCGAAATTCTTCATATACATTCTGCATTTTTTAGCGTCAACAACTGTTACCGCCGCAGAAAGCTCCGCACCCTCTGCGCTACCCTTAACAGCCGCCATAACGTCGGAAAGCTTGCCGACTCCGGAGGGTTCGATGAGGATCCTGTCGGGAGCATATTCTGCTATGACCTTTTTAAGTGCCTGACTGAAGTCTCCCACAAGAGAGCAGCATATACATCCTGAGTTCATTTCTGTGATGTTGATACCTGCGTCGGTAAGAAATCCTGCGTCAACGCCGATCTCACCAAATTCGTTTTCAATAAGAACAAGCTTTTCGCCCTTGTATGCTTCGGAAATAAGCTTCTTTATAAGAGTGGTCTTGCCTGCTCCGAGAAAGCCTGAGAAAATATCTATCTTAGTCATTTTTTATCTACCTCTTTTTTTCGATAATATAATATTATATCACAAATGTGAGTTTAAAACAAGTCTTTTTAACAGGTCGGTCGGCTGAATGCGATTTTTTAGTAAGAAAGCGGAAGGTTGTACTGTAAATCGGCGAAAACCGATGAGTAATTGCGGTATCTTTTGTACACTAAAACAGAAGTAAAGGGTATTAATTCTGCTTGACACATTTTGCGGAATATGGTATACTTATAAAAATGAATATAATGGAGGACAGTATGCTGAACGCAGTACTCAAAAACGCAAATATCTATACTAAAAACGGCTTTGAATACGGCACTCTTGTTATTGACAACGGTATTATTTCCGACACTTTCAGTGACGGTTTTGTCCCCGATGATGCTATTATTTTCGATTTGAACGGTAGCTTTATTTTCCCCGGCTTTGCCGATGTACATGTACATTTGCGAGAGCCGGGTTTTTCATACAAAGAGACCATCGCAAGCGGTACTGCGGCGGCGGCAAGAGGCGGATATACAGATGTTTGCTCAATGCCCAACCTTAAGCCCGCACCCGACTCTGCGGAAAATCTGAAGATACAGCTTGACATCATCGAGCGCGATGCTGTAGTAAGAGTTCATCCTTATGCCACCATCACAAAGGGGCAGATGGGCGAGGAGCTTTCCGATATGGAGGCTATGCCCGAGGCAGTTGCATTCAGCGACGACGGACGCGGAGTTCAGGCAGACTCTATGATGGAGGCGGCTATGTACAAGGCAAAGTCGCTAGGCAAGATGATCGTTGCCCATTGCGAGGTAAACGAGCTTCTTCGCGGCGGATATATCCATGACGGTCAGTATGCCGCAGCACACGGTCACAAGGGCATATGCTCTGAGAGCGAATGGGTGCAGATAGCAAGAGATATCGAGCTTGTTAAGAAAACAGGATGCCCCTACCACGTATGCCATATATCCACAAAGGAAAGCGTTGACATAATCAGACAGGCTAAGGCCGAGGGCGTTGATATCACCTGCGAAACAGGACCTCACTATCTCATCCTTTGCGATGAGGATCTCATGGAGGATGCAAGATTCAAGATGAATCCTCCCCTTCGCGCAAGAAGCGATATGGAAGCCCTTGTTGAAGGAATCAAGGATGGCACCATCGACATGCTTGCAACTGACCACGCTCCCCATTCCGCCGAGGAAAAAGGAAGAGGCCTTGAAAAGAGCCTTATGGGCGTTGTGGGTCTTGAAACAGCCTTCGCAGAAATGTATACTCACCTTGTAAAGACAGGCGTTATCACTCTTGAGAAGCTGGTTGAAATAATGTACGAAAATCCCTGCCGCCGCTTCGGACTCGGAAGAGAGCATGGCATTGAGAAGGGACAGGTTGCAAACCTTACAGTTTTTGACGTAAGCTGTGAATATACTGTTTGCCCCGACGACTTTGCAACGATGGGCCGCGCAACTCCCTTTGCGGGAGATAAGGTATACGGTAAATGCCTCCTTACTGTTTGCGACGGTAACGTAGCATATAAGGCATAAGAAAGGATATAGAGATGAATAAAGGCATTTATAAGATAATTGAAAATAAGTGCATTGCACCTATGGTTTATAAAATGGTGCTCTCTGGCGACGTATCTCATATAACTGCTCCCGGTCAGTTTATCAATATCGCTCTCGAGGGCTTCTATCTTCGCCGTCCCATCTCCGTTCACGACGTTGACAGAGAAGCGGGTACTGTTACCGTCATCTATAAGGTGGTCGGTCGCGGCACAGAGGCTATGATGAATATGACAGAGGGCGAGCTTGACGTTCTTACAGGTCTCGGCAACGGATTTGACACAAGCCTTTCCGGAGATCACGCTGTTGTTATCGGCGGCGGCGTTGGTGTTCCTCCCATGTTCCTTCTTGCAAAGGAGCTTATTGCTGAGGGCAAGAAGGTTACGGCGATCCTTGGATTTAATAAAAAAGAGGAGATCTTCTGCGAGGACGACTTCAAGGCTATCGGCGCAGACGTTATCGTTGCAACAGCCGACGGAAGCTACGGAGTTAAGGGATTCGTTACCAACGCTCTTGAGACAGTTGAAGCTCCCACCTTCTACTACGCATGCGGTCCCGAGCCTATGCTGAAGGCGCTCTACAACGCAAGCGAGCTTGACGGCCAGCTTTCCTTCGAAGAAAGAATGGGATGCGGATTCGGCGCTTGCATGGGATGCAGCTGCAAGACAAAATACGGTAACAAGAGAATCTGCAAGGAAGGTCCGGTTCTCAGAAAGGGAGAGATCATATGGTAGACATTTCAACAACACTGTCCGGCATCAAGCTTGACAATCCTGTAATTCCCGCCAGCGGAACCTTCGGCTTTGGCTATGAATTTGCAGATTACTACGATATAAACATCCTCGGCTCCATCTCCTTCAAGGGAACCACAGCCGAGCCCCGCTTCGGTAACCCCACTCCCCGTATAGCTGAATGCACAGAGGGACTTATCAATTCCGTAGGTCTGCAGAATCCCGGTGTTGAAAAGGTGGTAAACGAGGAGCTTCCCCACCTTGCAAAATTCTATAAGAAGCCTCTTATAGCAAATATAAGCGGATTTTCACTTGACGAATATAAGCTTTGCGCAGAGAAGATGGACGCAGTTGATCAGGTTGGTATTATCGAGGTAAATATCAGCTGTCCCAACGTTCACGGCGGCGGTATCAGCTTCGGTACTAACGCGGCTGCTGCTGCTTCTGTTGCAAAGACTGTCAGAAGCGTTACAAATAAGCCTGTTTATATCAAGCTTACACCCAACGTTACAGATATTACCGAGATCGCTCGCGCAGTTGAGGCAGAGGGCGCCGACGGTATCTCTATGATAAATACTCTTCTCGGAATGAGAATCAACCTTAAGACAAAGAAGCCCGTTATTGCAAACAAGATGGGAGGATTCTCCGGACCCGCTATTTTCCCCGTTGCCTGCAGAATGATCTATCAGGTATACGAGGCGGTCAATATTCCCATAATCGGTATGGGCGGAGTAAGAAGCGCAGATGACGTGATCGAGCTTATGCTTGCAGGCGCCAGCGCAGTTCAGGTAGGTGCTGAGAACCTTGTTAATCCTTATGCTTGTAAGGATATTATCGAGGCTCTGCCCGAGGCCTGTGAAAAATACGGTATTAATAAACTATCTGATATAATAGGAGGAGCACACTAATGGGACGTGACGTAATTATCGCATGCGATTTTCCCTCAAGAGATGAATGTATGAAATTCCTTGACAAGTTCGAGGAGGAGAAGCCTTTCGTTAAGATCGGTATGGAGCTGTTCTACGGAGCAGGCCCCGATATCGTTCGTGAGATCAAGGAAAGAGGACATAAGATATTCCTCGACCTTAAGCTCCACGATATCCCCAACACAGTTATGAAGGCAATGTCTGTTCTTGCAAACCTTGGCGTTGATATGTGTAATCTGCACGCCGCAGGCACTATCCCCATGATGGAAGCAGCTATCAAGGGCCTTACAAGAGAAGATGGCAGCCGTCCTATCCTTCTTGCTGTTACACAGCTCACATCCACAAGCCAGGAGGTCATGACACGCGACCTTCTTATTAACGAAAATATTGCAGACGTTGTTTGCCACTATGCGGCGAATGCTAAGGCTGCAGGACTTGACGGCGTTGTATGCTCTCCCCTTGAGGCAGGTCTCGTTAAGGAAGCTTGCGGCAAGGAGTTTTTCACGGTAACTCCCGGCGTAAGATTTGCAGACGGCGACATCGGCGACCAGGTTCGCGTTACAACTCCCGAGAAGGCTAAGGAGATCGGCAGCGACTATATCGTTGTAGGCAGACCTATCACAGCGGCTGCAGACCCTGTTGCGGCATACCGCCGTTGCATGGCTGAATTTGTAGGCTGATAATACCCCCCTTTGAAACTCTGAAAGGAATACAAAAAATGAGAAGTCTTATAAGTATTCTTGATCTCTCCGTAGAGGAGATAGATCAGCTTGTTAATACAGGTCTTGATATCATCGAGAATCCTGCAAAGTATGCGCACAAGTGCGAGGGGAAGAAGCTCGCTACTCTCTTCTTCGAGCCCTCCACAAGAACACGTCTTTCATTTGAGGCGGCAATGTATGAGCTGGGCGGTCACGTTATCGGATTTTCCGATGCGGGAAGCTCCTCTGCATCTAAGGGCGAAAGCGTTTCCGACACAGTTCGCGTTGTAAGCAACTATGCTGATATCATTGCAATGCGTCATCCCAAGGAGGGCGCGCCCCTTGTTGCTTCCATGAAGAGCACAGTGCCGATCATCAACGCAGGCGATGGCGGACACAATCACCCCACTCAGACTCTTGCAGACCTGCTCACCATAAGACGCGAAAAGGGTACATTCGGTAACATAACAGTGGGCTTCTGCGGCGACCTTAAGTTCGGACGTACGGTTCACTCCCTTATCGATGCCCTTACAAGATATAAGGGCGTTAAGATAGTTCTTATCTCACCCGACGAGCTTAAGCTCCCCGGATATATGAAGGACGCTCTTGATAAGATGGATAACATCACATATGTTGAAACAACAAGCCTTGAGAATGCAATGCCCGAGCTTGATATCCTTTATATGACAAGAGTTCAGAAGGAGAGATTCTTCAACGAGGCTGATTATATCCGCCTGAAGGATAGCTATATCCTCACTCCCGATAAGCTTGAAAATGCAAAGAGCGATATGTGCATCCTCCATCCCCTGCCCAGAGTTAATGAGATATCCGTTGCAGTTGACGACGATCCCAGAGCTTGTTACTTCAAGCAGGTATTCAACGGTAAGATCATAAGAATGGCGCTTATTATGAAGCTCCTGGGAATAGAATAAGGAGGAAATGCAAATGTTAGTCAACCCTATTAAAAACGGTACTGTTCTTGACCATATCAGCGCAGGTAACGGTATGAAGCTTTATAAGATCCTTCGCCTTAACGAGCTTGAATGCCCTGTTGCCATCATCACAAACGCATACAGCCAGAAAATGGGCAAGAAGGATATTATCAAGATCGACGGGGCTGTTGCTCTGGATCTTGACGTTATCGGCTATATCGATCCCGGCGTTACTATCAATAAGATAGAGGATTCCGTGGTTGTTGAGCGCAAGCACCTCTCTCTTCCCGATACCATCAGCGACGTTATTCATTGTAAGAACCCCAGATGTATCACTTCCATAGAGCAGGAGCTTCCCCATAAGTTCAAACTCATCGACCGCGAGAACAAGGTATATCGCTGTATCTATTGCGAGTCTAAGTTCAAATAATTTTCAGATATGATAAAAACGCATTGGCTTCGTTTAGCGAGACCAATGCGTTTTTTTAAATGTCGTAGGTAATATTCAGTATGAAGCGGCGGCTGAGGCTTTCGTTCAGATGTGATTCAAGCTCAAGAGCAATGCTGTGCCGCTCACCGAAGATTTCTTCGGGGATCTCTATGTCGAAATAGAGAAGAGTTGCGGTATTTCGCTCAACTATGCGAAGATCGTGGAATTTTAGCCGAGGGTCTCTTTCCGATAAAAAATCTTCTATTGCTTGTCGGATCTGATTTTCCCCCGGATCGTCGGTTGCAACGGGATCGTGGTGGATGACCAGATGCACACCGAGGCGCTTAAGACATTTCCTCTCAAGAAGATCGATTATTCTGTGGCTGTACATAGGAGTGGCGTTTTTGTTCATCTCAACGTGGATGCTGGCGTATATTTTTTCGGGCCCGTAGTCGTGTACTATAAGGTCGTGGCATCCTATGATATCATTGTTTGAGAGGATAAGAGCTGTTATTTCGTTTTTCAGCTTCGGCGACCCGCCCTCGCCCAAAAGAGTGGAGACGGCGCCCTTGGCCGTGATTATTCCGCTGTAAAGTATGAATAATGCCAGAAGAAGTCCTGCTATACCGTCGACTTTGATGTTGAAAAAATATTCGGTTGCGGCTGAAAGGGCAACAACGGTTGTTGCTATGGCATCGTTTCTGCTGTCTGCGGCAACCGCCATAAGTGTAGCTGAAGATATCTTTTTGCCCATATGCCTGTTGAACAGCATCATAAATATCTTTACTGCTATGGATATGGCAAGGATGATGAAGGTGAGGACGGAAAATGAGGCTTTTTCGGTGGAGATCATTTTTATAACGGATGATTTCGTAAGCTCAAATCCCATAAAAAGCATAAGGGTTGCAACCGTCAGATTGGCAAGATACTCTATTCTTGCGTGTCCGAAGGGATGCTTCTTGTCTGCGGGCTTTTCGGACAGCCTGTAACCGAGAAAGGCGACGACGGAGCTTGCGGCATCGCTGAGATTGTTTAATCCGTCTGCTGTAACTGACAGGGAACCTGAAACGGCTCCTGCGAATATTTTGGTTGCAGAAAGAACGCAGTTGCATATTATTCCGATTATTCCGGATATCTGCCCTATTTTCGATCTGTTTATCTCTTTTTTCAATTGTACCTCCCAAATAAAAAAGCATCTGAGAAACAGCTTTTTGTGTACTGTCCCACAGATGCGTATCTGTTGTCTTGTAAGACCCGGCTTCGCGGACTTGCCGCTGCCTGTTCAGTCGTAATATTATACCATATGTTATTGATTTGGTCAACCCGGTGCAAATACTTTTTTCATACTGCTTGACGCAGCTCTGTGCCATATACTTTGGCTGTGCATTATGCGGACCCACGGATTTTATCCGAAAAGGTTTTGGGGGTGCAGGGGGCTTTTCCTTAAAAAGCCTCCCTGCATTACTAATCATTTCTTAAGCCTGTCAGCTGCTGCCATAATGCCGAGACGTGCGCTTTCGTAGGTAAGACCGCCCTGCATAAATGCAATGTAGGGAGGACGGATGGGGCCGTCGGCGGAAAGCTCGATGGAGGAGCCTCCGATAAATGCACCTGCCGCCATAACAACAGGATCGTCATATCCGGGCATATCCCAGGCTTCGGGAGAAACATATGCGTCAACGGGAGACGCAGACTGAATGCCGCGGCAGAAATCAACAAGTCCCTCGGGACTTCCCAGCTTGACTGTCTGAATAATGTCGCTTCTCTTCTCGAAGGGTCCGGGAGAGACCTCGTAGCCCAGACTGTCAAAGATATATGCGGCAAGATGGGCTGTTTTCAATGCCTGAGCTGTGGTGTGGGGGGCAAAGAACAGACCTCTCAGAAGATTTCTGTTCTGACCGAGAGATGCGCCGACTTCAAGCCCGACTCCGGGGCAGGAGAGTCTGTAGCTTGCAAGCTCTACAGCCTTGGGGGAGCCTACAAGATATCCGCCGATATCAGCCATACCGCCTCCGGGATTTTTTATGAGTGAGCCTATCATAAGGTCAACTCCGTGGGCGGCGGGCTCGGTGGTTTCCGTAAATTCACCGTAGCAGTTGTCAAGAACCACGTAAGCATTGCACTTGGAGTGAACCAGCTTGGCAACCTCTGCAATTTCAGCAACTGAAAGCGTGCGTCTGTCAAGATAACCCTTGGAGCGCTGCATAAATACCACCTTCAGCCTGTCGCCGCATTCTGTAATAGCGGCATCAAGAGCAGGAATGTCTATGTAGCCCTCGCTGTTGAACTCTATCTGACGGTATTCAACGCCGAATTCGTCAAGACTGCCCTGTCCGCAGCTGTCGCCGATACCGATAACTCCGCGAAGTGTGTCGTAGGGCGCGCTTGTAACGGAAAGCATTATGTCGCCGGGACGGAGAAGTCCGAAAAGACCGATGGAGATGGCGTGGGTACCGCTGAGTATTGAAGGGCGCATAAATCCTGCTTCTGCGCCGAAAATTCTTGCGGCAATTCGGTCGATGGCATCGCGTCCGCGGTCGCCGTAGCCGTAGCCCGTCGTTGCGGCAAACATGGATTCGTTAACTCTTTCTTCGCGGAAAATGTCCATGACCCGTTCCGTGCATATGCGGGAAACCTTATCTATATGAGCAAACTGCTCGCTTAGCGCCTCCTCCGCCTGCAGGCAGAGCGACCTTGTTTCATTTGAAATGTTCATAGTATATGTCCTTGATATATTTATTGTGTTATGACATCTCTGTGAAAGAGAGGGCATAACACACCCTTTCCGGAGAACTAAAAAATAAGATATGAAAGATTATACACTAAATATATTTCAGAAACAACAGTAAAGTTAAAAGTTTGCAAAAAATAATTTTCTTCTTTATTTATTAACAAAGATGTGTTATACTATGATAGAAAATTAGTAACTGTGGAGGGAATATGGTATTTTCATCTCTTGAATTCCTGTTTCTCTATTTTGCCGCAAGCATTTTTATATATTTTGCAGTACCGTTGCAGCTTCGTAACTTTGTGCTCCTTATTGTGAGCCTTGTTTTCTACGGTTGGGGCGAGCCTTTATATGTGTTCATAATGGTATACTCCATAATTGTAGACTACATATGCGGTTATTTTGCGGGAAAATATCGGGAGACCAATAAGAAAAAAGCGCGAGCGGCTGTTATCGCCAGTGCTATGCTTAACCTAGCTGTTCTTGGATTTTTTAAGTACTACACGTTTATTGTCACCAATCTGCAGCTTATCCCCCTTGATTTTCTGCAGGCTATTCCCACATTTGCTGATGTGGAGCTTCCTATCGGTATTTCCTTCTACACCTTCCAGACAATGTCTTACACCATCGACATTTACAGAGGCGATGCTAAGGTTCAGAAGAATATTGCCTCCTTCGGTGCTTACGTAACTCTGTTCCCTCAGCTTATTGCAGGACCTATCGTAAGATATCAGGACGTGGACGACCAGCTTCGCAGCCGTCCTCATAATATAGAGCTTTTTGCCTCCGGTATACGTACATTTATATGCGGTCTTTCCAAGAAGATACTTCTTGCAAATGCTGCAGGCGCTATGTGGGATCATTTCAGAGCACTTTCCGACACAAATGCAACGGTGCTTGGTGCTTGGGCGGGACTTATATTCTACGCATTCCAAATATATTTTGACTTTTCCGGATATTCGGATATGGCGATCGGTCTCGGCAAGATGATGGGCTTCCGATTTAAGGAGAACTTCTTCTATCCTTATGTTTCAAAGAGTATAACGGAATTCTGGAGAAGATGGCATATCTCCATGGGCACTTGGTTCAGAGAATATGTTTATATTCCCTTGGGCGGTAACAGATGTGCAAAGTGGAAAATGTACCGCAATATTATAGTAGTTTGGCTTGTTACAGGCTTCTGGCACGGCGCAAGCTGGAACTATGTTCTTTGGGGCCTTTACTACTGCTTGTTCCTCCTTATAGAGAAAGCCTTCCTGATGAAGTGGCTTGAGAAGCTTCCTTCCTTTGTAAGCCATATATACAGCCTTGTGATAGTGCTGTTTGGATGGTGGCTGTTCGTGTTTGAAGATCTTGGCGCAGGAGTTACCTTCCTTTCTCAGATGTTCGGCCAGGGGGTCGTAGGCTTTACTGATCCCGGTGTAACATTTGATGTTGTGCGCAATCTGTTCTTCGTTGCTGTACTTTGCGTTGCGTCTACACCTCTGCCGAGAAAGATATTCTATAAGATCTATGAAAAAAATCAGATTTGCAGGTGTGTACTCAGTGTGGTTGCAGTGTTTATGCTTGTAGTATGTACGGCGTATCTGGTTGATTCGTCATATAATCCCTTCCTTTATTTTAGATTCTAAGCGGAGGTGAGCTGTTATGGAAGAGAAAAATGTTGATGCGGTTCCCGCTCCTAAAAAAAAGAGGATAGACGGTGACAGCGAAGCTGACAGACTTCTTGAGCTTCAGCTTTCGCTTAAGGATAAGAGCAAGGTCTCTAACTGGCTGTGCTCGATTTTGGCAATGGCATTTATCTTTATTTTTGCTATCCTCTTTTGGGTAGTGCCCGATAGGGAATATACTTCCGAGGAAAGCGGACTTAAAATGTTTCCGGAGTTTACTCGTGAGACCTTCCTTTCAGGTGAATTCACGAGCGAGTTTGGCGAATATATGGCAGATCAGTTTCCTGCAAGAAAGTTCTTTGTTGGGCTTAAGGCTGTAAGTGAGACAGCTCAGCTTAAGCAGGTCAATAACGATACATTTATTATCGGTGACTTTCTTGTGGCGAGAAACGATTATCCCAACGAGGATTTTCTCAACATAAATGTATCCTCTGCGGCAAAGTTTGAAAATGCAGCAGAAAAAAAGGGAATAGATGTGGTGGCAGCCTTTGCAGGCAGAAAGATGGATGTCTATGATAATAAATTACCGTCCTATTACGGCTCATACTATTCCGACCGCATATGGAATAAGCTTGATGAGATAGCGGCAGGCGGAGAGCTTAGTTATCTTAATCTGAGAAATACTCTCAGAGAAGCTGCAAAAAACGATGACGGTCTTTATTATGATTCCGACCATCACTGGACCTCACACGGTGCATATCTTGCGTATGTTGAGATAATAACAGAGCTTGGAGGCACTCCCTATGCTGAGGATGATTTCAGAATAGAGACAGTGACGGACGACTTTTACGGTACTACCTGGTCTGCAGCAGGGGCTAAGTGGACTAAGGGCGACACCATCGAATACTACCGATTTGACGGAGATGAGGATTATACAATGAAGATCATCGATAAGTCGGGAGAGTTTGAAGGTCTTGAAGGCTTCACACATATTGAGGAGGACGGTGCAAAATATGCTGTTTGCAACGGTTTCTATGTGGAAAAGTTTTTAAACGAAAAGGATAAATACGCTTCCTTTATCGGAGGCAATCACGGTATAACAAAGATCACAAAGAATACGGACGAGGAAAGGGAAACACTTCTTGTAGTAAAGGACTCCTTTGCACATTCTCTTGTGCCTTTTCTTGCGCGCCATTATGACCTTGTTCTTGTTGACCTTCGTTACTATCCTGCATCAATGCTACGTTATGCTGAGACAAATGATATCGATAAGGTGCTTTTGATGTATAATATGGAAACACTTACCGAGGCGGCTTATCTTAAGTCACTGCAGATAGGAGCTAAATAATAAAAGAAAGGCGGTCGCTTATGAAAAAGTTAATTGCTATTATGCTTATTCTCACTGCTGTAGTTACTCTTGCTTCCTGCAAGGGAACTGACGATACACCTGAGGATACAACGGATGCCTATGATGTTACCACAGATGAGAACGGAGATGGAACCACATCGGAGCGTGAGGATCCTCCTGCTCCTATTATCGAAGAGACAACAACGGGTAAGGGTGAGGAGACGGAAACAGAGGATGACGAACTTGATACTGAAGATGTTACCGAGCCTGCAACAGAACCTGCGACCGCTATGACTGTTGAGAGAGCTCTGCAGATCGCACGTGATTATAACGGTGATGTTGATCCCGACTCCGGATACAAGTTATCCTATAGATTTGAGGAAATGACTGATGAGGGGGATTATAAGATAAGAATAGCTGCGTATATCGAAGAAGACGACAGATATACTAACAGCGGATATCTTATAATCACTCCTGAGGGAAAGATCACAAAATTTGACTGGTAATTAATATTCAGTTTGTTGAAAGGTATATTTTTTAATGGCTGAGAAAAAAGGAACTGTAAAATATAACGATCAATCAATTGAAAAGCTGGAGGGCGCTGACAGAGTTCGTCTGCGCCCTGCGGTCATTTTCGGGTCTGACGGACTTGAGGGCTGCTGCCATGCTTTCTTTGAAATACTGTCCAATTCTGCTGACGAAGCAAGAGAGGGATACGGTAATGTTATCACCGTTACGGCATATGCCGACCATTCTCTTAAGGTAGAGGACAAGGGACGCGGCGTCCCTCTGGATTACAACGAAAAGTATAATTGCTATAACTGGGAGCTCGTATACTGCGAGCTTTACGCAGGCGGTAAGTATAATAACAACTCCGGAGATTCCGCATACGAGTTTTCCCTTGGTCTTAACGGTCTCGGTGCCTGCGCAACTCAGTATTCCTCCGAGTTTTTCGAGGTATACTCTTACGACGGAAAAAATGAGCGCCATATGTCCTTTAAAAAAGGTAATCCTGTCGGCGAGATGCAGATAAGAGAGCTTGAGAGAAGGGAAAAGAAGACGGGTACTGTCACATACTGGCGTCCCGACCTTGAGGTATTTACCGACATAGCTATTCCTCGTGCCCATTTCGAAGAGGTGCTTGAGAAGCAGGCTGTGGTAAATGCAGGTCTTAAATTTATTTTTAACTGGGAGAATCCCGACGGAAGCTTTGACACAAAGGAATTTGAATATCCCAAGGGTATAGCTGACTATGTAGCAAGACTTGCGGGTGAGACTGCAATGACGCAGCCTGTTCTGTGGAAGATGCCTGAAACAAAGGGCCGCGACCGTGATGACAAGGACGAATACCGACTTGTTGCCGATGTTGCTTTTTGTATATCGAACACAGTTAACGTTCTTGAATATTATCACAACTCCAGCTTTCTTGAGCACGGCGGCTCCCCTGAGAGAGCTGTAAAAACAGCATTTACCTATGCGGTGGACAAGCGTCTTAAGGCTCTCGGCAAATATAATAAAAATGAATCCAAGGTGACCTTCTCCGATATTGAGGACTGCCTTGTGCTTGTTACAAACTCTCTTTCCACTCAGACCTCCTATGCAAACCAGACCAAGAAGGCTATAACAAATTCCTTTATTGCAGAAGCTCTTACAGCTTTTATGAAGGAGCAGCTTGAATTTTATTTTGCCGAAAATCCCACAGAGGCGGACAAGTTCCTTTCTCAGGTGCTTATAAATAAGAGAGCAAGAGAAAGAGCTGAAACTACAAAGCTTGATATCAAAAAGAAACTTGCTTCACAGACAGATGTTGCAAGCAGAGTTGAAAAGTTCGTTTCCTGCCGTTCCAAGGATCCGGAAAAGCGAGAGGTCTATATAGTGGAGGGTGACTCTGCTATGACAAGCTGTAAGCTGGGTCGCGATGCGGAGTTTCAGGCTATAATCCCCGTCAGAGGTAAAACTCTCAACTGTCTTAAAAGCACTTACGATAAAATATTCAAAAGCGATATCATTGTAGACCTGCTCCGTGTTATAGGATGCGGTGTCGAGATAAAGACAAAGGCAAAGGACGATATGATGACCTTTGACATAAAAAATCTCCGTTGGTCAAAGATAATCATCTGTACCGATGCCGATGAGGATGGATTCCAGATAAGAACGCTTCTGCTTACAATGTTCTATCGCCTCCTTCCCACCCTTATTAAGGAGGGTAAGGTATATATAGCAGAATCGCCGCTTTATGAGATAACCTGCAAGGATAAAATATATTTTGCGTATAACGAGCCCGAAAAGGCGGAAATACTTGAAAAGCTGGGTAATTCAAAATATACCATCCAGCGCTCCAAGGGTCTCGGTGAGAATGAGCCTGATATGATGTGGCAGACCACCATGAACCCTGCAACACGAAGACTTATCAGAGTAAGCGAGGCTGACGCGGCGCAGACGGCTATAATCTTCGATACGCTCCTTGGAGATAATCTTCCTGCAAGAAAAGAGTTTATTGCCAAGTATGCTTCACAGTATATTTCGCAGGCTGATATATGATATTTAAAAATATGAAGAAAAAAGTCATAAAAATAGCTTCTGCCATTCTTGCGGCGGCATCAGTGCTTGCCATTGCAGGGTGTAAGAGCGGAAGTGATTACAAATACGATCCCGCGGCTGATTTTCGCCCTGAAGAGGGCGAGATATTTGCTGATGTGCCAAAGGGTCAGTATGATGGATACGTTTTTCGCATTTTGAACGGAAAAAACGGTCTTCCCTCATCCAAAATAGATGCAGAGACTATTTCGGGCAATGTCTTGGGCGATGTTATCTACGAAAGAAACCGTAATGTTGAATCAAGACTGAATGTGGTCATAGAGGAGGTAAGGGATACTCCGGAGGCGGTCTATAAGACTGCCTGCCAGTCTGTTCTTGCCGGCGACGAGGATCTGTACAGTGCTGTGTGGAATTCTGCTTCTTATATGGCGTCTATGGCGGCAAACGGCTACCTGGTGTCCTCTGATTACCTGGTGGAGGCAGATTACGAAAAGCCTTGGTGGAATGACAGAGCCATGTCGGATCTTTCTGTGGATTCGCAAACCTATCTTCTCTTCAGCGATATTCAGCTTTCATACTATGACGCTCATAATCTTGTAGGCTTCAATATGGAGATGATAGAAAAGATCGATGGCGCAGAGGATCCATACTCTCTTGCAGAAACCGGTCTTTGGACATTTGATAAAATGATGGAGCTTGCTCAGATGGCGGCAGTTGATGAAAACGGCGATGGCGCTATGGAAAGTCACGATACATTCGGGCTTGCTCTTGACAGAACTATAGCGTTGCCTATGATGTTCGGGTGCGATGTGAGCATGAGTGGCAAGGACGAATATGATCTTCCTTATGTGACATGCATCAATAATGAAAAGTTCTTTGATGTGTACACCCTTATAACGGATAGTCTTTTTGATCGCGCGGCGGGTATATATAATTCCGATCTTAATGAGGCGGATGACATGAGCGATATTGATATGTTTCTCAATGAACGCTCGCTCTTTATCGTTCTTACTGTGGGAGAGCTTAACGAGCTTCGCAAGACGGAGTTTGAATTCGGTGTGGTGCCCATGCCTAAGTATTCATCAGACCAAAAGGATTATGTATCCTATATTTCCGGCAAAGAAGTTTGGGCGATGGGTATCCCTGCATCGGGCAGAAACTTCCTCAGAACAGGTATAGTTCTTGAAAATCTCGCGGCTGAGACGTGGAGAGAAGACGGTGTAAGAGATACTTATGTTAACGGTGCATTGGAATTCAGATATGTAAATGATGATAAGTCAAGAGCAAATTTGAAAATAGTTCTTGAAAGCGGAAGATTTGACCTGTGCGAGGTGTATGGGTGGGGCAAGCTTGCTTCTATAGTAGAGGAATCTGCATCAAATGCATCAGAACATCTTATGTCTACTCTTGCATCAAATGAAGATGAGGTAAGATCCGCTATGAATGGCTATATCGAAGACATAACGGAATTTAAATGATTGTGATCGTTTTTTGGGGGAGGGATTTTTTTAAAAATCCTTCCTTCTCAATTTTTCGAAATTCTTTTGAAGAAAAAGTATAGTTTATGGCATACTAAAAAAGACTTCCGCGTGAAGTCTTTTTTTAAGTACATAAAATATGACATTTTCAGTGAATTGAATCCGGAACAGAACAATTGTTAACTAAGTGTAAAATGTGGCGTGGAAACACAATATATTGTATCCGGGTGTAAAATGACCGCAATTTTTACCTAAAAATAAGAGTGGGTTTCGGCGTTATGATGGATTAATTGTGAAAAGTGCACAAAAAACGTACAAAAAGTTCTTGCAATTTCTTAAAATATTTTTATGAAGAAATTTGAAAAAATTTATTGCAATCCTATAATACTTATGATAAAATGATAGAGCTTGATGTGCGATGAAGCGGGAGGTGGCCGACCACTATGCTACGGTGAGTCGGGAAATTTCCGTGGAGTATGTCCGATAGTTAATCGGGCGAAGGCGAATATGAGCGGCTGAGCGGTTTAAGTACCATCGTGTGTAGGTAACCCTCTCCCTCCGGATTTAAGAGGTTCCTTTCCCTCGGGCGAGTCCCGAAAAAAGAAGTCCCCTGCGATCCGGTTTAATTGAGGGAAGGTTAGAAACGCCCGGAAGCGTGTTCACCGCCTCATCAAAGAAAAAATACAGGAGGCAAATAAAGTGGCAACAAAGATCAAGGTAAGACTCAAGAGCTATGAGCACACTCTTGTTGATACAGCGGCAGCAAAGATCGTTGATATCGCAAAGAGAAACGGCGCCGAAGTTTCCGGTCCCATTCCGCTCCCTACAGAGAAGGAAGTAATCACCATTCTTCGTGCAGTTCACAAGTATAAGGACAGCCGTGAGCAGTTTGAGCAGCGTACACACAAGAGACTTGTTATTCTCGCTAACGCAGATGCGAAGGTTGTAGAAGCACTTCTCGGTGTTGAGCTTCCCGCCGGCGTAGAGATCGAAGCTAAGGAAGTTAAGTAATTCGGTCGTCGGCAAAACAAATTTTAAGCCATAATTTCCACCGTACAGAGCGAACCGTTCATTATTTATATATAATGCGCTTGATGGCGGAAAGGTCAAGTTGACATACCCGGGGTGGCTACCGGAAATCAAGAGGTGTCAACCAATAACCTTATTTGGAGGAAAAAGATGAAAAAAGGAATCATCGGAAAGAAGCTGGGCATGACCCAGATCTTCGACGAAAACGGTCTTGTAATTCCCGTTACAGTTATCGAGGCCGGTCCCTGTTATGTAGTTCAGAAGAAGACTACAGCAACTGATGGTTACGAAGCTGTACAGCTCGGCTTCGAGGACATCAGAGAGAAGCTTGTTAACAAGCCCAGAGCAGGTCATTTCAAGAAGGCAGGCGTTTCTGCAAAGAGACACCTTAAGGAATTCCGTCTTGAGAATGCAGCTGATATGAACGTTGGCGATGTAGTGGCCGCCGATACCTTCGCTTGCGGCGAAAAGGTCGACATTACAGGCATTACAAAGGGTCGCGGATAC